>JAGFJE010000033.1 GCA_024103175.1 Phaeodactylibacter sp.
CCCACGGAGATCATCATGGGTGATAACCTGACCAAGGACGACGAAGGCTACCTCTGGACGACTTCCCACCCCTGCCTGTTCAAGTTTCTGAAACACAGCAAAAAACAGAAGAAGCACTCCCCCAGCCTGGTGTACCGGATTGCTCCCGGCACTCTGGAGGCGGAGCTGGTGTACCAGAACAACGGAGAGGAGATCAGCGCCGCTTCCACTGCCCTGTGGTACGGTGGAAAACTGTACCTCGCCCAGGTGTTTGACGGGTTTGTTCTGGAAATAAAATGGGTTGATGGGATCAGGTAGGCGTATTTGTCTTTTTCAGGAGGTTAACCTGCCGGTTTTGTCGGGAAAAATGCAAAGACGCTACCCCATATCTTCGATAAACCTGCCTACCTGGCGGTAACGGCAGGCAGGCGCTGCCGGGTAGGCCAAACCGGGGCCAGGCTGGAAACCCGGCAGGCCCGGCAGGTTATTGCTCCTGTTTTGCAGAAAACATAATAAACCCTTGCCTGCAACAGTTTGATAAGAGACACTAACCAAGCAACCTTCTATGAAGAAACTACAAGCCCTGCTACTCAGCCTGGCGTTGCTGTTCTTCAGCGCCTGCAACAAAAAAAAGGTGGCCGCCCTGGAAAGCGAGCTGGCCACGAAAAATGAACAGGTCGAACAGCTGGAAGCCCAGCTGGCGCACGCCCAGAGCACCCAGGCCAGCCTGCTGGACCGCATGGCCGACCTCTCCGTCGTGAATAAGGACGGAGCGGAAAGCATCAAAAAGTCGCTGGAAAACATAACGCAACAGTACTCCTTCATCCAGGACCTGACCACCAAAATACAATCGAAAGACAGCCTCAACCTGGCCCTGGTCATGAACCTCAAACGCTCCCTGAGCAACATCGACGACGAAGACATACAGGTGGAGGTCAAGGGCGGCTTTGTGCACGTGTCGATCTCCGACAAGCTGCTGTTCCAGTCGGGCAGCTCTCGCATCAACCAGGCCGCCTACTCCGTCCTGGGCAAGATCGCCACCGTCGTCAACGACCACGATAACCTGAACATCATGGTGGAAGGCCATACCGACGACGTCCCCATCTCCAACTCCTGCACGGCCGACAACTGGGACCTGAGCGTGAAGCGGGCCACCTCGGTAGTCCGTGTGCTGCAAGATGACTACTACGTCGCGCCGGAACGGATGACGGCCGCCGGGCGCTCCCAGTACGTGCCCAAGGCCAGCAACACGACGGCGGGCGGGCGCAGCCTCAACCGCCGCACGGAGATCATCATCATGCCTAAGCTCGACCAGTTCTTCAAGCTGCTGGAGCCGCCGGTGGTGCAGGATTGAGGAGGGGTGAAGAGCATGCGCATCAGGTCAAAATGTTAAAGTGGGCCAAGCGTTTTTGATGGAACGCGGGTTTGCGCGGATGCGGCGAGTTTTCTCGGATTGGGGGGCTTGCCGCCGGGTACGCGCAGCCAATATTGGGCGGATTTGCGCGGTTTGGAGCGCCTTGCAGGCCTCGAAGAGGCCGCAAAGCGCTCGCCCGCCTGTACTTCCCAATCCGCGTAACCCGCTGAACCCGCGCAGATTCCTGCCTGCAAGGCCGCGCCTCGCGGCAGGCATGCGCGTTCCAAAACAGCTCTCAAGCTCACGTTAACGTATTAACCTGATACGCATGGGGGTGAAGGGTGAGGCACAAATCACGCTTTGACTTTGGACGCCTCCGGAAAAAAAATCCCCGGGCGGCCCTTCTTCACCATACTTTTCATAGTAAAAATTTTTCTCTTTAAAGGTGCAACCCGGCCTCAGGAGAATCCGTTAGATCGAATTGGCGGTTCTGCCTACCGGTTAAGGCGGGATGTACGCCACTGCCCCCCTCGTTTTGTAAGATCCAGAGCTATTTGTTTCGGCTGCTTCATCGGCCCTGAAGCACTACCACGCCCGGGCGGGATGAAAGCAGTCCCTCCCTTGGGAAGCGCGCCAGTAGCGAGCCGGGCCCAAAGGAATACGTCGCTACAGAATTTCTATCTTCTAACAAATTGTTCCTACGACCATGAGCCATTTATTCAGAATTTTCGTCCTGGGAATGCTTCTAGCCGGCATTTTTGCCTGTGAAAAAGACCGGGAATCTCCCAACAACGAGCCCCTGCCGGCCAAAGAGTATTCCTCCGAGGTGCCGCTGCGGTGGTTCCAGTTATTTGAAGAAATTGACCGTTATGCGCCAGGCTACCGGCCGCCGGCTGCTGCCCGCGCCCTTGGATACATTGGCATGGCGGCTTATGAGGCCGCCACCCCGGGAATGCCGGATCGCTTCTCTGTAACAAAATATTACCCCGGCCTGTCGATACCCCGTGCCGAATACGGAGCGGTTTACCACTGGCCGACGGTGGCTAATGCAGCGTACAGCGCCATGTTTCAACGGTTCTACCCACATATAAGAGCCGACGGCCGGGAACAGATCCGCAACCTGAACAGGGCTTTTGAGGAAGAATTCGCCGCCGAACTGAGTACTGAGGTATTCAACCGGTCCAAATATTACGGCATCGCCGTTGCCGAAGCCGTCTTCGAGTGGTCGGAGTCCGATGCCGCCGGGCATAATGCCTACCTTGACCCGCGCCCTGTCAGTTATATACCGCCGCAGGGGCCGGGGTTATGGCAGCCCACCACCCCCAATTTCACGCCGGCTCTGTTTCCCTTCTGGGGGCAGGTTCGCCCATTCGCCATGAGGCCTGATGACCTTCTGGCCAGGCCTCCGTTGCCATGGAGCGAAGGACCGGGTTCACAGATCTACAACCAGGCCAAAGAAGTGGAAGCCTGGGTAAACCGGATCAAAAGCGGGCAGGACGAAGAAGGGCACTGGATCGCCGAATTCTGGAGCGACGATTTCTTCGAGGTTACTTTTACGCCGGCCGGGCGGTGGATCGCCATTGCCAACCAGGTGGTAGCTATCGAGGAGCCATCACTGGAAACCGCTCTCGAGTTGTACGCCAAGATGGGCATGGCCCTTTGTGACGCCGGAATTGCCGTTTGGTATTCCAAATACACTTACAACTACGAGCGGCCGGTGCAGTACATTAACCGCGTTATTGACCCGGAGTGGAAGACGATCATGAACCACCCTTTCACCGGAGAGGAAGGCCTGTCTCCCGAGTTCCCCGCCTATCCTTCCGGCCATTCCGGCTTCGGCGGAGCGGCAGCGGCGATACTGACCGATATATTCGGCTACAACTACCCCTTCACGGACTATTGCCACGAGGGAAGGACGGAATTTCGCAGCGCTCCCCGTTCTTTCAATACCTTTATCGAGATGGCGGTGGAAAACGCCTACTCCCGCATCCCCCTGGGTGTACACTACCGAATGGATTGTGACGAAGGCCTGCGTCAGGGGTATCTCGCCGGCCAGCGGGTACTGGAACTGAGGTGGAAATAAAGCTGAGGTTGCAACCTCGCCTTATTCAGTGATCACCTCCTCTGTGCCTTTGTCAAAAAAGTGCATCCTGTCCACATTGAACAAAAACTCAACTTCCTCCTGAGGGCGGGCGGGCTCGTCAGATTGGAGGCGAGCCACCATCTGCCTGCCCTGAAGGAGGAAGAAGGCAAAGGCCTCGTAGCCCAGCCTTTCCACAAACTGTATCCTGCTGTCTACCGCTGCATACTGCCCCGCACCGGCAGGCTTTTGCAGGTGAATGTCCTCAGGGCGGATGCCGAGCACCACTTCCTTATCGCGATAGGGCCTCAGCTCGGGCCGGCTGCTGACATTAGCCCGGAAACCCTGGCCCTCCCCCAGGAAAAATAAGCGCTGGCTTTCCTCCACTATCCTGCCCTCGATGAAATTCATGGGAGGAGTGCCGATGAAGCCGGCGACAAACAAATTCCGGGGATGAGCATAGAGCCTGTCGGGCGTATCCAGTTGCTGTATCCTGCCATGGTTCATGACGGCGATCCGATGCCCCAGGGTCATGGCTTCCACCTGGTCGTGGGTGACGTAGATAACCGTCGTCTGCAGGCGTTGGTGCAGCTTGGCGATCTCTATCCGCATCTGCCCCCTCAGCTTGGCGTCGAGGTTGCTCAAAGGCTCGTCAAAGAGGAATACCTTGGGATGGCGGACAATCGCCCGGCCGATAGCCACCCGTTGGCGCTGCCCGCCGGACATGGCGCGGGGCTTCCGGTTCAGCAGGGGTTCGATGTCCAGTATTTTTGCCGCTTCCATCACCCTTTTTTCTACCTCCTTTTTGCTGAACCCCCTGATCTTCAACCCAAAGGCCAGGTTCTGGTAGGCCGTCATGTGCGGGTAAAGGGCATAGTTCTGAAAAACGATGGCGATATCCCGGCCCTTGGGTGGAATATCATTGACCCGTACATCTCCAATGTACAGGTTGCCGCTGCTGATCTCTTCCAGGCCGGCCACCATACGCAGGAGCGTTGATTTGCCGCATCCGGAGGGCCCGACGAGCACCATGAATTCCTTGTCTCTAACCTGGAAGCTCACGTCCTTCACCGCCTCCACCTTCCCGAAACGCTTGGTTACCCCTTCAAATTTTATTCCGGCCATAAGGTTATTTTTCTCAAATCCTGAAAACTGATTTCGGGATGTAGGTGATCCGGCAACAGAGGTCAAGCTCGCCGGAGGACACAATATAATGATCGCCTGCGTCGACAATACCGGTAGTGAATACCACATCCTGAAGATAGATCATTTCTTTCAGCCCGGCCGTTAGCGCGGGGTTGGCCTCAAGGAGGGGCTTTCCCATCTCAAGCTTGAGCACCCGTACCGGGTTATCTTTATCGAGGAGCGCCCAGTGGGTGGTATAGATACCCACTTGTCCGTTTTTACCGACAACATGGAACAACATCAGCCAGCCGTCAGGAGTGAGGATGGGCTGAGAGCCGCCTCCCAGTTTGAGTATGGCCTGTCCGTTCTGCCGGGGGCGGAGAAAAGGCTCATCCACCGGTTTCCAGTGCAACAGGTCCGGTGAAACGGCAAGGTTGATAGACGGCCCGGGAGCGTAACCTCCATCGGGGCTGGTGGCAAAAAAGGCGCTGCCCAGGGGGCGGGTCAATGCGTAGTACTTCCCTTTGGGCTTTCCCTCAAACAACAGCATATCCTTATTCTGGTGATCGAGGATGATGCCCTCCAACCGGTAGTTCAACCCGTCTTCGGACCGATACAAGGTGGTGCAATGCCGTTCTGAACTCACCGAGCAGGCCGTCATGTAATACGCGCCATCGATCCGGGAGATCCTGGCGTCCTCTATGCCATATTCCTGGAAACTGGCCTGGGGCGCGACGGCCTTGTCGTAGTGTATGTGAACGACCTTATCGCCTTCCTCATCGAGTTCTACCGGCAAAAGCCAGGAAATGGAAGTAAGGGCCAAAACGGGAACAGGGCAATATCGTTTCAACAGGAATTTTCGGGGGTCAGAGGCATCCACCTCCTCCAATGGATAGCCGTCGAGGACGTATCCCTTCGCCGGGCTACAGCGAATGGCGTGGATCTTGTTCGACCAGACGGGCTGGCGCAGCGCCTCGGCCACCCGCACCATCAGGATCAGGTTGCCGTTGGGCAGCCTGGACATCCCCGGGTTGAAAGCGCCCAGCACATAGGTTTCTTCTTTGATATGCCCCCGGAGGGGAGAGTGCGCCAGGTCAATATCCTGGGGTTTTATCACGATCTTATCGAAAGCATAGTCTGTCATTTTGTTTGATTTTAGCTGGTTACAGATAGTGACACGACTGCCCTGCCGTGATTATTTTTTTCTATTCATATCTGGAAATGATCGTTTTCAGTTCCCGGAGCGGGGCCGGTTCGGCGGCAACAGCCTGAATACTCAAGAGGGCTTCAATAGTGGATTCTGCCCCCGAGTTAATGTTCACCTCCTCAGGAGAGCCAATACCGTCAAAAGTGCGCCCGGTTTCCGGATCGTACATTTTCCGGCCGGCGGGGTTGGCGCCCCAAAACCAGCCGGCCAATTGTGCCGCAGCCCTGGCATATCCGGCCTCCCCGGTAAGGGAATAGGCTTCCATAGCGGCGTACACCATAGGCCGGATGTTGTAGGCGATCTGGGGGAATTGCCGGTAGTTCTGCATTTTAAGGCTGTCTCCCGGGCGTATAACCTCAAAACCGCTGACGAATTCCTGTTCCAGGCAATAGGGGTAGAACGACTGCACCTCCCTCAGCCCCGCCTGGATGAACGGTTCGTGTCCGAGCACCCTCCCGGCACGTAAAAGGCCATAGGCCTGCAGGTTTCCCCAGGCGTGCCAGGTGTTTTTCCAACTCATAAATGCGCCGAAAGGAAAGGCCTCCGGCCCGCCGAACTGAACGGCGAGCAGCAGGTTCCCCAGATTGAGCATCGTTTCCCGAACCGTTTCCTCCTGTCGCAACTGGTAGTAATTGGCCAGCCCGCCCATCAGCACCCCCACCTGGTCGGCGCCGGTTTGGGCAAGGCACTGCGGAATGCTCACACCTTCCACCTCAACCATGTCTTCCTGTCCGCTGCACAACTGCCGGATGCCGGGCAACAAGGCGTCCATGGCCCGCCGGCTGCGCTCCTGAAGGCCCGCCAGTCCTTCCGCCTCGAGCAGGTTGAGTTCCGAGAGTGCCCAAAAGGCCCGCCAGGACCACCAGTTGGGAACAGCGCGGCTGTTGGCATGCTCCCGATTGATGACATTTCCGGGCATCAGGAAGTTGTAAAAGTAACCGTTGTCCGCCTGCATGTACAGCAGGAATTCGGCCAAACGGCGGGCCTTTTCCAGGACCGCCTCCGAAGGTGACGAACGATACTGCCGACAATAGAAAACCAGGGCGCGGGCCACATCATCCACGCAGGTGAAGCCTTCATCCTCATCTCCCACCAAGCGGTAATCGGGGGCTTCGCAGTAGATCCACACCACGCCCATCAGGGTGTCTCCGATGGAAACTTCCTGGTAGAGGTGTTCCAGGTGAGCGGTGTTCAGGAGATCGCCTTCGGAGGCCGGCTCGGGGGTGGAACAGCAGGTGAGCAGGAGGAGAAGGGGGAGGAGGAATTTTGATTTTTGATTTTTGATTTGCGATTTTTGATTTTTGATTTGCGATTTTTGATTTAAGCAGGGCAGGGCTGCCACAGCCAAACCAGCCCGTTCCAATATCCTGCTTCCTCGTTTTATTTTACCATTATCGCCACATCGGCGGCCGCCGGTGAATTCCGTTCCAGCCAAACCGGGATATGGGCAATTCCCCTTATCGTAAAGCATTTCCTTCATGGCCTGTTGTTTTTCGAGGTTAAAAGCGCCTTGATCACCTCCTCCGTTTCCACCACGGCAAAACTGATGGAGCTGTCCGACATGGCGTATGGAATGATCAGGTTTTCCCGGTGTTGCATCATGCCACAGGTGTACAGTACATTCGGCACGTACCCTTCCCGTTCTTCCTCATTGGGGCTCAGCAGCGGCTGGCCCAGGGAAGCCAAAACGACGGAAGGGTCGTCGAGGCTCAGCAGCGTGAAACTAAGCACATACTTGCGCATGGGCCCGACCGCATGGGTGAGCAACAGCCAGCCGTGGGGAGTCTTTACCGGGCTTCCGCAGTTTCCCATCTGGAGAAGCTCCCACTCCCGCTGCGGTTGCTGCAGCAGTTCATAACTGTCCCAGAAATACAGGTTGTCGGAATACATCAGGGTCAGGTTTCGGCCATCCTGCCGGCCAACCATGGCATACTTTCCATTTATCTTTTCAGGGAAAAAGGCCATACCCTTACCGGCGGCCGCCTTGCCGTAAAAGGGCCGTATCCGGAAGGAGCGGAAATCCTCCGTCTCGAGGAGCTGCGGGTAAATAGCCCTTCCGTTGTATGCGGTGTAGGTGCCAAGAAATAGCGTTTTATCTCCCTCCCGGAAGCGGACGAACCGCACATCCTCCATACCGTTGGACTCCGAATCGGAACGGGGGAAGATGATGCGGCTGCTCAGCGGGGTTTCCTCCTCAAATTCCAGGCTGTAGTTCCGGTTGAATACTTCAGCGATACGCGCTTTGGCAGGCCCGAGGCCCTGGCCTGAGGTTTTTTCCAGGCGGCCGATAGCCTTTAGAGCTTCCGCTTCCGTAAAATATTCAGGTAGCGCGTTTAGAACCTCCCTGTCAATTCCCCCGTTGCCCCCAATTCGCCTGGCCACAAAATCCCGGGACAAAGGTTGGCTCACAACTTCTCCGGAAGATAGTAAGGGAGCGGAAGGGTCGAGCCAGAGCCCTCCGGAAGCCGAGACAATGCCCGTCTTAAAAGCGGCCGAAGAAATGTGCCCCTCGCCTACTGCCCGCAGGCTCAGGATAAAGCGGAGCGCCCCCGGTTCCAGCTCGCTTTGATCGGGATGCGGCACAATGGATGGGTTGAACAAGGCGGCGGCCTCAACCGAGTACTCATGGGTGAAGTAAGCTCCGATGAGCAACTGCCGGGCCGGAGAAAGGCCGTCAACCGGAACGAAGGCGCGCGCCCTCTGATAGTGAGCCTCAAAGAGGGCCCGGAGGTTGATATGCCGGCTTTCGAACTCAGAACAAATGCCTTCCAGTTGCGCTTCAACGGCCTGCTCTTCCATGCCCGACACATGGCGGATCACCGGCTCAAAACGGCCGGCATCGGAGAACCCCAGAAAGCGGGGAAGCACTCTGCGGGGGTTGGCTTTCAGCCGGATACTGGTTCTACGGACAGGTATCATTATTTCTGTGTTTATCCTTTCAGGCCGGAAGAGGCCATACTCTGAATAAAGTGTCTCTGGAATATCGAATAAGCAATGATGATGGGCAGGGCCAGCAAGACGGCCGCCGCCAGCTTTACTCCCAGCTGGGCCTCGGCCCGCCCCCCAACGGCAAACAGGGTTACCAGCTGAGGCATGGTCATCAGCTGCTCCTCCCGGATCACGATCAAGGGCCAGAGGACGTCGTTCCAGGAATTCATAAAGGTGATAATGCCCACCGTAATGATGGTGGGAACAATATTGGGCCAAAGCACCTGAAAAATGATCCGCGCCTCACTGCAGCCATCCACCCGGGCGGCATCGATCAGGTCGTCGGGAATGCTCTTGAAGGCCTGCCGGAACAGCAATATGGCAAAGGCGTTATTGACCGCCGGCAGGACCAGGGCCGCCAGGGTGTCCACCAAACGGAATTTTACCATCAGGACGTAATTGGGGATCAGCGTAACCTGAAAAGGCAGCGTCATGGTGAAAATGATGATGAAGAACAGCACTCCCCTGCCTCTGAAGCGAAGCTTCGCCAGTGCATACCCCGCCATGGAACCAAAAACCAGAACGCCGAAGGTAGAAAGCCCGGCCACAATCGTACTGTTGAGCAAAGACCGCCAGATGGGGATCTTACTGAACATAAGGGAATAATTGCTGAAGGTAAGTTCCTGTGGCGCCAGGCTCAGCTCTCCGATCTGGCTCTCCGGCGTCAGCGACGCCAGGATCATCCAGTAGAAGGGATACAGGAAAGACAGGGCGGCAGCAGTCAGCAGAATGAATAATATGATTTTGGATAGTTTCATAACATTTAATCCTCCGACTCGATCGTGTATTTCTGTATCAGAACCACCAGCATGATCAGCAGGGCGAAGAACAGGCCCAGCGTGGCGGAGTATCCCATGTGGTAGTACTCGAAAGCCTGTTTGTAGATATAGAGCACCGCCGAAAGCGTACTGTTCAACGGGCCGCCGCCGGTCATGATGTAGGGTTCTATGAATAAGCTAAACCCGCCGATGGTGGATAAAATGGCCACCATAAAAATGGTGGGGTTGATGGCCGGCAGGGTAATGTAGCGGAACTGCTGCCAGTCCGAGGCGCCGTCCACCTCCGCCGCCTCGTAGTAACTGCGGGGCACGCTCTGCAGCCCCACCAGGAACAAAATGACGTACAGCCCTACGTTCTTCCAGGTGGCCATAATGGCGATGGATACCATGGCGATATTGGGGTTGGCCAGCCACTCCACCCTGCCCAGGCCGAGGCTGATCAGGATGCGGTTGAAAAGGCCGGATTCCAGGCCGTAGAGCTGCTGCCAGAGAATGGTGACCACCACCCCGGAGATGACCACCGGCAGGAAGAAAGATGCCCGGAAAAAACCGCGCAGGAAAAGCTTCCGGTTCAGAAAATATGCCAGGGCCAGAGCAACTACGATCTGAAGCGGAATATGAACCACCAGAAATACCAGGGTATTCAGTATGGATTTCCAGAACAGCCGGTCTTCAACCAGCCGCCGGTAGTTGTCGGCTCCCACAAACTCCATAGGAGAGATGATATTCCACTTGTGAAAAGTGAGGACAACAGAAAAAACCACCGGAAACAGGACAAAGAGCAGCAAGTGTATCAGATAGGGTGATACAATGAGATAGGGGGTAAATTTTGTCCTCAGCTTGCTGTATCTGGCCATAATCTAATCATTTACCCGAAGCAGGACGTTCACCGCCCGCTCCGCATCGGCTATCGCTTCTTCAGGCGTCTTCACCTGATAGAGCACGCAGGCTTCGTATTCCTGGGATATGATGTCGAACACCTCGGTGAGCACCTCACAATTGTCCACTCCCCGGATGTATTTTGCCTGTTCGGCAAAAACCCGCAATTTGGGGTTTTGCGCAAAGAAGGCCTGAAACCCGGGAATGGTATCCATCCCCTGCCGCCGGGGCAGTTGGTTGGTGGTTTCCAGGAACTCCAGGTCTCCCTGCTCCTCCACCATGGTTTTGATGAATTCAAACGCCAGTTGCGGCTCAGGGCAGGTGCTGAAGATCACGAAACTCTTAGGGTCGCAGTACGTGTAAATGGGGCCTTGGTGCCCATCCGGGACCGGCATGGGGTAGAAACCGTAACCGAACCCTTCGCGTTTGTAACGCTCGAGATATTGTATCTCCCAGGGGCCGGTAAACTTGGTGGCGTACTTCCCGGCGATGAAGAGGTCCTGCCCTGCCGACTCCACCTGTTTGGAAAAATAATTCTGCCGGTAGCACTTCTGCAGGAACCGGAAGACCCCGATGGCATATTCGTTGTTGAAATTGGCCCGCCCGTTCTCGATCAGCGGCATACCGCCGGAGGCCGCCAGGTACAGGGGGTAAAAATTGAACAGGCGCTGATACCAGGCCAGGCGAACGGAAGTATTGCCAAACCACTGGTCGACATAACCGTCCCCGTCGGTATCTTTTTTAAACTGTTCGGCGGCGGCCAGGTATTCGCCGTACGTCTGCGGCACAGTATCCAGGCCCATTTCCTCAAAGATCCCTTTGTTGTAGATGGCCATGATGGGGTTGATCTTCCAGGGTAACTGGTAAATATGCCCATCTCCGGACGTCACTTCCCGGATGGTGGCCGGGCTGCAACGCTGCCGGATGAAATCCATAAATCCCCGGAGCGTGTCCAATGCAACAAGTACGCCGGCCTGGCTGTAGAATTCCACCGAGCCCTGCCAGATATTCGAATAAATATCCGGAGTAGTACCGGCTACTACCGCCGCCAGAATGATCTCTTCGCTGGATTGCCCCTCCGGCACCGGCTGGTACTTGACCGGCTCCTCCGGATGCGCCTGGTTCCAGCGCTCCACCGCCCAGCGCGAGAAGAGGATCTCTCCTCCGTTGTTGGAAGACCAGTATTCCAGGGCATAGCCCCTGCTGCCCCGCTCTTCCCGGCAGGCGGCCAGGGCCAGCAGCGGAAGTACCAGAAATAAGAAGAGCCTGTTTTTTCTTACCATCATGAATGATACGGAAAGTTGAACATAGGTGGCACGCCCGGGCATACACACCCTCATGTATTTCGGCGTTGAGTTGACATCTTTTTGCCCCCTTTTCCTGTCGGCAAGGGATTATTCCTGCCCGAAAGAGGGGGCAGAAAGGTGTCATTTCAACCTTGCCAGATGACACCTTTCGCCCTTGGACTAGGGAGATATCAGCCGAAGTCCGGTAACAAGGCGAAAGATGTCACCTGGCTCGGCGAGCCTGTTTCATCTCATCCTCAATCCTCTACCCTACTCCACTGCCAGTTTCACCGAGCCGCTGTTCTTACCGTCAATGACAAAGTTAACAAAGTAAGCGCCGGCCGGATAACCGGCCACATTCAGTGTGAGCTGCTCCCCACCGGCCAGGTCTCCCCGGCTGAAGCGGCGGGCGTCCAGCTGGCGGCCGTCGGTATCGAATACGCGGATCAGCAGCGATTCCTTACCCTGGAGTTTATGAACAATGTGGACCTTATCCGAACTGGGGTTGGGATACACCACTTCGATGGCGGCATCCAGCAATTGGCTCAGGTCTTCGGTTCCGGTAGTTCCGGTATTGTAAAGCCTCGATACCTCGTCCGGCGTCAGTGCCCGGTTGTAGACCTTCACCTCATCCAGGGCGCCGTTGAAGTACTGTCCGCCTTCGATGGGGTTGTTGCCCATGCCGAAGGGGCGGGCGGTCGGGTTGAGGGTGCCGGGGGCAGGCTGGTTATTCACCTCTACTCCATCCAGGTATATGATGTCATTCTCTCCATCATGAACCATGGTGACATACCACCAGAAGCCGATCACCAGCTCGTTGCCGTCGCCGGAATCCATATCGTGGATGGCGTTGGGGAACTGCACATTCTCGCTGTTCGTCGTCCAGACGATCTTGAGGTGCTGCGGCAGAGAGATCTTCCAGCGTTCATTCCAGTGGCCGAAGTCCAGGACATAAGCCTCGGGGTCCTGCAGGTTCTGGCCATCCACCCGGATCCAGAAGCTGACCGTGGTGTAATCCGAGATCAGCTGAACGGCGTTGGGAGCCAGTACGGAATCCCGGTCGCCGTCAAAGACAATGGCCATGCCGGTCGGGCCGGCGGGAGCAGCGGGGTTGCCCGATTCAAACTGCGGGTCGCCGCCGATGGCGCCGTGGTTGGCGAAAGGCGTGGCGTCATTGGCGTCGCCTTCGAACCGGTACCAGGCCACCAGGCCGGGCTCACTGCTGACCGGCTCGGCAGTAGTGCTGAGGGTAATATCCACAATATCCGAATTGTTGCCGGCAGCGTCGAAGGCGTATACTTCAAAAGTATATAAGGTCTCCGAATCCAGCCCATCAACGAAAACAGAGGTGCTGGTACCGGGGATGGTGTCAAAAATGAAGCCATCCACCAGGATCACGTAGCCGGCCACTCCCCGGTCATCGACGGAAGCCTCCCAGCTCAGAAGAACTGAGCTGAAACTCGCATTGGCCGTCAGGTTACCGGGCGCAGTCGGAGGCGTAACATCCGGCGTCTGTTCTTCTCCGGTCATCACGACAAGGGTAGACATTACGGATTCATTGCCCGCTTCGTCCACGGCGGTGATGCCGTAGGTGAATTCCGTGAGCTGTGGCAGGCCCAGGATGTCAGCCTCCGTGTCCGAAGTGGAAATGATCTTTTCGGAATCCTGGAACAGGTTGTAGCCTACAACGCCGACATCGTCGGTAGAAGGCAGCCAGGAAAGGTGCACATCGGTAAAGCTGACAGTGGCGGCAAAGTTCAGCGGCGCCGAGGGCGGCGTCACGTCCGGGTCAACCGGAGCCTGGGATTGCTGGGCGTAAAGGTCTGCAATCTGCTGGTCCGTAAGGGCGATATTATAGATCTGCACATCGTCCAGCGTCCCGTTGAGGTAAGAGCCGCCGTCAATAATGTTGTATCCCATGCCCAGAGGGTGGGTGGTGCTGTTCAGGGTGCCGCTGACGTCTTTCTCCGCGACGAGGCTGCCGTCAAAGAAGATCTTGTCTTTGGTGCCGTCGTGCACCATCACAACATGCGTCCATACATCAGGCGCCAGTTCGTTCCCGTCGCCGGAATCCATATCCGAAATACCCGAAGAATTGTTGGTCGTCCAGACAGGCTTACCGTGGGAAGGAAGGGAAATTTTCCAGCGTTCCTGCCAGCCGCCGAAGGACAGCAGGTAGGCCTCGCCCTGGGCGGGAAGCTCGTCGACATTGATCCAGAAGCTCACCGTTGTATAATCGGAATTCAGCTGCACGGAATTGGCGGCCATGGCCTCGTCGTTCACCCCGTCGAAGCGGAGGGCTTTATTGGCGCGGCCAAAGCGGTCATCGGCCAGCTGGGCTCCGGATATTATGGCATCATTCCGGTAAGGCGTCACATCATTGCCATTGCCGCTGAAGGGATAATCAGCCACCAGGCCGTCGCCTATAATAGGAGCGGTATTCTGAGCCCCGTACAGGCCGGCCACCTGCTGAGCCGTCAGCGCGGTATTGTAAAGCTGAATGTCATCCATTTCTCCCACGAAGTAGGCGCCCCCATCGATGGGGTTATTACCGATGCCGAAGGGGTAAATGGTGCTGTTGAGGTTGCCCACTACATCTTTCTCATTAGCCAGAGCCCCATCCATGTAGATCAGGTCCTTGGCGCCATCGTGAACCATCACCACATGCGTCCAAACGCCGGGCTGAAGTTCATTCCCATCGCCGGAGTCCATATCCGAGATGCCGTTCTCGTGGTTGGTCGTCCAGACGGGTTTGCCGTGCGAAGGCAGGGAGATCTTCCAGCGCTCCTGCCAGCCGCCAAAGGAAAGGAGATACACCTCGCCCTGTGCCGGCAGCTCATCTGGCTTAACCCAAAAGCTCACCGAAGCCTGAGGCGAATTGTACTGGACAGAATTGGCAACCAGTATGGAGTCGGCGCCGGAAAAGCTGTAAGCATTGCTCCCGAACCCGAACCGGTCAGTAGCGGGCTGTGCGCCTCCCGGCATGCCGTGGTTCCCGAACTGGGTGATGTCATCGGCACTGCCGGCAAAGGGGAAGTCAGCCACCAGGTCGGTAGGAATAACCACAGAGGTTGATTCCGCCGCATAAAGGTCAGCGACCTCCTGTGCCGTCAGGGCTATATTATAGATCTTGACCTCGTCCAAAGCGCCATTGAAGAAATTGGCGTTGTCGATGGGGTTGTAACCGATGCCCAGCGGATAGGTAGTCGGGTTGAGGGCCCCGGCCACATCCTTTTCGTTGGCCAGCACCCCATCCATATAGATCAGATCCCTGGCGCCATCGTGAACCATGACGACGTGTTTCCACTCGCCCACTGTAAGTTCATTCCCATCCCCGGAATCCATATCGGAGATACCGGAAGTGTTGTTGGTCGTCCAGACCGGCTTGCCGTGGCCGGGCAGGGATATCTTCCAGCGTTCCTGCCAGCCGCCGAACGACAGCAGGAAGGCCTCACCCTGAGCAGGCAGTTCATTGACCTTTACCCAAAAGCTGACGGTAGTGAGATCAGAATTCAGGTGGCTGGAATTCGGCACGTCGATCCGGGCATCCACGCCATTGAAATCATAAGCGCTGTAGCCATAGCCAAAGCGGTCGGTAGTAGGCCGGGCGCCGGTGACGACGCCATGATTGGCAAAATCAGTGACATCGGTGGCATCATTGGTGAAGGTATAACCGGCCACTACCCCATCCGGCACATCCGGCGCCGTACTCTGCGCATTGTAGAGATCCGCTATTTCCTGGTCAGACAATGCTCCATTGAAAATAGTGACTTCATCCAGCGCGCCGTCAAAAAACAGGGCGCCGCCGATCGGATCATATCCCATACCCAGCGGATACGTTGTGCTGTTCATCGTACCGGTTACGGCCTTGGTATTCGCCAGAGCCCCGTTGATATAGACCTTGTCATTTGTTCCGTCGTGGACCATAGCGACATGGCTCCACTCGCCGACGGCCAGTTCGTTACCATCCCCCGAATCCATATCTGAAATGCCGGAGGAGTTGTTGGTTGTCCAGACCGGCTTGCCATGGCCGGGCAGGGATATCTTCCACCGTTCCTGCCAGCCGCCGAACGACAGGAGGAAAACCTCTCCCTGTTCGGGCAGGCTGTTGGGCTTGATCCAGAAGCTCACCGTCGTATAATCGGAATTGAGGTGATCGGCGTTCGGCGCGAGAAGATAGGCCTGCTCTCCGTCAAAGGAGAAGGCATTGTTGGCATTCCCGAAGCGGTCCTGCGTTAGGAGGGCCCCGTGCACCGTAGCGTCGTTTTCGAAACTGCTCGCATCATTTGCATTTCCGTCAAACGGATAGCTGGCCACCATATCCTGCGACCGGGCCAGAGACAAGCAGCATAGCAGCAAAATACTGCTTATCAGATACTTGAATATTAATCTTTTCATAGTTACTAGTTTTATTTGGTTCAGAATAGCAATGCTGTTATCGGTCAATTTCCTTTTATAAACCTGCCGGCCCAGTGGCCGGCGCCGGCCTTCAGTTTCAGGAAGTACATCCCGGCCGGCAGCCGGTTGACATCGATGGCCGCCCTGCCGTCGGGATATCCGGGCAGCAGTTCCACTTCCTTTTCCAGCATCAGTTGCCCGGATGAATTATAGATCAGTAAGATGGCTTGTTTTTCAGGCGTTGCCGGACAGTGGATGAAGAGCTCATCCCCTACCGGATTGGGGCTGAGGGCAAGAAAATTTCCGGCACTTCTTTGTTCGGGCAGTAGCCGGGTCCCCACCAATATCTCCTGATACACTTCCTTCATCTGCCAGGGCGTCAAAGCATGGTCGTAGATCTTTACTTCATCGATCACGCCCCGGAAATTATACTCCTGGTTATCCGGGAGCATCTGCCCGATCATCAGGCCTACCGGGCTGGGGCGAATGGGCCCGCTCATGGGGCGGTAGCTGTGCAATTCTCCGTTGATGTAAAGCGCCATCAACTCCCCGTCGTAAGTAGCCCCGACATGGTAGAAGGAATCCACTTCGACGGCCATACGGGAATCGAGGTCGCCGATCGGGCCGGCGCTGGAATTGGCCGTCCAGCGGATCTGCCCTTCGGGGATCAGGGAGATCTTCCAGCGGTTTTGCCAGCTGCCGTGAGAGGCGATGAACACCTCCCTGCCGGGCAGCAGCCGGGGCTGGAACCAGCAGCTTACGGTTATGGCATCGGTGAAGTTCAGCAGGCTGTTGTTGTCCACCCGGATGTTATCGTTGATGCCGTCGAAGAGGTAAGCGCTCTGTGGCGTTCCGTTGATGTCATTAACCAGCAGCGCTCCGTTGGCCTGGCCGTGCAATTCGTTGCCGCTGGCGTCATCCGCATTCTGAGTAAAAGGATAGTATGCGATCAACCGGCCGGTGTCCACTTCGGAGAATATTTTGACCAGTACGGTAGTGGCCGCTTCCGATGAAGCGCCCTGCTCGTCCCGGGCTTCCACCTCGATCTGGTAGATCCCCTCCACTGCCGGGCTCTGCCATTGCACCTGGCTTCCCTCACCGGTAAAGGAACCTGCATCCGCATTCCAGCTGTAAATGATAGAATCCATATTGGCATCCACGGCATTGCAGGTAAGCTGAAGGGCGCCTCCGGGGCTGAGATATTCCTGATCCTTCTCGAGGCTGATGATCTGCGGAGCGACATTGATCTCGGGGATCACGTTCAAAACCAGGGTGTCGCTGTCCGTATTCTGCTGTTCATCCTCGACCTCGAGGATAACCTCATAGGTTCCTTCCGTATCCGGCGCTTCCCAGCTAACGGTAGCTCCCTGCCCCTGTATCGTTCCTCCGCTGCCGGACCAGGAGTAAGACAGGTTATCCGAATCCCGGTCAAAGGCCTTGCCGTAGACGGTAACCGTTGCGCCGAATTCCACATCCGTAGATTCCACCGCCAGGGCCTGTATGCGGGGAGCATACTGGAAGGCCTGGCTGCTTTGCCGGTAATCCACCACCACCCCATCGGCGAGCATCCTGTTCCGG
>JAGFJE010000302.1 GCA_024103175.1 Phaeodactylibacter sp.
CCCGGGCCTTTTAAGCAGGATGCCAAATTCTACGGCCAGTCGAAAGCATTTACAGGCCTGTTCCATATTTATTTTAATGAGCGGTATCCATCCCTGCCCAAATACATACGCAATGATTTCTTCTCCACCGTAGGAAAAGGGGTGTTGTGGATCTATGAAGACGAAGATGGGGTGCTTTCCTGCCGGATGAAAACCCGCCGCAATACGAAAGGCCGGATATTGGAACACAGGGGGCTGGTCATGAACCAAACCCTGAACAATAGTTCCTACTTTATTCTTTCCTTGTTCCTGGAACCGGATAATGACAAATACCTCAACCTCATCCTGTTCAAATTAGGGGAAGACCTCCTTTTGGGGTCGCATAATATCATGTATTCTCCTCCAGGCAAGTTGGGCGCCGGCGCCATCGTCATGGAACGGATCGAAGAGGTTGACGGCAGAACAATCCAGAAGCCTGCCGAAGAAGACTATGATGCCGTTGAGCCGGAGGCTATTTATCCATGCCCCAAGCTCAACACCCGGGAGGATTGGATCGTGAATTACCTGGCGGACAAGCAAAGGGCACTGGTGAGCCCTGTCACCGAATTCGAAAAGCTGCGGGAATATCAAAACCTGCCCCACGAGGGCTTGTACAAAATGTACTCCTATGGCAAAGGCGGGATCCGTGTCGGCATTTTGAGGATCCACAAATCCGGCTTTGCGGAACATGTCAGCGTCGGCGGCACTAAGGAAGAAAGGGTTTACGCCTACGGCAGGGCAGACCTGCTGCGGCAGATCCTCTCCATCACCCTTAAGAATAAAGACAATTTTCGCACCGGCTTTTGTGTGTTCAAAACGGAAAACGACGTCCCTCCGGTTGAAGGCGAAACCATCTATATAGGCACCTTCTGCGGAGTGACCCGCCGCAATGGCGAATTTCCCCTGGCCTCCAAACTGATCCTGGAGTTTATTTCCAAGGATGGGAAAACCGATAGCCTTGACCCTAAATGGATTAAGTTTGATGAACCGGAATATCAAACGATAAACCCTGCTTTCCGTGAAGCCCTAATGGGCAGCTCTGAAGCTATGATCGGTTTTTTTAAAGATAAAGCCGCCATCTATAGCATTGGGGGCCTGGAAAAATTTAACGCCAAATCTTTCGATAATGGGGAAGTCTTTATTAAAGCCGCCGCTTATTCGGCTGCCTTTGAGGAGGCGGACGCCTCATCCCGGTTGATCGAAAAAGCAAAGAAACTGGGCAAGCTTGATGCAGAAGCCGCCTGCCGGCAGCTGAAGGAAGAACAAGTAAAAGTAAGCCTGGAACGCGCCGCTTACCACCTGGTGGTTAAAGAGGACCTCGTGCAATGCATCCATCACCTGAAACGAGCCGTGCGCCTGGCGCCACACGCCGTTGGCCTCGCTCAATTTGAAAAGGAGGTGGAAGGCTGTAAGCGCTATGGCGAACTGGCCAGGAACCATGCCTACCAAAGTTTGAAAAAAGATTGTGGCCAGGGGGTGCAGGTACAATAGCTTTTATGAAGCAATAATTCCATTAAGAAGTTTGCCTCCTCTGCCTTATCTTTACCCTCATGCAAAAACTTCCCATTGGTATACAGGATTTCCGGAAACTTCGCGAAGGAGATTTCCTGTACGTGGATAAAACGGAACACATCCACCGGCTGGTCAGCACCGGGCAGTATTACTTCTTTTCCCGGCCCCGCCGCTTTGGTAAATCGCTGCTGATCAGCACTTTGCGAGAATTGTTCCTCGGCCGCCGGGAATTGTTTCAGGGCTTGTGGATCGAAGGCCAATACCATTGGGAGCCCGGCCCGGTGATCCACATCGCCTTTAATACCCTGGATTATCGCAACCTTGGCCTGGAAACGGCCGTGTCGGAACACCTGCGGAAAACTGCCGCCGCTTACGGTTGCGAGATCGAGGGGCGCAGCGCCAAGCAGCTTTTTCAATCGCTTATCGAAGAACTGGGAAAACTGGGCAAGGTGGCGCTGCTTATCGATGAGTACGACAAACCGATCATCGACTACCTGGATGAACTGCCCATGGCCCAGGAAAACCGCGATATCCTCAAAAATTTCTATTCGGTGATCAAGGAAGCCGACCGCTTCCTGCGCTTCGTTTTTATCACCGGAGTGTCGAAATTCAGCAAGGTGTCCATTTTTTCGGACCTGAATAACCTTCGGGATATTACGGTCAGCCGGCAGTTTAATGCCCTGGCGGGATATACTCAGGCGGAACTGGAGGCCTACTTCGAAGATCGTATCGGCGAGATGGAAAAAGAGTCCGGCCAGCCGCGGGAGGCTTTGCTTGAACACATCCGGGACTGGTACAACGGCTATAACTGGACCGGCCCGGAACGGCTGTATAACCCCTTTTCTATCCTCAACCTGATGGAAGGGCGACAGTTCCAGAATTTCTGGTTCGCTACCGGCACGCCTACTTTCCTGGTAAAACTGCTGCGCGAGGGCTGGCACTTCCAACTGGATGAACTGGAAGCAGGGGCCATCCTCCTGGATTCCCTGAATATCGAGAAGCCCGACTACCGCTCCCTGCTCTTCCAAACGGGCTACCTCACTATCCTGGGCCAGCCGCTGCCGGAGCTCTACCTGCTGGGTTACCCGAACCGGGAGGTGAAGGCTTCCCTCCTGCAATACCTGGTCGGGGCTTTTGCTGAAAAACCGGAAGGGGACTCCCTCTCGACGGTTAACCGCTGGCGAGTGGCCCTGGAAAAAGGGGATCTGGATACCTTCTTTAAGCTTGTGGATGGCCTCTTTGCCAGCATCCCCGAACGGATCTTCCGGGAGAAGACGGAAGCCGCCTACCACTCGGTATTGTTCACCGCACTGAGCCTTATGGGCATCTACATCCGCTGCGAACTGAGCCTGGGGGAAGGCTATGTGGACGCCGTGATCGAAGCAGCCGGCTTCGTTTTCATCATAGAATTTAAGGTGGGCAGGCCGCCGCAGGATGCCCTGGCACAGGTGCGGAAGCGGCGCTATGCCGCC
>JAGFJE010000321.1 GCA_024103175.1 Phaeodactylibacter sp.
TGGGCGACACAGAAATATCCGGCCATCCTTTTAAAACCACAACCACAATGAAAGAAGACACTGGTTTTTTAGCCGAATGCCTGCAGGAATTGTCCGTAATGATCGGAGAACGCCCCACCGGCTCCGCCAGTAACCGGCGGGCAGAACAGTACATTGGCAGCGTATTCAAAGCCCATGGACTGGAGACAGAGCACCAGGCCTTCGATTGCCTCGACTGGGAAGGCGGCTCCGCCACCCTACGGATGGATGGGGTTTCCATACCGACGGCCATCTCTCCCTATTCCCTGCCGTGCGCTGTAACGGCGCCCTTCACCATCCTGGAAACGCCGGAAGCGCTCCGGGAAGCCAACCTCAGCGGGCGGGTGGCCGTGCTGGGCGGTGAGCTGACGAAAGAGGCCATCATGCCGAAGAACTTCACTTTCTGGAACCCGGAACACCACCGGGAGGTCGTGCGCCTGCTGGAAGAGAAAGCGCCGGAGGCCATAATAACGGTTAGCTTTTCCAAGGAGCACCCTCTGCCCATCTTTGAAGACGGGGATCTCATGATTCCCTCCGCCGTTGTCGCCGGTAAATATTTCGAGGCATTCAAAGCCGCCACCACTCAATCCCTGGAATTACAGATGCGTGCAGAGCGCCGGCCGTCGAAAGGCGCCAATGTCATTGCCCGCAACGGAGTGCCCGGTAAGACGAAGGTGGTCGTCATGGCCCATTTCGATACCAAACCCGGCACGCCCGGCGCGCTGGACAATGCCGCCGGGGTTGCCGTCCTGTTGCAGTTGAGCAAGCTGCTGTCGGAGAACCCTGTATCCGGAAGTGTAGAACTTGTCGCTATGAACGGTGAAGATTATTTTTCCAATCCCGGGCAGATGGCCTATCTTGAGGCATTCGGGAAAAGCCCCGATCAGGCCAGCCTGGTGATCAACTGCGACGGGGCGGGGTATAAAGTGGGCAAAACGGGCGTTTCTACCCTAAACTGTCCAGAAGGGTTTGTCCGGCAACTGGACCAAAAGCTCGAAGCCTTCCCGGCACTAAGGATGTCCGCCCCCTGGTATCAGGGCGACCACATGATCTTTGCGCCATGGGAGCTACCCACTATCGCCATCACCTCTGAAGAGATCTTCCCCCTCATCGATGAGGTCATCCACACGGAGAAAGACACGGTGGAACTCATCAATGCGGAATACCTCAGGCAAACGGCCGCTTTTATTTACGAAGTTATCCGGGATCAATGAAAAATATCAGAAAGACAACCCTTTTCCTCCTGCTCACCTTTGGGATCAGTTATACGCTGGCGGGAGTCTATTACCTGTCGGGAGCCGCCTATCCCTCTATCGCCGGCACCATAATGGCCGTGGCCTATATGTTCGTGCCCACTATAGCCGTCCTGCTGGTGGAAAAAGTGATCCATAAGACAGCAATTCGCAGGCCGCTGCTCATCTCCTTCCGGTTCAACCGGTGGTTTCTGGCGGCCTGGCTCCTGCCCCCGGCCATCAGCCTGGGGGCGTTCGGCATTGCCCTGCTGTTTCCGGGAGTGAGCTATTCGCCGGGCATGGAGGGCATGTTCGGCCGCTTTGCCGACATGATGACGCCCGAGCAGATGGAGCAAATGCGGCGGTCCATCGAAACCCTTCCCGTCCATCCGTTTTGGCTGACGCTCGGGCAGGGGCTGATCGCCGGCATCACCATCAATGCCGTTGCCGGCTTTGGTGAAGAACTCGGCTGGCGGGGCTTCCTGCTGAATGCCCTCCGGGAACGCTCCTTCCTCCAGAGCGCACTCCTGATCGGGTTCATCTGGGGCATCTGGCACGCCCCCCTCATCCTGATGGGGCACAATTATCCGGAACACCCCTGGCTGGGCATACTGATGATGATCATCTGGGGCATCCTGCTGACTCCTCTGTTTCTTTACATCACCGTTAAGACCCGGTCCGTCATCGCAGCAGCCATCCTGCACGGCACCCTCAACGGCACCGCCGGCATGGCCATCATGATGATCGAGGGGGGAAGCGACCTACTGGTGGGGGTTACCGGCCTGGCGGGTTTTCTCGCCCTTGTGCCGGCCCTGCTGTTGCTCTACGCTTATGACCGGTGGGGCAGCAGAGAGCGCCTTATGGGGAAAGCCCTTGGCCATGGCCTGGCCGATACCGGCTCCTGAAAACCGGTGTGAAAGACCCGAATGAGCGCATTTTACCAAAATATTACTGCCTTTTTTTACCGGGCAACAATCATGCCTTCTCGATAAACAAGCCAAAACACATTTTAAAAAACAAACTACATTGAATCACAAAAACCTGAACACCAATTCATTAAATCAAAATCAGCGCTAAGAAGCTCACTATTCTGCCAAAATCATCCTCACGAAAATTTACAAAAATCGTAGTTGATCAAAGCGGCAACTCAACGTACTTTTGAATCAAGATCAGAAGGAATTCTGGCAAGCCTCCAACTTCAGAAGGAAATGGTACTTCCGGGGCCCACGCCCGGAAATAATCCCATGAACAAAAAGCTAAACTGAATCCCGAAAGATCTTGGATAGCAAAATAGTATTTTCGGAGGGCGTAAAGCAGGCCTG
>JAGFJE010000329.1 GCA_024103175.1 Phaeodactylibacter sp.
TTTGTCGTCGGCGGTTTCGCGCCAAATACCTATAGTGTTGACGCCATACTCTCGAACGGCTTCGGATGCGAAGTGCCCCTAGTGCTCAACTTTACGGTTGATGTATGCGTAGGTACGGAGGATGTGGCCCTTGCGGAGTCCATCGAGCTGTTCCCCAACCCTACCTCGGGGCGGGCAACCGTTCGACTGCGCAATTTGCGGGCTTCGGACTACAGTTTACAGGTCTTCGATGCCGCCGGGCGTATGGTTCGGCAGCGCCGCATCCTACCCCTGCAGGGAGAGTATCAGGCGGAGGTCGACCTGACGGACATGCCGGGGGGCGCCTATCTGGTACGCCTGGTGTCGGGCGATGGCCTGCTGGTGAGGCGCCTGGTGGTAGAGTGAGCAGTGGTAGCATAAAGCTTGTATTGGTTTAAAGAGATAAGCACGGATCATCCCGAGTTTTAAGGTAGAGCGCGGGTGATGCAGATCTAGGAGCCTGTCGGAGAAGCCTCTGATGGGCTCCTAGCGGTTTTTTGGCGGATAGTAAGAGGCCTATCCGCACTGATCCGCATTATCTGTGTCATCCGCGTTCTGTTTTTCCCCTTCTGTTAAAGTAACTTTCACCGGTAACATATCCCTTTCTTTATCGTATGCTCATTCAAGGGCGGGGCGTCCTCCGGCCTATACCCGGGCGGTCGGCAAAACAGTATTCCTTCCTCTTCATTTGATCGGGGCAGTACCCTGACGAGGCGACTGAAAAAACGCATTTATGAACGATCACTTATCTCTGGCTGGTGCTTTGGGGTTGATATTGCTGTTGGTTTTCTCCGTACCTTCTTTTGCTGCGCAAGGGCCGGGCTTGCCTGGTATTTCCGACAGCCTCACCCGAGCCACGGTTGGTTTTGCCGGATCGGCTACGGTTATCCCCGAGGGAACCGGCAGGTTGGACCTTGGAATAGTGGTAGAAGCCGGGGCGGGCATGGTAGGAGAAGTAACGGTCAACATCGCCGAAGCGTCAACAGCAGTAGAGGGAGTGGATTTTGTCATTGCAGATCGTTTCATAAGCATGGGGAAGGGTGCGCCGGGCGCCTTAAAGGCCAGCCTGGATATTTTGCATAATGAGGCTCCCGGCGGCCGTTTTCTTATCCTGGAACTCGCCTTGCCGGACAGCAGCCTGGCTGTAGTAGGCAAGAAGGCGCGCCATATTGTCCTCATCCAGGATGAGGACGGGAAAGCGCCGGCGGCGCCGACGGCCCCCCGGGTGAAATTGTCCCACCTGGGCAGCTTCGCGCTGGGTAAGGGCGCTTCTGCTGAGATCCTGGCCTACGACGCCCCTTCTTCCCGCCTGTTCGTTTCCAACCTCAGCCAGAACAAGCTGGAGGTTCTGGATTTCAGCCACCCAACGAAGGCCAGTGTGGTGAAGAGCATCCACCTGGACGTATTCGGCGGCCATATTAATGCGGTGGCGGCCCGCGACGGCATCGTCGCCCTGGCCATTGAAGGAGAGGTGAGTACCGATCCGGGAAGAGTCGTTTTTCTCAATTCCAACGGGGTGTTTATCAGCGCCGTTGAAGTAGGCGCCATGCCCGACATGCTCCTGTTTACCCCCGATGGCAGCAAGCTGCTGACAGCCAATGAAGGGGAACCCAGCCAGGATTACACCGTCGATCCCGAGGGCTCGGTGAGCATTATTGATATCAGCGGAGGAATTACCCATCCGGTATGTACGACGCTGTCCTTTTCGGCATTCAACGGGCGGCAGGCCGAGCTGTCCGCTCAGGGCATCCGCATCTTCGGCCCGGGGGCCACCGTCGCTCAGGACCTCGAGCCCGAGTACATCGCCATTTCCCATGACGGCGCCACCGCTTATGTCACCTGCCAGGAAAATAATGCCCTGGCGGTAGTGGATCTCACCCTTCCGGAAATAACCGGCCTTTTGCCTTTTGGATATAAAGACTGGAGCGCCGAAGGCTTCACCCTGGATGTGTCTAACCGCTCCGGAGGCATTTTCTTTGCCAACTGGCCGCTGAAAGGCATGTACCAGCCCGACGCGATAGAGTATTTCATGGCAGGCGGCAAAGCTTACCTGATAACCGCCAATGAAGGTTCTGCCCGGGACTACAAGGGGTTTACGGAAGAGTTCCGGATAAAGGACAACGAAATCGTGCTGGACGAAGAAGTTTTTCCCGGAGCCCGGCACCTCAAGGATGATGCCCTGCTGGGCCGCCTGCGCATCAGCCGTTCATCGGGAGACATCGACGGGGACGGCCGGTTCGAGGAGCTTTACACCTTCGGCGGGCGCTCCTTCAGCGTCTGGGATGCCGCTACGGGTGAACTGGTTTACGACAGTGGCGCCGCCCTGGAACAGATCACCGCCGCCGACCCCGTCTTCGGCCCGCTTTTCAACTCTCAGAATGATAAAAATGATTTTAAAGCCCGTTCCGATGACAAAGGCCCCGAGCCTGCGGCCGTACAGGTAGCCGAAGTCAATGGCGTTCCCTTTGCCTTTATCGCCCTGGAGCGCATCGGCGGCATCATGGTTTTCGGGCTCAGAAACCCCCGGGCGCCGGAATTCGTACAGTACATCAATACCCGGACGGTAGACAGCCTCGGGGGCGACCTCAGCCCGGAGGGCCTGATCTATATATCGCCGGAGGACAGCCCCACCGGCTATCCTTTTGTTTTGGCGGCTCACGAGGTCAGTGGCACTATCGCTGCATTTGAGGTGCTCGCTGCTCCTGCCATTGGTTTTGCAAAAGCCAATTCCATCATTGAAGAAGGAGCCGGTGAACTGGAGATAGAACTGGCTGTCGAAAGGCCCGGAAAATTGAGTGGTAAAGTGCAGGCCCGGGTCATTGATCCATCCAATGCGCAGGAGGGTGTGGATTATGTATTGAGCGAAAATTCCATCACGCTGGAGGAAGGGCGCCTGACTGGTGGGGGGATTAAAGTCAATATTCCCGATAATGACGTTCCTGGTTCCCGCTACCTCATCCTCGAGATCGACCCTGGCAGTTCTACGGTGAACGTGGGCCTGAACAGCCGCCACATCATGCTGATCCGGGATAATGACGGGGAGCGGGCCAGAAGGTGATCGCATTTTCAATCCCTCAATCCCTCATTCCTTCATTCCTTCATTCCTTCATTCCTTCAATCCATCCATCGTACCGCACATCCGTCAGAAACAGCCCCTGCGGCGGGATGCTCCAGCTCTTCTTCAGCCGCTCCTGCCTGTCCATTGCCTGCCGCACTTCCTCCAGCGCCGTTTTC
>JAGFJE010000037.1 GCA_024103175.1 Phaeodactylibacter sp.
AAATTTCCGATGAGCCGAAACACCAAGCAGCGAATACTGGACGCCGCTCTCCGGTTGTTCAACGAGGAGGGTTATGTGAATGTACGCCTGGCGCAGATCGCCGAGCAGGCCGAAATGAGCGTAGGAAATATGGCGTATCACTTTCCGCATAAAACGCAGATCCTGGAAGGCATTTATCATGAACTTCTGGAACAGCAGCAGCAGTTGCTGTCCGAGATCAACCTGGCGCCTTTATTTGAAAACCTGGATTATTTTCTGCAGTCTACGTACAATCTGCAGAAGAAGTATATATTTTTTTACCTCGACACCCTGGAGCTGATCCGCACTTCGGAAGAATTGAAGAAAGTACACCAGGAGCACGTGCAATGGCAGCGGATGCAGCTGGAGTTGCTGCTGCAGCTCAACCGGGCAAGGGGAGTGGTTGACTGGAAGGCCAATTCGCAGAATCCCCAGCGCCTGGCGCGCCACCTGCGGCATGTGATGGACAGCTGGCACAGCCTTCAGCTCATCGAAGGGGAAGACGCCGATGATTTCGGCGCCTACCGGTCTTGTTGCTGGTCGGTGCTTCAGCCCTACTTCACGGATATGGGCTGGAAGGAATATAACCAGCTGTGGGTAAAACCTGGAAAGTTTCTCCCGAGGGAGCTGAGTTGAAAAACTTTTCAGGTTTCAATTATGCTGAATATAACGGATTGCGTAGCTGCAATGACGTTTGTCCAGGATCGGAGACGAAAAGCTAATGCTGACTCGGTTCGCCAAAATTTTTTGGCGTCGAAGACGATAAACCCGCGTCCCCTCAAGTTGATTAGTGTAACGTCTCCGACCCAAATAAATTTGAGGATCCGGGTTCACGTCCTCAGGGCAGCTACGCAAAACGTTACAATCAGAATAATTCATTTAAATATTTAGTATGCCGGTATCGAGAAAAAGAAAAAAGAAAAAAGGCGGGAAAAAGCAGGCGCCCGGAAGGCGGCGTGTCGTACCTGACTGGAACAGGAAACTGCTGGAAAAGTTAGAATCCTCCGAATTGCATAAAAACGTTAAGATAGAACATGAGGGTTTTGAGGTCAAAGTATCCGAACTAATACTGGACTACGGAGCGGACCTGATCGCGCATTGCAAAACGGAGTCTGATTACAACAAGTATGTGCCCTTTTTGATCATGTGCTGGAATACCGCCATCCTGCCGCCGGAAAAACGGGAAGAGTCCATAAAACAGATGGTGGAAGAGCTAAACGCAAAGGAAATAGAGGCGGATATCCGAAGTTTGGTCGACCGGAAAGTGAAATTCTATGGCGCCTATAAATATTTTGTAGTGGATTATATAATTACCATGCTGGAAGATGGCGACATGCACTTGTCGGTCGCTTCCACAGAGGTGGAGTAAACCTATGTCCGCAAATAAATACGGCAGTTACCCCCTCCCCGCCTGGCTGCAGTCCTACATGGAGCGCAACATCGGCCGCCGGCCGTTGTGGGAGTTTCCCCGTATCCCGGATACTCCGGACGGCCTGTCCTTTGACATGCTCGACTTCGAGAACCGCCATTACGTCCTGGAAATGTTCGAAAACGACCCCGACCCCTGGGTGGACGAGCGCTTCAAAGATCCCCAGCAGCTTTACGAATACGTGGCCCACCTGCGCATCGTCATGCCCTATTCCCCGAAACACGGTGGCGCCGACTGGCTGATCAGAAAGGGACGGGAATACATCGGCCTGCTGCATGCCTTCGAGTTCAGCCGCGAGAACTTCGGTTACAACAACCGCCAGTGCGCCATCGGCTTCGCCTTCGTCGACAAATACCGGGGCACGGGCCTGCCGTTCCGGACGGTGCAGTACTTCCAGGAGTTCCTCTTCCGGAAAATGGGCCGGCTCTACCTGTTCGCGACGGTTAAACGGGAGAACCGGCGCAGCATCGCCTTCCTGAAAAAACTGGGTTTTGAAGAACGCCGCCCGGAAGAGGAGCCGGATGAAGATAAGGAGCCTCCGAAGGAGATATTCCTGGAAAAGTACCGCTCTCCCCAGGCGCGGGGCAGGATCCGGAACTACTGGAAAAGGATGAGGGAGAGGTATGGTTAGAACTGAAATATGGAGAGATAAACCTACTCCTTTTCCTGTTCAGCTGGCAGCCATAAGGCCGCCCGGTTTTATGGCCACCGGCCGAAAAACCTATCACAATCAAGTATAACCAATTTGCATTCAGGCCATGAGCAAACAAGCCCTCCCTTTGCTGTTCTTTTGCATCGTTTCAACAGTTTGCTTCCCAAATGATACTACAGGAGTTCTGCAGGATCGGTTTGACCTGCTGGAAAAAAAGCTGGAGAACATCGAGCTGCAGAACCAGCTGATCACGCAGAACAGCGAAACGGCCCTGCAGTTTTCCCAGTCCGTTGTTGACTGGACGGCCATGATCTTCGGGGCCATCACGCTGATCTTCCTGATTGCCGCCGTTATCGGAATCCGGGAACTGAGCCAGATTTCCAAAACCAAAAAGGAGTTGCTGGACCTGCGCCAACGGCTGGATGCAGAACTGAAGGAAATTGAGAATTTCAAGGAAGCCAGCCAGAAAAACACGGCGGCGATCATCGAAAAGATCGAATCCGAGAGCAAATCCTATCTCAAAGCCATTTACTCCCTGAATTCCGGGATCAGGAATTTCCGGCAGGGCAACAGTTTTCTGGCGGAGATGGAGTTCCGGGAGGCGTTAAAATTGTTTCCCAACGACTATATGGCCAATTGCTACCTGGCGCGGACCTGTTTTTCCCAGGGCAAATACCTGGAGGGCAACCAAATCCTCAGCAAGGCTATCGAGCTGGACGACCGCCCCCACTTTGCCTATTACCTGAAAGGTGAAAACTACCGCCGCCTGGGCGAATACGACCTGGCGATCGAGGCATTGACCAAAGCGGCGGAGATCGAAAAAAAGACGACTATCTACAACGGGCTGGGCTTTGCCTACCTGAAAAAAGGGGAATACCAAAAGGCTAAAAATACCTTTGAGAGCTCCCTGAACATCAACCGGAATGACTCTTCAACCTGCGGGATTGCCAAGACGCTGCTGATGATGGGGAAAACCAAAGAGGCCGGAAGGTATTTTGAGGAGACCATCCTGCTTGCCGAAGAGTCGACTAACAAAAACCGGAACCAGACCTACGCTTATCTCAACCTGGCCTTCGCCCACAGCTTCTTTGACCGGAGTGCCGAAAGCGCCAAAAGCTTAAGCCGGGCGATCGAAAACAACGACAGCTCCGCCATACTGAATGAGCAGCTGTTTGATTACGACATGGTCATGAACGCGGAAAACGTACGGTTTTCGACGGCAGCTATGCGGGAGAACAAGCGGATACTGGAAAGCAAAGTAGCTGGGGGGTAGGGCACAAGGCGCCGTATTTGCGCCGCGATCCTCTTGCCGCCGCAGGCAGTAGCCTGCTTGCCCCTAAGCCATGCTCCTACGCCGTCGGCGGACGAAGTCGCGCCTGTGGCGCAGGCGTAAGGCATTGGCCGATGGCCTATGGCAGGCGGAGGCCTGATCGCAGGGCCTGCCTGCTCTGATGAAGGCGACACCCTCTCAGGGCATTTTTTATGTCCCCCCCTGCATTATAAACACCACATCATGCGCGAAAACAATTCTACGCCATTGCCCCGCCTGCTCACCAGGCGCTTGTCGCTGCGGCAGCTGGAACTTCGGGACGCCCCGGAGATCAGGCAGCTCCGCTCCGATCCCCGGGTAAATGAGTTTATTGTCAGGGCCGGCGCCATAACGCTGGCAGAGGCCCGGTTGTTCATCGAAAAGATCAACAGAGGGATCGCAAACCGGGAATGCCTCTACTGGGCTATAACCAGGAAAGGCTGTGACACCCTTATCGGCACGATCTGTCTGTGGAATTTCACGGCAGACAGGGCAGAGGCGGAGATCGGCTACGAACTCAGCCCGGCCTGCCAGGGGCAGGGCTTCATGCAGGAGGCTATCGAAACAGTATTAGCTTATGGTTTCCAGGCTCTGAAGCTCGAGGCTATAAAAGCATTGTCCAGAGCGGATAATGTCCGTTCCCTGGCCTTATTGAAAAGGGTCGGATTTCAGCCCGGCGCTGCCTTTCGACAAACGCCCGGGGCGGCGGAAAGCGGCCTGGCCGAATATTTCCTGGCCCCTGTTGCCAATGATCCTGCGTTGGCATAAATTGAGCTGATTTTCCAAAAAATGCCAATGAAAAAACAGCTCATTATTGCGTTTGCCGTTTTCTCCTTCGCTCTCCGCCTGCCTGGCCAGGAGGGCTTCGTTCCGGGAACCCTCCTTCTGGAAACGGGCCGTGAAATACAGGGTCTCATTAAGCCGGAGCGCTTTGAAAAAGGCGCCGCCTCCGTACAGATAATACCGGAAAGCGGGATTCGGCAAAAATACGGGATTGAGGAGGCCCGCAGCATCACCCTTCGCTGGCAGGACGGCAGGGAGGAGCGTTTCATCAAAACTGTGGCTGCCGTCAACCGCTCGCCCTGGCAGACGGAGAAGCTGGGCCGGGAAATGGAGCCGCAAATGCACCGGGATACCCTAGTGCTGATGGCCCTGGTGTCCGGCGGCGCCCTGAACCTCTACGTCGACGAGCGCATCGGAAGACCCCGGTTCTTTATTGCCAAAGAGGAAGGCGAAGTTCAGGAACTCCTTCTCCACCGGTACCGCCATCCGGCCGGCGAGGTGGCCGAAGTGCCCGAATACCGAAAGCAACTGGTGGAACGTATGGCCGACTGCAATTCCATTTCCATCGCCAAACTCAACGAACTGAAGTACAACCAACCGGCGCTCATGAAAGTAGTGGAAAGCTACAATGAATGTAAAAGAAGCGGGGAGCTTTTCATTTATAAGGAGCCCTCAGGGCGGTTGCACTTTGGGTTTGGCGCCGGCGCCAACCTGTCGAAGGTGAACTTCAGCGGCTATACTGCGATCAACCGCATTACGGAAGCTGAGTTCGGCTGGGCCTGGGGCTATCAGGCCGGCATTGCCCTGGATTACCGGCTGGCAAGAAACAGCGATAAGCTTACGCTTACCAATGAGTTGTGGTACCGCCGGTATGGCGGAGACGGCGTACAGCAGGACGCCAATGCGGGCAACCTCTCGCAGAGCAGAACCATCGCGATCGATCTGGCTTACCTGAACTGGAACCTCCTGGTCAAATACCGGCAGCCGGAGAAACAAAATGCATTAGTCCTGGTAGGTGGCGCCACCCAGGGTTGGGTGTTGAACGATGACAGCAGGGTGCTCGTATCCAGGCAACAGGCCGACGAAACGATTGTCAGTGAGGAGCCCTTCCTGGAAAACGGCCCGGTGGATGTGCTGAAACGTTATAACCAAGGCCTCATGGCAGGGGTGGGGTACCGGGCCCGAAACCTGGAGGGCACCCTGCGTTTTGAACTGAACAACGGGCTGGAGCGGATGGGAAATGTGAAGTCGAGTTCTACTTCCGTGCATTTGATGGTGAATTATTTTTTAGTAGAATAGCGGCAGTTGTTTCCCCTCTCCTTTTGTTTGAAAATTCTATCTCCTTCGGGCAACTGCTATATCCCCCGGCTTGTTAAATACGGAGACACCCACCAAAACTCGGCCATGTAAGCGTTTAAAACCGAACTCTCAACAATATGGACGCTAACGCATGGAAGGTAGTACTCCTCCTGGCGCTCCTCAACACAACACCACTTTACCCGCAGGATGGCGCCA
>JAGFJE010000340.1 GCA_024103175.1 Phaeodactylibacter sp.
CCCCATATGGTTTTTTAAAATTATTATTAGCTTACAGCCCCAAGTTTTGATCATGTTTGCAGAGAAGCATTACCCGGAAGTGATGATCCCCGAAGAACTGGACGCCTACCTGGCGAAAGGCTGGTACCGTATGGGGCAAACCATCTTTACCACTCACTTCCTCTGCTTTGGCCGCGCTTTTTATTCGGCCATTTGGATCCGGCTGCCCCTGCGCGGTTACCGCTTCCGCAAAAGCCTGCGGAAACAATTCCGACGCAACCAGCAGCGGTTTCATACCAAGGTGGGCCCGGCCTCTCTCAACCCGGAAAAAGAACAAATCTATCGCCGGTATAAGACTTCCTTTCCGGGCGTGCTGGCCCCATCCCTGAAAGACTCTTTGCTGGATGGGGAGGACTTCAATATCTACAACACCTACGAAGTAGCCGTCTACGACAGCGGCAAACTGGTGGCCCTCAGCTTTTTCGACCTCGGAAAACACAGCGCGGCCAGCATCATGGGTATCTATGACCCGGCCTACGGCAAGCACAGCCTTGGTTTTTACACCATGCTCATGGAGATCGACTACTGTATGCAGCGCGGGCTCCAATTTTTCTACCCCGGCTATATCGTGCCGGGCTACCCCCGCTTTGATTACAAACTGCGGATCGGCAGCGTGGAGGATATTCAGTATTACGACCTCCGAACCAGCGCCTGGCAGCCCTATGCTCAGCTTACGCCTTCAGATGTGCCCCTGAAAATGATGGAAACCCGCCTCGGGGAAATGCAAAAGTTCCTCATCGAAAATAACTTCTGGAGCCAGAAACTGTATTACCCGCTCTTTGAAGCCAACCTGTTCGGCTTCTGGCATGCCCCCTATTTTGATTATCCGGCCTTTCTGCTTTGTTCCCCCCGCCAGAATACCAACAACTACCTCATGGCCGTATTTGACCCCAGGGAAGAAAGTTACCGGCTCATGCGCTGCTCCTTGTTCGACGACCTCCAGTTCTATTTTAACGAGGCCTATACCGATTCCTTCGACCGCCGAAAACACTTCCTGGAACTGGTCGTCGTCGAAGAGGTGCTGGCCAGCGGCTCCCGGCCGGCAGAGATCCTGCAGGCCTTCTGAAGCAGGAAAGATTGAAATGTTGTGGTGTAATACTACTTTGCTTTTACTTACCCCTCCATCAGCCTGCCTGGCCGCCCATAAGAAAAACCCCGCCGGGCAGCGCCCGAACGGGGAAAATATGAAACTTAAAGTGACTTGGCTGGCGGATGGGGCGATTAGGTTGATCTGTTGATAAAGTGGATTTGTTCAGCCGGCGCACTAGTGCTTCCGGCACTAGCTCCGCTCACCTGCCGGCACTTCAATCCGCTGCAGGTTGCCCAACACCACGTCATCCCCTTTTATCCGGAAGAACTGGATGGCCTGGGTAGCGCCAACTTTTATATACAAGTAGTAATCCGCGTCGGGAAGCCCCCGGGTGAGATAATTCCGGGAAAACCCATTGCGGACTTCGTTTACTTCCTCATACCAGTTGACTCCTGCCAGGCTGATGATGCTGGTATGTACGGGCAGGGCCTTCAGGTTTGACAACTGTACATTGATGACGCCTCCTCCCCTGGCAGCGCTGATATGAGCAATGACCTGATCTTTATTGCCCAGCGGCTGGCTCACGTTTCGGCTGATGCCGTTCTTAACACTTAGGTTGTCTTGTTCTTCGAAAAAGCTGATCTTTCCGGAAGCGTACCTAAAGGCTACCAGCTCGCTGGCCGACCTGTTCGACATACCCAGCAGATAGGTTCCGTCCTGCATTCCCTCCATAGCCAGCTTGAGGGAATGCCCATTCCTGCCGGTGAAATAATTGGAATACTGCCGGCGGCCTTCGATCGTCTGCAGGAAGATCTCCGTACGGGCCTTTTCCAGGTTGGCCAACTGAACGACGAGGGCGGCTTCCCCTTCCACCGTACGTACATGGAAGATGGGGCTCGCGGAAAATAACGGGCTAATAAACAGCAGGCTCAGGATGGCGCTCAATAAAATGGTTTTCATGGTTGTGAATTTTGGTTTAACAATCGGTGATTTCTTACAAGCCCTACAAAAGTGCCCGAAAACCACCAAACCCTCCTGTAACCATCTGTCAAACACCCCGACGGAGCTGTTTTTTTGCCGGAATTTTATTGCATCACCCGCAATAGTATTGTGTTTACGCAGGATCTCTGAATTCCGAAGGCGTTTTCCCGAACTCCTTGCGAAAGACTTTGGAAAAATAATCCGGGTCGCTGAAACCGGCGTCATAGGCCACTGCCGCAATGGTCAGAGCAGGGTCTTTCAGCAGTTCCCTGGCATGCTGCAGGCGCAGGTGGCGAATGAAATAGGTGGCCGGCTGCCCGGTGAGGGCAGATAGTTTCCGGTGGAGCTGAGAGTGGCTCATACCGGCCTCCTGGCAGAGCTGGCCAACGGAAAAATTACTGTCGCTGATATGGGCTTTGATAATCTCCCGGACTTTTTCCAGAAAGGGGCTGGCCGGGGGGAACGCCTCCGCTTCCCGGAGCTTTTCCAGGCAGCCCTTCTCCCCGGTAAGGCTCGCCCGGAAATATTGCTGCAGGCGGCGACGGGATTCCAGCAGTTTCTGAATGCGGACGTACAATTCTTCTTCATCAAAGGGTTTGGCCAGATAGGCATCCGCACCGCATTTCAGCCCGTCCAGTTTAGAACGATGATCGGCTTTTGCCGTGAGCAAAATAATGGGAATGTGGCTCGTCCGTTCATCCGCTCTGAGTTGTCGGCAAAGGGCATATCCATCCATCTCCGGCATCATGATATCGCTGATGATAAGGTCTGGCGTATGGGTGACGGCCATTGCCAGGCCTTCCTTTCCATCGGCCGCAATGAGGAGTCGGTAGGAATCCCGCAGGCAGGAAGCCAGATAATGGATGAGGCCGGGGTTGTCCTCCACCAAAAGCACCATTGGCGCTCCCTGCGGTCTGTTCCCGGCAATATTCCCAATATCCGGGCGCCGGGTTGGAATATGCGCCGCCGAAGCCGGCACGGGCGCTCCCGGCGCCGCCAGCCGGGTAATGGGAATACATGCGGTAAAGGTAGCGCCCTCGCCCACCGGGCTTTCTGCGGTGAGGTTGCCGCCCATAAGGCGGGCAAGCTCCCGGGCGATGGCCAGGCCGACGCCGGCTCCCGCCCCCCCTTGGGGGGACTGAGGGGGGCTCAGGCTGTAAAACCGTTCAAATACCGCCTCCAGCCTATCTTCCGGAATACCGGCCCCTGTATCCCGAACCTGCAGCTTCAGCACCGGGCCAGCGCCGGCGTTTTCTTCCTGTTCGGCCATAACGTAGATATCGCCTCCTTCCGGGGTAAACTTTATCGCATTCGAAAGGAGGTTGATAAGGACCTGCTGCAGCTTTTCCGGGTCGAAATCCATCTCCAGGCTTGCCGTACGCGGCAGAAAATGCAGGCGGACGCCCTCGCTGTCGGCATAGGCCTCAAAGGAATCGGCGAGGTAGCGCAGGAAGGGAATCACATCCGCCCGGATGTTATTTACCGGCAGGCCGCCCGACTCCAGGCGGGCAAGGTCCAGCATCTGGTTGACCAACTGAAGCAGGCGGCTGGTATTGTGCTTTATCATGCTCACGCCGTCGTCCAGCCATTCCCGCGGATTATCCTTTATCCGGGAGGCCATACCCGTAATGATGGATAGTGGAGTGCGGAACTCATGGGTGATATTGGTGTACAACCTGGCCTTCATCGCATCCATTTCCTTGAGGCGCTCGGCTTCCTGCTGCTCCAGGCGGCGGTTGAGCTGAAAACGATAAAGGCTATAGGCTATAAAGAGGATGGCCAGCAGGTAGGATGTATACGCCCACCACCGCTTCCACCAGGGCGGGCTGATGGCGAGGGGGAGGGCCAGGGCCGCCTCACTCCACACGCCGTCATTGTTGCTGCCCTGCACTTCCAGTATGTAATTGCCCGGGCCCAGGTTGTTGTAATTGGCGTACCGCTTTGCCGCATCTGTTTCCACCCAGCCCTTATCATGCCCTCTCAGGCGGTACCGGTAGCGGTTCTTTTCGGGGGCAGCCAGGCTCAGGGCGGCAAATTCGATGGTGAAGTTGTTCTGCCGCCACGACAGGTGCAGTTCGCCGGCAGATCCTATATTCTGATGAAGTATACCGGCTTCACCGCCCGGCTCTACGTACCGGTTTTCCAGCTTTAGGCCAGTGAAGACAACCTCCGGCGGATGAGGGTTGTAGGCAAGGCTGTCCGGATGGAAAGAAACTGTCCCGCCATCGCCGTAGAAGTACATGTTTCCATTAGGGCCCTGATATTTGAAATCTCCGTGTTCCAGAAATACACCCCGAAAGCCGTCATGGCTGGAGAATACTGTAAAATGGCCTTTCTTTTCCTCAAAACAGGCCAGCCCTCCGTCGGTACTGAGCCAGAACCGCCCCTGGCCATCCTGCAGGATGCCAAACACCCGGTTGTTGGGAAGGCCTGAGTTTTCGGTAGTCCAGTTGGTAAAATGAGGCTCGCCATTCTTCCATTCCAGACGGCTCAACCCCCGGCCGGTACCGATCCAGATCCGCCCCTGCCGGTCTTCGAAAAGGCTGTTGGCCTGATCATTGGCCAGGCTGTTCGGGTTTGCGGGGTTGAACTGAAAATTCCGGTAAGCCAGGGTATGCGGATCCAGGCGATAAACGCCACCGCCGTAGGTAGCCATCCAGATGGCGCCCCGGCTATCTTCCATGATGTCGCCAACCTGGTTGTGATCTTTGCTGTCCGCCAGGCTGAAATCCCGGTAGAAATAGCGGAACGTACCTTCTTCGGGCTGGTAAACCACTACCCCGCGTTTGAAGCTGCCGGCCCACACCCAGCCGCGGGAATCCGTTATGATCCCGGAAGGATAGAACATCCTGTCGGGGAAGGCCACCTCCCGTATTACTTCCCCCCGGGAGCTGATGCCATACATTTTTCCTTCGGATAATACCCATATGGAATTATCCGGCCCGGGCGCCAGAGAGTAAGCACAGTTGGCCGGGCCGCCCTGTGGGCTGTAAATTCGGCTCCGCTCACCGGTGCGCCCGTCTATGCGCAGGATGCCACTGCTGTCGCTGCCCACCCAGAAGGAACCGTCGGCCGTGTGCAATATGGGGTTTGCCCGGCCATAGGTTATGCCTCCATGGGCGATCCCGAACGGCCTGAACTTTGGTGTATACGGGCTTTCCATCGAATAACCGCCCCCTTCCAGGGCAGTCCAGGTATTGCCCTCCCGGTCCGTGTACGGCAGGGCTCTGGCCTGCAGGGACCCTCCGAGGCTTCGCTTCCGCAGCTTCATGGCAAGGGTTTCGGTATTCAGCAAATATTCCTCTCCGTTGCTGAACCGCACCAGAAGCGCCTCTGTATGGTAACGGCGCATGGCCATGACCCATTTGCCGGTATGGCCTTTCCCCGCTCCGGGGCTGTCCGATAATATTACCGGCTCCACCTTACCGGATAGACCATCCAGCAGAAAAACACCCATTTCGGTGCCCAGCCACAGGCGCCCGCCATCGGGCACAATGCCCCAGACGTCATACAGGCAGATGTTCTCCTTCCTGAAGGACTGGTATTTCCTGAATTTTCCCGTGGCTTTATGAAAGCGCCCCAGGCCGTCCTGAAGGGTTCCTATCCAGATGTCCCCATCCTCACTCTGAGCCAACCTGATGATGATGTTGCCCGGAAGGGTGGCGGTATCGCCAGGCTCGTGATAATAATTAGTAAACGTTTCCGTACGAGGGTCGAACCGGCTCAGGCCGTCATTAGTGCCTACCCAGAGGGCGCCGTCCTGCCGGTCTTCGAGGATACAGGAGACAAAATCATGGGCCAGGCTGCCCGCGTCATACGGGTCGTGCTGATAAATGGTATAATTGTAACCGTCGTACCGGACCAGCCCGTTGAGGGAGGCAAACCACATGTAGCCCCAGCTGTCCTGAATGATATCCAGAATGGAATAGGGCAGCCTCCGCTCGCCAAAGGAACTGGCGGGGATGACGGTTTTCTGGGCAGCGGCAGGGATGAGGCAGGAAAGGCAAAGGCACAACACGGCCAAGAGAATAGTGCGGGTCTTCATAATACGTCGAATCGGGTGATGGTATATGGGTATGATGAGTTTAATACTCGGCAACCCTCATCTATAATAACGTATTTTTAACCCTCAAGCAAATATGCGGAAGCCATCTTAACGCTTCCTTAAGGTCTCGGAGAAGAATAACTTCCCCATTTGATGCGGCTCTTTTTTCTCCGGCCCCAGGGTAAAGTCGGACACGAGCGAAGCGACTGACGAAGTAAAAGTGAGCGTTGAGCGCCCATTTGGAGCCAAATTCCGACTTCCGATTTTTTAACCGGCTGACCAGACGGCCCCACTTCCGACTTCAAATAAGGGCACGTCCAAAGTCCAGAGCCCTTAGCCTCTAGTTGCTCATACACCTGCTCCGCTGCTGCCGGCAGGGACTCTGCATGGAGCTCCGTTTCAAACCCATGTATATCGCCACTGCATAGTTGCTCCTGCCAATTTTCCAGCTGGCCGATTACCTTTTGCTCAAAGAACTTCCTTATTTTTGATCTAGTAGTGAGGCCTGACATTTTTTTTTGATTAAGCACCATAAAGATGCTCAATCCTCACTACTTTTTATAACCCTACCTCAAGGGGTCAAATCGCAACTGCGCCCGTATACCGAGCAGGTTTCGCCGCTACAAGTTAAAAAACTGCTTCAATTATCGTAAGCATTTTTCCTGGCCGTTCTGATTTCTTCCCAACTCTCCTTATTTTAACTCCCAAACCAAATCTGCCTGGCGCCTATGCCCAATAAATGCCCCATATTCCTTTTCGCTTTCGCCAACGACGACGGCCGCTCCCTTCGCCAGTTGGACGAAGAACAAAAGGCATTGCGAAAGATATTCCTGCAGGCGGAAAAAGAAGGAGCATGTGAAGTCCGCATACTGGTAGCCGCTACAGAGCAGGATGTCGCCGAGGCCTTTCAGGAATATTGGGGCAGGGTCAGAATATTCCATTACGGCGGACATTCCGATGAAAAGGAACTGTTTTTCAGGAGCAACAACAAACAGAGTGCCGAAGCCAGCAGCCTGGCTGATTTTCTCGCCTTACAGGAAGGGCTGGAACTGGTTTTC
>JAGFJE010000364.1 GCA_024103175.1 Phaeodactylibacter sp.
CCTGCTGGCCTGGAGGATTACCGAAAATGAAACGTCTCTGGGCGACCTGCCTTTCTTTCTCTATGGCCTCCTGCTTTGTGGCCTGCACGGCAATCTGGCCGATGAAAGCGAACTGCTTGCCCTGGCCCGCCACCTGGTCGCCGAAGAAGGCCGGTGCCGGGCCGGCCTTCAGGCTCAGGGATCCCTCCGGATCGGCCAGGACTGGTTGCTGGGCCTGACATACTTCAAACAACTGCTGGACGACTGGAGCGATACCGCCGACTGGCTGCGGAAAGAATCAGGCCGGATCCGGAACCCGGCCCTGCAAAGCCAATTGCTGCAGATCGCGGGCTGGCTGAAGAAGGGGGCGGAAGCACGGTGATATTGATATGGGCAAGCGCCGTTTCCTGGAAACCGATGGGGCCATGAGGCGGTTTCTGCGCCGGTTGGTATAGGATTATTTTGCGGGGAGGCGGGAGTAAAACAGCGAGACGTGGCTAAACTTTGACAAAACCGTCAACCGGGCGGTAACGATCGGGAGTGGAGGGGCTGCGCCCCCTCTCTACGGAGAGGCACAATAACCTCTTCTCAAAGCATGGCCGGTCCGCAAGGGACTTTCAAATCACCTGGATCAGGAATCTCTGTCCGCCCGCCTTATCGGATTACTACATCGAAGGGCCGTTCGATCCGGACAACAAGGATTCCATCCTCCCCACCGCCACCGATTTTATTTTCAACCTCGATGACTACTTTGCCGGGATCACGGCCCGGAAGATCAATGAACCCCACGTAACCATAATGGTTAAATAATTGGCAATTTTGTAATATTTTGGTTTATATTACTGTTGGTGAATGGAGATTAGCACCGTTTTTTCATTATTTTTTAACCAGAACATCTGATTTTGCTAATCAATTGGCATTGTTCTATATTTGTTCTAATCTGATATGGCACAGAAATCCGCAATCGAATGGACAAACGCAACCTGGAAAAACCGAAGATGGTTTTTGTCCATAAAGAGGGCATACAATACTATGGTAGGGTAAAAATGCTTAACAAAACTTCTCTTCATTAATCTGAGAGGCCTCCAACCTTTGTAAAATCCGTAGGTGAACACACATGTCCAACGAAATCAATAAAAACCAGGGCCAGTTATTTTCCGACATCCGCCAGATGATCGAAGAGGCTCGTACTGCGGTTAGTCAAACCGTCAATGTTGGGTTAACTCTAATGTACTGGAATATCGGAAAGCGGATCACGCAGGAGGTTCTCGATAATCAGCGAGCGGAATATGGAGCGGCAATTGTGTCGATGCTGTCGCGACAATTAACGGAGGAGTATGGCAAAGGCTATACCGAAAAGAGCCTGCGCCGGATGATCCAATTTCACGAATGCTTTCCTGACCTGGAAATTGTCGCGACACTGTCGCGACAATTGAGTTGGTCACACTTTATAGAAATTATTCCCCTCAAAACGGAGCTGGAACGCGACTTCTACGCCCAAATGTGCCGCATTGAAAAATGGAGCGTGCGTACCCTGCGCAAGAAAATCCAGTCCATGCTTTTCGAGCGCACCGCCATTTCTCAAAAGCCGGAAGAACTGGCCAGGAAAGAACTGCAGGAGCTAACCGAAAACGACCGGCTCAGCCCTGATCTTGTCTTTCAAAACCCTTACGTGCTCGATTTTTGGGTTTAAAAGACACCTTCCTGGAAAAAGACCTGGAACAAGCCATCCTGGACAAACTGGAGCATTTTCTCCTGGAACTGGGCCGGGGCTTCGCTTTCCTGGAGCGGCAGAAACGCATGATCATCGACGGGCAGGATTATAAGCTGGACCTGCTGTTCTACCATCGCAAGCTAAAGCGCCTGATTGCCATTGACCTGAAGATCGGCAAGTTCAAAGCGGATTACAAAGGCCAGATGGAACTCTACCTCCGCTGGCTGGAAAAGCACGAAACCGAACCCGACGAAGAACAACCGATCGGGTTGATCCTCTGCGCCGAAGGGAACACGGAACAGATCGAATTGCTTCAGCTGGATGAAGCGAACATCAAGGTGGGACAGTATATTACTAAGTACCTGCCAAAAGACCTGCTGAAAGAGAAACTACATCAGTTCGTTGCTGCATCCAGAAGGCAATTGGATAACAAATAATTGTCAGCTAAGGGTTGTGTAATAATAAGTTACACAGAATAGACGAAGTTATTTTGTGCGCTAACAAGGCAAAAAACCTGCCTGCGATACCGCAGGTAGGCAGGCGTAGGCTTACGACTGGCGCAATACCGCCAACTGGCTGTGGAAAGAATCAGGCCGGATCCGGAACCCGGGCCTGCAAAGCCAATTGCTGCAGATCGCAGGCTGGCGGAAGAAGGCGCCGGAAGAACGGTGATGTGGGCGAGCGCCGTTTCCTGGAAACCGGCGGGGCTACGTGGCGAGAATATCGCCAAATGCTCAGGATTCGCCATCGGTCAATTATTTTATCCGGAATCACAGGAATCGCATCAAGTCCGAGCGCAATGGGACACGAGCGAAGCGACTGATGCCTGCCTGCCCGCGAGGCGGCCGAGCAGGCAGGGAATGAAATGGAATAAATTGCGCCCCGACAAAACTACGCCGCCGCCCCTCCATACCCCGTCCGAAAATACTCATACAACACCTCCGTCTTC
>JAGFJE010000370.1 GCA_024103175.1 Phaeodactylibacter sp.
CGCTCTTCCAGTTGGAGGATCTGCCGTTCCAGGCGCTTCAGCTCCTTGCGTTCCTCCTGGCTCAGGCCGCCGGCCTGTTGCTGCTGCTGAGCCTGTTGGTGACTGCGTTCCTTTTGCTGTTCGGCCCGTTCCTGGCGGCGCTGTTCCCGTTCGCGTTCCTTCTGGATCTCGCGGTAGTCGGAGTAGTCGCCGTTGAAATCGCGGATGTGGCCGTTGCCTTCGAAGACGAAGAGGTGCTCCACGATCTTATCCATGAAGTAGCGGTCGTGGGTGACGATGACGACGCAGCCGGGGAAGTCCATCAGGAAGTCCTCCAGCACGTTGAGGGTCATGATGTCGAGGTCGTTGGTGGGCTCGTCGAGGATGAGGAAGTTGGGGTTCTGCATCAGGATGCAAAGCAGGTGGAGGCGCCGGCGCTCGCCTCCGCTGAGCTTGGAGACGTACACCTGCTGTTGTTTGCGGTTGAAGAGGAATCGCTCCAGCAGTTGCGGGGCGGTCAGCTTCTGGCCCTTTTCCATGGGGATGTACTCGGCGATATCCTGCACCACGTCGATGACGCGTTTGTCTTCCTTGAGCTGAATGCCTGACTGGGTATAATAACCGAATACCGTATTGCCGCCCACGACGATCTTGCCGCCGTCCGGGCGGATCTCCTCGGTCAGTATTTTCAGGAAGGTCGTCTTCCCTACCCCATTGGGCCCGACGACGCCTACCCGCTCCTTCTTCCGGAACTTGTAGGAAAAGCCTTCGACGATCTTTTTGTCGCCGAAGCTCTTGCTGACGTTGTGCGCCTCCAGGATCTTTTTGCCCAGGCGCTGCCCCTTGATGTCGATCTGCACCTCCTGGTTTTCCCGCTTACCGGACACCTTTTCCTGCAGCTCTTCGAAGGCGTCGACCCGCGACTTGGCCTTGGTGCCGCGCGCCTTGGGCATTCGCCTGACCCACTCCAACTCCTTGCGGAGCAGCTTCTTGTCCTTTTCCAGTTCGGCGCTTTCCGTCTCATGGCGGGTGCTCTTTTTGTAGAGGAAGTCGGAATAGTTGCCGGAGTACTTATAGAGCTGCCCGTTGTCCAGTTCGAGGATGGTATTGCAGACCCGCTCCAGGAAATAGCGGTCGTGGGTGACCATGAGGAGGGTGAGGTTGGGCTGCTGCAGGTATTCCTCCAGCCATTCGATCATATCGAGGTCGAGGTGGTTGGTGGGCTCATCGAGGATGAGAAAGTCCGGCTCCTCGATGATCAGCTTGGCCAGGGCAAGGCGTTTTTTCTGCCCGCCGGAGAGGGTACTGACCGGGTCGTTGAGTTCGGTAATGCCCAGCTTGTCGAGGATCTCCCGGATGCGGGCCTCGAAGTCCCAGGCTTTGAGGTCATCCATTTCGGTGATGGCCTTCTGCAGGTTGCCGGCGCGGTCGGGAAAGAGCATGGCGTGCTCGTAGCGCTTGATCGCCTGTATGATCTTATTGTCCGAATCGAGCACAGCGTCGAGGATGGTGTGCTCTTCGATGAAGTCCGGTTCCTGGTCCAGGTAGCCGAAGCGCACTTCGCGATAGGGCTGCACCCTGGCCGTCTCCCCTTCCGGCGCTTCATGGCCGGCGATAACCCGCAGGAGGGTGGTCTTGCCCGCTCCGTTTTTGGCCACGAGGGCCACCTTTTCTCCTTTGCTGACCTGGAGGGAGATATTCTGAAAGAGGATCTTTTCGCCGTAGGTCTTTGTTACGTTTTCTAAACTCAGGTAGTTCACTGTTGTTTGCTTTATGGCTCGTAGGTTTCCCGAGCAAAGGTGCAAGTTATAACGTTTGGGGAATAAATTTGAAGGGTTTCCTTCAACCTTGGCAAGGAGTTTACTTTTCCTTGTCTTTCCCTGTTCTCCAAATTTCCGCCTGCCAGGATTGGACGTTGCGTTCCTCCCTGGAAAAGCCTATGCCGACCAGGAAAATGGTTTTGGGAACATTTTTATAAACGGCGGCATATTCTCTGTCCTTGATCTGTTGAATGGCATTTTCAGCGGGTTCATCCAATTTGAATTCCATGAGGTAAAGGAAATCATCCGTTTCCGCCAACAGGTCCAACCGCCCTTTATGTTTGGTGATTTCCGTTTGGACGTACAGCCCCATGAACGCAGTGACTAAATAGATGATGGTGTGAAAATAACCTTCCCAGGCTTTAAAGGAATCTTCCGGAGACGATTGTTTTTTTGGCGACAGGTGATAGGAAATATCGGAAAGGAGAACCTGGAGCTGGCTGACAAAGAGCCCGACGTCGCCTTCTTCCAGGCCTTTTTCCATTTTGAGCAGAGCATTGCCGACAACGGAAGCCGGTTGATACGAGAAGGCTTCCAGCAGATTGTGCATGAAAGATTTTCGGACTTCGACATTGGGGTAGCCCAAAAAGTAATTTGTTTCGTAACGTTTGCGCCGGGCGCTTTTAATGGTCAGATAACCTGTTTGAAAAAGCAAACCGCTCATCTCAAGTTCCTCAAGAGCAAACTTGTCGAAAAAGGTTTCAGGCACTTCTTTGTTTTCCAGTTCCTTGGGGTCAATGCGCCGGTCCCGGATGGTTTTGGCCAGGAAGGTAGGCGTACCGGTGGCAAACCAGAAGTTGCCGAATTTATTCTGGCTAAAGAAGCTCAGCAATGAAAAAGGGTTGTACAAAAGCGTATGCCCGTCGAAAGAGTAGCCATTATACCAAAGTTTGACGCCGTTTAGCAATTCATCTTCCGGCATTTGAAAATGGCGTGCGGCGCGTTGAATGTACCCGTCGAAAGCCTGTAACAGCTCTTCTTGTGTAATGCCCAGCAGGTCATAGGCCAATGGCGCCAGCGTTAAATCGGTCAGGTTATTTAGATCTGAAAAAAGGCTTACTTTACTGAACTTGGAGACGCCGGTAATGAACAAAAATTGTATCCGCCCCTGTGCTTCCAGGTCTTTAAGCGGAGAGAATAAATTCCTTAAAACGCTTTGGTTTTTTTGGGCTTGAGCGGTTTCCGTCAGGAAATCCACAATAGGTTTGTCGTATTCGTCAATGAGGATGACGACGGGTTTGGATTTTTCAGCGATTTGTTTTACCAAAGAATTAAACTGCAACGAGATAGAGGTAGAAGGTATCTCGACCTCAAATTGCCGGGCGTATTCCTGAAGCTGGGCGCTAATGGCTTCTTCCAGCTCCACCACCTGATGGCCGTAAGCAGCGAAATTAAACTGTAATAAGGGATAGTCCGTCCAGTCAAAATCTGTTTTTTCATAAATATACAGCCCCTTGAACAAATCGCGGTTGCCGCTAAAAATATGTTTTAAAGTAGAAACCAACAGGGATTTGCCAAACCGGCGGGGGCGGGATAGAAAATAGAGTTTTCCCTGCTTCAGCAATTCATAAACCTGCCTCGTTTTATCTACGTAGAGATAACCCTCTTCTATAATTTCCTGAAAATTCTGCAAGCCTGTCGGTAGCTTTTTCATTGCGCAAAGATAAAGAAAGGTTCTTTAAGAGATGTTTGGAGGCCGACCGAAATGAAACGAGCCATCCCGGTTACTGTTTGGGATGGCTCGCCTCGGCGTTATTACAGGCCACTTAAAACTTGCCCGGCTGAGGTACGAAGACGGGGTGGCCCGTCCGGGTTAGTTCAGCACGATCAGGTCGTGCATGATATTCAGCGTCTCTTTAATGTAGATGTCTTTCTTTACGGACTCCAGCCAGTCGTCGTTGCGCGCCTTTCGCGATTCGTCCGACTCGATGTGCGGCAGGTCTATGGCCAGGTTGGAAACGCCCTGGTTGACCTCTTTGTCGAATAGGCTATCGTATTTTTCCGCTTCGGCTTCCTGCTTATCCAGCAAAGCCTGATAGGAATCCAGTTCGAGCGGGTATTCCGAAAAATCGCGCTGTTCTTTCAGGCGTTTGGCATTTTCCAGTACCATCTGGAAGGTGGGGTCCTGGGCGATGCGCTCCTCGCTGCGGCGGCGGATCTCGTCCATATTCTTGACCTGTATCACATTCTGGCTGAATTCGGCCGGCTCGATCTCCGTCCATTCCATGGCGTACTCCCGGTCTCTTTCGCCGGTGGTGATGTAGTGGAAATTATCCGGAAGGACGATATCCGACTCTACCCCCCTCAACTGGTTGGAGCCGCCGTTGATGCGGAAGAATTTCTGGATGGTCAGCTTGATCTCTCCCAGCGGCTTGATCTCGTTGTAGCCGCGGATGGTGCGGTCGAGGTCGAGGAAGCGCTGGACGGTGCCCTTGCCGAAGGTGGACTTGCTGCCCACGATGATGGCCCGGTTGTAATCCTGCAGGGCGGCCGCCAGGATCTCCGAAGCGGAAGCGCTGTAGGTATTGACCATGACGATGAGCGGCCCGTCGTACTGTACGCGGGGGTCTACGTCCCGAAGCACTTCGGGTTCGCTGCCGCGGGATTTCACCTGCACTACCGGCCCTTTCTCGATGAAGTAGCCGGTCATTTTCTGTACGTCCCTCAACGATCCGCCGCCGTTGTAGCGAAGGTCCAGGATGATGCCGTCAACACCCTCCGCTTTGAGCTTTTCCAGCTCCCTTTCGATGTCTTTGGCGCTGGACTGGCCGTCGCTGTTCTGGAAGTCGGCGTAAAAACTCGGCAGGTTGATGTAACCGACCTTTTCCCCTTCTTCCGCGCCCGGCAGGATGAGGGACTTGGCAAACTGCTCTTCAAGGATGACCACATCTCTCTCGATGGTGATGTTCTTCACCGTCCCGTCAATTTTTTTGATCGTCAGTGTGACATTGGTGCCTTTTTTCCCACGGATCAGCTGCACGACGTCGTTGATCTGCATGCCGGTAATGTCGACGGGTTCCTTCTCATCTTCCTGCTTGACCTTGAGGATGGTGTCGTCTTCTTCGAGCTCCTTCTGCTTCCAGGCCGGCCCCCCGACGACGATGCGCACCACCTTGGTGTAGTCGCCTTCGGTGCGCAGGCTGGCGCCGATGCCTTCCAGCCGGCCGGAAAACTGAATGTTGAAATTCTCTTTATCGATCGGCTTGTAGTATTCGGAGTGGGGGTCAAAAATATGGGTGATCGCGTTGAGATAAACGCTGAGGTAGTCCTCCCGCTTCAGCTTTTCCATACGGTTGTACCAGTCGTCAAAGAACTCCATCACTTCTTCCCGGGCCTCTTTCTCGAGTTCTTCAAAACTGCGCTTTTCTTCCTCTTCCCCTTTTTCTTCCTGCTCTTCCAGCTTTCGGGCCAGGCGCTGCATGGTTTCGTACTTGGCATACTTTCGCCAGAACTCCCGCAGTTCGCCGTCATCATCGGCAAATTCGCGCTTCTCCCCGTCCAGTTCTATATATTCGTTTATGGTATAGTCAAAAGGCTGAGCGAGAATTTCCCGGTAGTAGGCCTGGGTCTTTTCAAAACTCGCCAACCGGAGTTCCTGGGAGAGGTTGAAGAATTCGAAAGAACTGGTGTTGATCTGGTCGTCCAGCTCGTATTTGTAGGGTTCGAGCCTGGCAACATCCTCTTCGGTCAGAAAGCGGCGGCTGCCGTCTATCTGGTCCAGGTAGAAATCGTATACATCCTCCGAAAAATCATCGTCGATGGCCTTTGGCCGGAAGTGGAGTTGGGTAAAGCCGCTGATAATGCTCTGCATCAACACTGCTTCTTTCTCCCCATCGTCTGTCTGCGGATAGATGGCAGCAGCCAACAGGGCAATGGCCAGTATGGAAAAAAAGATCGGTCCTCTGAATTTCATAAAAAATGACATTTTGTAAGCTGTCTGGTCCTGGAAAAGTTCTATAACGAAAAAACTCCGATAAATATACTTTTTTATAACAAAAATATCGGGCGATGCTTTCATTTGCCCGCCTTTTTAACGAATCGGTAACAGCGTTTTCAGTGCATCCCCGGATATAAAAAGGAACGAGGGGAAAATAAGTTGTAAAAAACAAAGCGCCCCGCCCCGGAAAGCTCCGGAGCGGGGCGCATTCACTCAATCACTC
>JAGFJE010000381.1 GCA_024103175.1 Phaeodactylibacter sp.
CCCAATTCCATCGTATCGGCCTATAAGGACAACGTGGCCTTCCTGAAAGGCCCGCGGGTGCGCCAGTTCGCCCCCAGGGCGGCGGGCCGGCCGGACTATTACGAGAAAAAGGAATTCGATTCGGTCGTTTCCCTGAAGGCCGAAACCCACAACTTCCCCACCACCGTAGAGCCCTTCAACGGGGCCGCCACCGGCTCCGGCGGCGAGATCCGCGACCGCATGGCCGGGGGGAAAGGCTCCTTGCCCCTGGCCGGAACAGCCGTCTACATGACGTCCTACTCCCGCCTGCACGACAACCGCCCCTGGGAAAAGGCCATGCCCGAGCGGCCCTGGCTGTACCAGACGCCTATGGACATTCTGATCAAGGCCTCCAACGGCGCTTCCGACTTCGGCAACAAATTCGGCCAACCGCTGATCGCCGGCTCCCTCCTGACCTTTGAACACGAAGAACACGCCCGCAAGCTCGGCTTCGACAAGGTCATCATGCTGGCCGGCGGGGTGGGTTCCGGCAAGGAAAGCCAGGCGCTGAAGGGCGAGCCCCGCCCCGGCGACAAGATCGTCCTGCTGGGGGGCGACAACTACCGCATCGGCATGGGCGGCGCCGCCGTCTCCTCCGCCGATACCGGCGAGTACCATTCGGGCATAGAGCTCAATGCGGTGCAGCGCTCCAACCCCGAAATGCAGAAGCGCGTGGCCAACACCATCCGCGCCCTGGTGGAAAGCGGCGACAACCCCATTGTAGCCATTCACGACCACGGGGCCGGCGGCCACCTCAACTGCTTCTCGGAGCTGGTGGAAGCCACCGGCGGAAAGATCAGCCTCGACCAGCTGCCCATCGGCGACCCTACGCTTTCCAAAAAGGAAATTATCGGTAATGAATCCCAGGAGCGCATGGGGCTGGTCATCTCCCCCGAAAACCTGGACATGCTGAAGAAGGTCGCCGAGCGCGAGCGCGCCCCCATGTATGTGGTGGGCGACGTCACCGGCGACGGCCGTTTCGCCTTCGAGTCCGAAAGCAGTGGAGAGAAGCCGATGGACCTCGCCCTGGCGGATATTTTCGGGAGCTCGCCGAAAACCATTATGGAGGACAGGGAGGTAGGCTGGCAGTACCGGGATGTCGATTATGAACCGGAGCGCCTGCCGCTCTACCTCGAGCAGGTGCTGAGGCTGGAAGCCGTCGCCTGCAAGGACTGGCTGGCCAACAAGGTGGACCGCTGCGTAGGCGGCCTGGTGGCCAAACAGCAATGCGCCGGGCCGCTGCAGTTGCCCCTCAACGATTGCGGCGTGATGGCGCTGGGGTTCGATACCAACTACGGCGTGGCTACTTCCATCGGGCATGCTCCTGTGCCCGGCCTGGTTGACCCGGCGGCAGGCTCGAGGAATGCCGTTGCCGAGGCCCTGGCCAACCTCATCTGGGCGCCGCTGCAAGACGGCATCCGCTCCGTTTCTCTGTCCGCCAACTGGATGTGGCCCTGCCGCAATGAAGGGGAGGACGCCCGCCTGTACCAGGCCGTTAAGGCCGCCTCCGACTTCTGCATCGAGCTGGGGGTCAACATTCCCACCGGGAAAGACTCCCTGTCTATGAAGCAGAAGTACGTCGATGACGAGGTGCTGGCGCCGGGGACGGTGGTTATTTCTACGGTGGGAGTTTGCGATAACATCCGCGGCATTGTCGAGCCCGTTTTCCAGAAAGGCGGCGGCCCCATCTACTACCTCAACCTCTCCATGGACGGCTATAAGCTGGGCGGTTCCTCTTTCGCACAGGTGCGGAACAGGGTAGGGGCGGAGGCGCCCGATATCCTGGACGCCGGGAAGTTTGCCGCTGCCTTCGATGCTGTGCAGCAGTTGGTCAAAGAAGGGAAGATCCTGGCGGGGCACGACGTCTCCGCGGGCGGGTTGATCACCGCCCTCCTGGAAATGTGCTTTGCCGATAACAGCCTGGGTGCGGAAATCGATCTGAGCAGCCTGGGAGAACCGGACATGGTTAAAGTGCTGTTCGCCGAAAACTGCGGGCTCGTTTTCCAGGTAAAGGACGATTCCGTTGCCGCTGAGCTAGGAAATTTGCCCATCCCCTGCCACGCTATCGGGCGAGTGGTGAAAAGCGATACCCTGAATATCAAAAACGGAGGGCAGGCTCAGGAGTTCCGGGTTGCCGATCTGCGCGATATATGGTACGAAACTTCCTGGCTCCTCGACCAGAAACAAACGGCCGGGCATAAGGCCGACGAGCGTTACCACAACTACAAGCATCAGCCCCTGCAGTACCGCTTCCCGGAGGGCTTTTCCGGTAAGGCGCCGGCCGTTGGCCCTGCGGCAAAACGCCCCAAAGCCGCCATTCTGCGGGAGAAGGGCAGCAATTCGGAGCGGGAGCTGGCCCACGCCATGTACCTCGCGGGCTTTGACGTGCGCGACGTCCACATGACCGACCTCATGACGGGGCGGGAAACCCTGGAAGATATACAGTTCCTGGGGGCTGTCGGCGGGTTTTCCAATTCCGATGTGCTGGGCTCCGCCAAAGGCTGGGCCGGCGCCTTCCTCTACAACGAAAAGGCGAAAGCGGCCCTGGAAAAGTTCTTTGCCCGGGAGGACGTCCTGTCGGTAGGCATTTGCAACGGCTGCCAGCTGTTCATCGAGCTGGGGCTCATCAACCCCGCCCACGGGCAAAAGGCGAAAATGGCACACAACGATTCCCACAAACACGAAAGCGGGTTCACTTCGGTAAAGATACTGGACAACAACTCGGTAATGCTGTCCGGCCTGAGCGGCAGCACCCTGGGCGTCTGGATCTCTCACGGAGAGGGTAAGTTCGAACTTCCCCTGTCGGAAGACAACTACAACATCGTCGCCAAATACGGCTACGAAGGTTATCCGGCCAACCCCAACGGCAGCCGTTACAACACCGCCATGATGGCCAGCGACGACGGCCGCCACCTCGTCCTGATGCCCCACATCGAACGGTCGATCTTTCCCTGGAACTGGGCGCATTACCCCAAAGACAGGGCCGATGAGATCTCTCCCTGGATCGAGGCGTTCGTCAATGCCCGGAAGTGGCTGGAAAAAAAAGGCCTCGTTTGACGTAACGTTCTGGATTTTCAGGGTATTACCTTGCAGAAAGGCTTCCGGCTTTTCGGAGGGGTTTCCTTTCGGT
>JAGFJE010000400.1 GCA_024103175.1 Phaeodactylibacter sp.
CCTGGTTGGAGGCCACTTCTCCATGGGGCTGTAGAAAAGATTCTATGGCTCCCCGCAAATCCTTGCCTCCATCAGAAAGGAGCTGCACCGGCAGTTTCCCACAGTGCCCATGGCAATATTCCAAGCGCTCTTCTACCTGTGCCCATGCCCAATCCGAACTCAGGTGTACATCCAGCAAATGAATGTCCTGCAAGCCGATATTAAATTGCCCCTTTTCCCGGCACCGCCTTAAGTCAATACCAATAATAGCCAGGCAGCGGTATGCTCCAATTTGTACGGTATGATCCAATACCCATGCCCACTCGGCGTCCTGGCTGTAGCTTCTCTTCTTGAGCAGGTAATAGCCAATACGCAACACCCATGCCCGAAAAGCATTAGTGCTAACCCCTACCAAATGTTGGTGCTGGTATACAGCGGCACTCAAGCGAAAGCCGATCCCTGTATCAGCATATAAGCTTACTGACTGGCTGATTTCTTGGACACTATGCCGATAACGGCGTACATGCGTGGCCTCTTGGAACTCATCTTTTTTTTTGAGTGCTTTCCAATTCTGCAATCCGCTCCTCGGCCTGGCGCAGCTTATTGGCATTAATCTTAGCTTCTCGTTTCCACCTGGCTCGGCTGCGTTCAACGGAGCGTAGCTGATCTTTCAACTTCCGCATCTCCTGCCGAAGCCCTCTGGCTATCTCCCGCCAGTGCTCCCAGCGCTCTTGCAGAAAATTATTTAATTTAGCGGGGCTCATGTCCTGTCGTTTTGCCTTGCAAGATACGTTGTTTGGTGGATTTTCTAACACAAAAATTTCGTGTTAACTGAACACCCTAGGTGTCATCTGGAAAGGCCTGGCACTGGAACGAGATGACACCCTTTTTGCCCTCAATCTGTAGAAATAAGCTTAATCGCCAGGAGCAGGGGCAAAAAGGATGTCACCTCGGCGCTAAACACATACCCGAAGATCTGGAAAATCTGATGGGAATTAATAAACCGGAACGACCCCTTCCGGATCCTTCTCCCCGCCGAAATTATAGGGTTCTTCGCCGTGCACCTGCAGTTCACGGGCGGGCACCGGCAGTTGGGCGGGGGCGCCGTACTGCAGGCCTCCCAGCGCATCCAGCTCGGTATAATCGAGGCGAGGGGCCAGGCGGCGGCGGTCGAACCAGAGGCCCATAGGAGCGGTATTCAGCAACTCGATGGCGCGCTCGTAACGGATGGCCTGCAAGACTTCTTCCTCGGAAGCGTTGCCGGCAATTGGCGGCAGGCCGCCCCTGGCTACCCGCGATCCGGCGTTGAGCAGGGCGATGGCGCCGCTCCTGTCGTTTTGCCAAAGCAGAGCTTCTGCCAGCAACAGTTCGTTATCGGCGGCCAGGAACGCCGGCATGGGGCCGGCAGAATGGCCGTCGCCGGCAAAACCGGGGGCCGACTGGTTGCGGTTGTGTTTATAATGAGAGAAGTGCCACTCGCCGGCATCGACGGGGAAACTGTTAAATGGCACATAGACGAAATCGGAGGCCAGCCGCTGGTCGTTCGACTGAGCGGTGGGGTTGGGCAGCGGGTCCTCCCCCAGCGTTTCTACCTCGGGGTAACGCGGCGGCTGGCTGCGGTCGAGGGCGGCCACCAGCCGCTGGTCGACGCGCGCCCAGAAAGGGCCCTTGCCGGTTTCGGCAAAGGCATATTGCTGGTAGCTCTGCCATAGCCGCCCATCGGCCATGGGGGCAAAATCCTCCCGAATTCCCGCTTCGGCATGGGCCTGTACGGCCGCCCAGTCTACCTCCAGGTTTTCCTCTTCCGTACGCGGCCACTGCGCCAGAAAGCGCGCAGCGTAGGAATGGCAGAGCCGGGCGAACTGATCCGCATCCAGCGTCAGGCCGTTAAAGGAGGTGTGGATGAAATCGGGGCCCAGCCCTTCGGCGATGGAAATGGCTTCTTCCAATTCTTCAACGGCAGCGGCGGCCATTTCGCGGTAGCTGGAAAAGGGGGCCATTCCCTCCGGGGCGTCATGCTCATCCACCATCAATCCCCGGTCGAAGATCAACCCCAGGTAGCCCCAGCCGGCGCCGCGCAGAAAATGGGCGGCGGCCAGTACCGACTCATCCTGGGGCCCGCCCTTGTCAATGGAGATGCCTTCCTCCATTGCCGCCATGACATCATTGGCGCTCGCCGCCGCCGAGAGGCATGCGTACCACGGGTCTTCGGCGATCCGCCGGTAGGTTTCGCTTTCAGTAAGCCGGTTGTTGTAGGCCGCCCGCGGCTCCCTGCCCATCCGGAGGGCGCCGAAATCTTCCATGCCCAGGCTGAGGGCATCGGCGGTGACAGACAGAGCAATGGCCGGCGTAGGGCCGTGAACGCCCTGCCACCAGGCAGCATAGCCGGCGTCCAGCACCCGAAACAGGTCGCTGCCGGTAGCCAGTACATCGCCCCGGCCAGGGTTGTTCAGGTTGAGCGTGTCAATGTCTTTACAGCCAACTGCCAGAAAAAGGGCCAGGAAAAACGATAGGGTATAACGGATTGTCATTTTCATAAACCATTTTTTTTCTTTTCCCATCTTACCTCCAATCGGAGTTTATCTTCTTCCTTCAGATGGAGGAGGTTCAAAAAGTTGCCTGCAGGCTGAAACTAAAGGACCGCCGCTGGGGGTAATTGAAAGCGTCTGCCAGAAACAGCGCCGGGTCTCCCTGTGGGGCCCGCACGTCGCTGCCCGGCTGCCCGGCAAAGCGGTTCGACAGGTTGTACTCCAATGCCGGCGCCGCAGCCACATCGGGGTGAAAGCCGGAGTATTCTGTTTTGGTGAACAGGTTTCGGCCGATGAGGCTGAACTGAATGCTTTCTACAAAACCGCCCAGGAAGTTTTGCAGCTGCCGGTTTTCCAGAGTATAGGAAAGCGAGGCTTCCCGAAGCATGAAAAAGCTGCCGTCTTCCACAAAGTGGTTGTTGGGGCGGCCGTTGTTGTACAAGCCGTCCCCTTCAAAAAAGCCGGCGGCCACTCCCGGATAAGCGCTCAGCTCGCCGTGGCGCCCGGCGCCGTACATGTACTGGCGGGTGAGGTTGTATACCGAGCCGCCCTTTTTCCAGTCGAACAAGGTATATAATTTCAGGCCCTTGTAGGCCAGGATGTTGGCAAAACCCATGCGGCAATCGGGGTTGATATCTCCGATGGGGGCAATGACAGGGGCGCCGTCTTCATCCATCAGCCGGTAGGGGCGTTCTTCCGGAGTGCCCATCTGGTCTTTGCGGACGACATAGCCCATGTCGTTGAGGGCATATTCGTTGGGGTCGATATCTGCCTGTTCCACCAACTGCGTGAGATCGGTGGCAAACACTTCCCCTACCATCGTTCCCGGCGCCAGGCCTTCTTCCATCCGAAACAAGCTGGAATGCTCCAACCCCGGCCCGGTGGTGTAAGGGGGTATGCCCAATTGGGCAACAGTTGGTTCCACCCGGCTGAAGGTAGTAGTAAGGCCCCAGCGGAAGTCCTTGCCCCTCACCTTGAAAAGGCGGGCAAAGTCGGTATGCAGCGCCCCTTCGTAAATGGTGGCCTCCACCGTGCCGGCATTCTGCCACTGGCCGGTAAAGCTGGAGGCGCCGGAGAGCGGCATCAGCAGGATGAGATCTTCCGTGGTTGACTTCACATAATTGAATTCCAGCCGGAAGCCCTTCAGGAAGGCGGCGTCTATCCCGATTTCCATTTCCGTAGTGCGGGATGGCCGGAGGAAGTCGTTGCCCAGGGTATTCTTGGCCACTACCCCATTGATCAGCTCAAAGGATTCGAAGCGCTGCCCGAAGGCGGGGCGGTTGCCGGCGGCGCCCATGGCTGCCCTCAGTTTGAGTTCCTGGAAGAATTTCATCCTGATGTCTTCGGTAAGGCGGTAAGCGCCAGCCACCCGGTAGTAGCTGTGCCAGCGTTCCTCGGGCCCGAAAAGGGAGGATTCCTCCCGGCGCAGGAGCCCGCTGAAGATGTATTTTTTCTTGTAGTCGGCATCGGCAACCAGGAAGCTGCTGTAGGCTACGGCCTCTTCCATCACCGAAGAAGCCCGGATGTTGGCCTGCGCATTATCCAGGGAGCGGACGCCCTCGAATGCCAGGCTTTCCCCCCTGCCCTCGGCGTATTCCCGGGTGAAGTCTTCGTACAGGAAGCCGCCCCGCATGGCGAGGTTAAAACCGGAAAAGGACTTTTGCAAGGTGGCGTCGGCCATGGAGGTGAAATAGCTGTCTACCCGTTGCGACTGGAGGACGCCCCCTCCGTTACTGCCGTCTACGCCGGCGGTTACCTGGGGGCCGAACAGCCCGGGGGTGGTCGTGCTCAGAAAACCTTTTTTTACGAAGTGCTCATAGTCCTGGGAAGAGCGGTTGAGGGAGGCGGCGTAGCTGAGCGTCAGCCATTTCTTCGGGCGATAGCTGGCGCCTACGCTGCCCATCAGGCGGCGGCGGTAGCGCATCTGTTGGGAGTTCTCCCGCCAGTACAAGGGGTTGGTGATGCCCGTCCCGGTATTGTCAATGTCCCAGTCGAAATCGGTATCGTCTTCTTCATTACCGGCATCCAGGCCGAAAATGGGGGTGAGCAAAAGGCTATTCGCCAGGAAGCTGCCCGCGCCGTTGGAGGCGGGCTCCAGCAGCTCCTGGCGGGAGGCGGTGTACATGGAACTCATCTGCAGGCTGAAGCGGTTGCTCAACTGGTGCTCCAGGTTGGCGCGGAAGCTGTGGCGGGTGTATCCCTCGAAGCCCTGAATGGCGCCCTCATCCTGCAAGCGGTGGGCGGAAACCATGAAGTTGGTTGATTCGGCCCGCCCCTGCACCGAAAGGTAATTAGACTGGTACGCTCCTTTGCGGAAGAGGATATCGTCCTGATAACCTTGTAGGTTGGGCAATGGGGTGTCGTATTCCTCACCGGAGGTAAGGCCGCCGAGCACCGGCTGCGGGCCATCGGAATCCAGGATCTCCCGGTTGGTGGCGGTATTGATGGGATAGGTATCCGGAACATCCGAATAGCCAACCTCACCGCGGTAGGTGACGCGGGTGTCGCCTACCTTCAGGCCGCGGCCCCGCCGGGTGAACACCTGGATGACGCCGTTAGCGCCCTGGGAGCCGTAGAAGGAGGCCGCCGCGGCGCCCTTGAGCACCTCCACCTTTTCGATGTCATCGGGGGTGATGTCCACCAGGGCATCGCCGGCGTTCATATAGATCCCATCCACGATAATGAGGGGATGTTGGCCGTTGGCCAGTGAGGTGGCCGAACGCAATTGGAGGTAGGCGTCCTGCCCGGGCTGGCCGCCCACCGGGTTGGCCTGCAGGCCGGGCGCCTTGCCCTGCAGGCTGCCGGCGAGGTAGGGCGGGGCCGCCAGGCTGATCAATTCTTCATCAACGGCCTCTGCCGAATAGCTCATAGCTATCTTCGCCTGGCCGGCCGCCGTTCCGGTAATGATGTTGTCAGAGAGTTTGGATGGCCTGGGGGTGAGGGTTACCTCGACCTTGCTCTGGCCCAGCACTTCCAGCTCCAGCGTTTCGTAGCCGGAGGCGGAAAAGGCCAGGATTGGCGGCGGCGCCGGCGTGTAGAAGCCTTGCTGCACCCTGATCTCGAAGCTGCCGTCTTTGCCGGTCAGCGTTTTGTTGTTGGCCCCTTTGGCCGTTACGTTTACTTCCGCCAGGGGCTCGCCGGTATCGGCGCCCGACACTTTGCCGCGCACCAGCAATTCCTGGGCGGAAAGCCGGATGAAGCTCAGCGCAAGCACCGCCAGCATCAACCACAGTTGAAGGGGTAATTGTTTTCTCATAGAAAAGTTTTCTGGTTTTTCAAATGCCGGGCCGGCATTTGAAAAACGAGCTATCTAAATACCTGTATTTCTATCGGGTCGCTAACCGGGGCCGACAAACATCCCCAGCTCTTATCCTTTTTGATGGCCAGGATCACATATTTACCCGTATGGTGGGCGCTGGCCTGGATCTCAAAAGAAGGGGATCTCTGAAATTCCCGGGTGCCGGAGGCGACCACCCACTCGGATGCACCTTCCGGCAGGTGATACAAGCTGTACAAATATGCTTTGTCGTTATAGTCGTATTCTATGGTGACCCGGTCGCCGTCCTGAATGGGTTTGTCGGCGATGATGTGGGTTTCCCGGAAAATGCGGCAGGGAGAAAAATCAGAGAGGGCCACCGTCGGCTGCTGATAATTGCCGGTTTCCGGGGCAACCATACCGCCGGCCCTGGCGGCCAGTCCACCGCTCAGCTGAATGCCGCTCCCCGGGCTGTTTTCGCCGGCGGCCGCGAGAATGTCATCCGGCGCCGGCCCAAACTGGCGGCGGTGGCTCTCCACCGCTTCAATGCCGTACAGCGGCCCTTGTCCGGTTGCGTAGGCGGCTTTGCGTATGCCGCTGGGCGTGCGGACGGCGATTTCGTAATAGGCAGTGCCTGCATCAGCCCCTTGTATCAGCTCCCGGACGGTTTCGCCCGGTTTTTGGCCTTTGACCAGCATGCTGAGTTGGGAGGGGTTCGGCCCGGCCCATACCGTATATTCACAACCTTCCTCCCGGCAACAGTTGGGGTTTGCCCAGGAGATATATAGCGGCTGTCCGGGCCGTTCCGGGACATAGATCAGCTGGAGGCCCTGGATCTCATCGCAGCCGGGGCTGCCGGTAGTTATATTGGCGGGGGCGAAAATTTCCCTTTCCACGGGAGTATTCCGGTAGTCCTGGCCGGGTTCAGGGGTTGCGCCCTGCGCCTGCTGCCACTGGGCGAGGAATCCGCCATCTGTGTCGGGTGTAGCTTGTTCCTGCATCGGTTGAACAGGCTTCTGATGAGATCCGGGAGGTTCTGCTCTGATCCAGAAAGAGCTGACCGGAATGTCCCGGGTGCTGCCGTTGGGCCGAATGCAGACTACCACCTGCAGGGGGTGGATGCCCCGGCTGAGGTCCCGGCTGTCGAGCTGTACCTTGAAGCCGACATCTTCACCGGGCGCCAGCGCTACCTGGCCGATGGTAATGTCGCGATACCCGGGGTGTACATAGCGGACTTTGGCAAAAGGGTTGTAGGCAGAACAGGGGGAAGCGGCGCTCAGCTCGATAAAGCCGGAGATAAGGCTACCTTCCAGGAAGGCTTCGCTTTCTATGACGCAGGTATCCGGCAGGTTGTCGGCGATGGCGGGCGCTTTCGGCCGGGTGTCCGGCAGCAAGGCCGGCGCCGGCTCGTCACCCGGGATGCGGACGGCCGTGCCGATGGTTTGGATGGACGGGCTGCTGCAGTTGTCGCCCCAGGCCAGCACCCGAAAGTAGTAAGCGCCGGGGGCCAGGGTGCAGAGGGGCTCCGTACGGGTAGCGACGCCCAGCGCCTGCTGCCGCTTGCCGTCCGCCCGCAGGGGCTCCCAGGGCCCGAATTCGGTTCGGGCTTCGACGCTGAACTCCCAGGGCTGCCCCTGGCAATTGTCACACTGGATAAGCACTGCCGGGCGATTGGCGCCACCGCAATAACCGGCGGGGTCCACCTTCACAAAAAGGCTGGGTGGGCTGCAGGGCTGTGAGGAAGGCTCCGGAGACTTCCGTTGCTGCGCCGTTGCCGGCGCAGTGGCAGGAGCAGAAGGCGCCTCCTCCTGGTATTCATAACGGTAGCTTTCTTCCAATACTTTGGAAGCGAACTTCCGGGAAATGGCGTTGCCTCCCCGGTAATCAAGCCCGATGGTATAAAAATGGCGGTTCTTTAAGCCTTCAATGCGGATGCTGGCCTGCTGGCGGTTGCCAAATTCCTGAAGGCCCTGCACCAGCTTTTTCTCCCCGCCCGCCATCAGGTTGGCGCCCAGGTCTTTGACCCAGAAGGAAATTTCCAGCTCGTCGATGTTGGGGTGCGTGAAGTAAAAATCCATTTGCGCCACTCCCTCCTCTTTAGCAGGGGATAAAGAGGCGTGGAATTCGGGGGCCTCTTTGCCGAAAAGCCCTTCGAAGATATCGGCCTGGCCGTTCAGCTGAACGGTTAAAGCCAGGTAAAATGCGGTAATTGTCAGTAACTGCTTCATAATGCCTAATAATGTGATAGCACTGGTTTTTGTTGCTACACGAACCAAAAAAGAGGAGTTTAAGCAGGCGTGTTGCCGTCAGCTGTAGAAGTGTGTGGGCAATAACGGGCAGCCTTTTTGAGGTTTTTCGCTTGAAAACAGGGTGTTCTGCTTAGGCCGCCAACGAAGTTACCCCGCAAATATAATATTTTTATCATATTTGTAATCCAGCGGGGCCTTTGTTTTTAAGGGAATTGTGTTAAAGTTTTTTGTGGAGGCTATGGATCTTGCCTGGGTGACAGGTGGACGGCAGGCAAGACCCATAGCGGATATTGGTTGTGATGGCGCGCTAGTGCCTTCGGCACTACTGATTCCCTGCATACTCCCGCTCCCGAAGTTTTTTCTGGTACAACTCCTGGCGGGCCTGGGCGTTGCCGGGCTTGGTGATGTCGAGCATCTCCGGGGCATCGGGGTGGTCCCGGTTGATCTCCCGGCCCAGGAAAGAAAGGTTGTTCTTCAACACTTTTTCCGTTTCGATATTGGCCTCCTGAATGAGACGCCCCATATCTTGGTCGGTGATGTACTGGCCGGTTTTCAGCTTGCGGCGGGCGATCTCTTTGGCGACTTCCCGGCCTACGGTTTCGTCGTAGTGGTTTTTCCACTGCTCTACATTGGAGGAACGCCCGTTTGTGCTCCCGGCCTCCTGTTCGCGGGCGATCCGCTGCTGAACGAGGTTGGAGTTGACCTCATCGGCCACATAACTGGCCTTGCGTTCCATTTCCGGCGCTACGCGGGCGCCTTCCACCAGAGCAGTGCGCACCTCTTCGTCGTACCGGCCCAGTTGGTGTTGCTGCATGGCCTGGCGGAGTGCGTTGTAGGAATAATCGCCCTGTCGGCTCAGCCCTTCCAGCCAGCGGCCGCTGTTGGCCGAATATTTGAAATAGGCCTGCAGGCCGGCCCGGGGAGCATCTTCCTTGATGCGGGCCAGCGGCAGGACTACCTTTTCCATAAAATCCTGCCAGCTGTCGATCCGTTCTCCCTCCTTCAGTTTGCTGATACCCAGGGCCAGGGAAATGCCGGCCGGGACCCCCCGGTTGAGGGCCTGAACGGTGGCGGCCTCTGCGAAACGCCCGATGAAGTCTTCAGCCGAAACGGCAGTCCGGGCGCCGCGGGAAGGCGCCTGCCGGGAGGACTCGCTGTAGGGGCGCGGCTCATACTCCTGCTGGTAGCTCCGGCCCGGTTCGCCCGGCGATATATATATGGTTTCGGAACCGCTCTTCTCATTGCCGTATGCCTCGCCGACAGCGGCCTCGTTGTAACGAGGGCCGGCGCCCGCCCCTTCCCTGTCCTCAAAACCGACCTTCAGGCCAGCCTTATCGAGCATTCCAATAATAAGGATCATTGCAAAGATGAAACCGAGGAAGCGCAGCAATATGCCGGTTCCGCCGCCGCTTGGCCGTGAGTAGTGGTGTCCCATGAGTTATAATTTTTTTAATATGAATGTTACGGTAATGCTTAAGCCGTCTAAGATAGAAAAGATAATCGAGGGAAGGAAAGGTAATTCGCAGTTTATACGGAATGGCGCTCTGAGGGAGGGAACGGTAGGGAGAAGGAGAAGGAGAGGGAGGATACCACTGTTCGGCGCCAGGGGCGTTCACCCGGCTGAGTTGCGAAGGCGGGCTGTTGGCGCTCATTTCCCTGCGGCTGGCCAGCCGCAGGGAAATGAGCGCCAATAGGGCCTGCCGGGCTTATTCCACAATGAATTTCACGACTTTCCGCTGTTTGCCCACCGACACCCGCAGGAAGTACATGCCGTAAGGCAGCTCAAGCGCATACCGT
>JAGFJE010000443.1 GCA_024103175.1 Phaeodactylibacter sp.
GCACTCCTTCTCCCGCCCCCGCACCACGCGCAGCCCGTCCAGCGGGCCTCCCAGCTCGGTGACGACGGTGGCCTGCCCTTCGTGGCCGTCCTGGTTGTAGTAGATGACCACCCAATCGTAGATGCGCTTCAGCTCGTGTGCCCGGGCGGTGTTGGAAAAAAGCACCGTGAATTCCCATCCTTCCTGCTCGGTGTGCATGATGGGCAGCCAGGCCTTGTTATCGGGGTTGAACCGCCGCGGGGCGATGGTCTTCAGATTGCCGGCCCGGGCTTCCCGCCGGTAGGCCTCATCGACGGAGAGCAGCAGATCGACGGAAGGTTTCTCTGTATCCTTTTCCGCCGGGTAAAGTGCTTCCTGCACCCTTCGGTAGGCGTAGCCGCTCAGCAGGCCCGCCAGGCTCATCTTGACGGCCTCCACCCGGGCCGGGCCGAAGCCCTCCACCTGGGCCAGGCGGCCGTCGTGGGCGGCCTGCTCGAGCTCTTCCAGGGTCTTGACATCCAGTTCCTTGACGATGTGCTCGGCCAACTCGGGGCCGATGCCGGGGATCTCGTCGAAGAGGTCTTCCGGGGCCACGGCGCCCTGCAGGCGCTCCAGCAGGCGGGAGCGGCCGGTGAGGATATATTCCATGATCAGCCTCGATAGGCTCTCGCCAATGCCGGGCAGGGCCTGAAGCGCTTCCAGCCCGCCGGACTCGGCGATCTCCGCCAGTTCTTTTTTGCTCTTCCGGATCTCCTGTGCGCCTCTCCGGTAGGCGCGGATGCGGTGGGGGTTGGCTTTCTGGACTTCCAGCAGCTCGGCGATGTGCTCCAGCACGCCGGCGATCTCTTTATTGCCGATGGTTGCGGTTACCATGTTCGCAACTTTTTGTTTTTAATAATCTGTTGTTGGCACTATAAGATAGGACAAAAAATACCGGGAAGCAATGACTTTTGTCAACAATTTGTTTTATATGTAGCTGGTGTTGCTCTCCGGTTACAACTTGCCGGATCAGGCCGGACAGGGGCCTGTGCCTGGAGCGGAGCGCTGTGGAAGGCGATTAATGCGGTATCGCTTCCGGCGAGGAAGGGCTGCCGCTTTTCCATTGGCTCCCGGTTCCTCAAAAGCGCCAATGGAAAAGCGGCAGAAATAACCTACGGCATGCCGACGCAGGGCATAAAGCGCAGGCTGCTGTTCTTGTAATCCTTACTTTCTTTCACGCAGCGGCAGTTCAGCCCCATGGTTTTATCGGTAGTGAGCAGGGTTTCTATGGAACGGTTGCTTTTCTTGAAGAGGAAGGACCCGGCCTGTGGGCCGTTGGGCGTATCTTCATTGAAGCACCAGAAACCGGCGACCTCGCCCGCATTGAAAGTGGCCATGCCGGGCATCCACTGGAAGCCGGTGAATTCCATGTTGAACTCACAGTTGCGGGGGTCCTGGCTGGTGAGGTAGGTATAAGCTTTATCCGGGTTGCTGTAGAATTCGCGGGTGAGGTGCTCTACCTCCTGAGTACAAGGCAGGCGCCAGCCGGTAGGGCACATCGTCCGGGCCTGCTGCCAGGTGACGAATCCGTTCTTGTTCATGTTCTCGGCGGTCCACCAGAGGGGCCCCAGCTTGATGGCCTTGAATTTCTGGCTGCCCACGGTGAATGTCTGGCAGGTGCGGGTAGAAGCAGGGGTAGCCTTTTTTTTCGGGCTTTGGGCCGTGGCCGGAGGGGTTCCCTTTGAAGTAGTGGCCGGGGCCCGTTCTCCCGCTTTGTCCATCGTGGCCGGGACGCCTTTTTCGAGGGCCTGGCGGAACTCTTCATAGCATTTGCCTTCCGAGCCGTACTTGTCGATGTAGCGCCGGTAAGCCTCTTCGCGGTTGGGGTCTTTCAGTGCGGCCTCGCAGTCGTACTCGTCGAGGAAGGCGTGGCATTCGTAATAACATTTGCCGGCCCGCCCGAATTCGTCCTTATAGGCCTGGCAGGTAGCGGCTTTGGCTTCGGCGTTCTGGCCGAGGTTGGCGCAGATCACCGAGTCCAGGAGGTTGAATATTTCCTGGAAGTGGGCCGTGCCGGCCTGGTTGTCATATTTGTCGACATAAGCGCGCAGGACTTCGTAATTGCGGACCTGCCGGGCGTTTTCGTAATCGACGGCTTCCATGCAGTCTCCATAGCAGGGAGCTTTGGCAAAGCTTTCTCTGGACAGATACTGGCGGCAGGCATCGACGCGGGCGGCGCCTTCCTTGGAATTGACCGTAGCGCACCGTACTGTATTGGAGATCCAGTGGCGGGTGCCGGGGATGAGGAAGATGAGCAGCAATATGCCCAATGGGATCAGCCAGGCTAGGTTGTTCTGGATGAACGCACTCAAAGAGTTGCCTTTTCTCTCCTGGTTTGGCGAGCCCTGCCCCTGAGGAGTGGGCCCCTGGTTTTGCTCTGACATATGGGGTCGGTTTGTTTAAAGTTATGGTCAGCCGGCATTGCCGGCCTTATCAGAGCCTAATTTACGAGAAATGTTGGAAAAGGCCAAGGATGGGGCGGGATGGTTACATTGTCGCATGGTTTCATGGGGGCACGGCCTCATTGTTGCAGGGCTTAGCAAATCAATGAACCCGTGAACCCATGTGCCATGAAACAATTTTTTCTTACCCGGCGGGGTAGAAGAACTGCTCGCGGACGATCTTGCCGTTGTTCACTTCGTAAACACATACTTCAGCCATGGCTTCCCGTTTACCGCTTTGTTTGTCGGTGGCGTCCATGTACATAGTTACGGCAAAGTGCTTGTCGGCAACCAAAGGGTCCGAGACTTTCATATCGTGGACTTCCATAGTGTTGGCAAAATATTCACTTTTGCCTTTGATGGCCTCCAGCCCTTTGGCTTCCCGTTGTTCACCCGCAGCTTCGATGCTGTGAATGTCCGGAGCGTAGAGTTCTTCGATGGCTTTCAGGTTCTGGCCCTTGCGGCACAGTTCTACCAGTCGGTCGGCGATTTCTTGTGTACTCATGCGAAATGATTTTAGGATTTGAAAAATTGTTAAATTGAACGGGCATAAGTTAAGAAGTGAGAATATTGTTTGAAATTTTTTGTTTAACTTTTTTTGTTTCAAATGTCGGGAAAAACACACAAATGAAGATCGCAATCCATTTTCTTCCTCTGGGCTTTATCAGTTGTCTGCTACTTTTCAGCCGTTGCGGCCCGGCGGCCCCTCCGGGAATAGAGGCCTATGCCAGTCTCGAGAGCCTCCATCAGGCCCTGGATGCCTTTAACGATGCCTACGCCCGGGCCGACGGCGCTGCCCTGGACAAAATGGTCGCGACGGGCTATCTGCATACCAATGGCGCCCGCCCACCCCTGGATAAAGGCGAGTGGCTGCAGTATGTGGCCACCCGGCGGAAGGCTATTGACAGAGGCAGCCTCGTCGTCGACCGCTACGTTTTACTGGACCTGAAAACCAGGCTCCACGGCAATGCCGCCGCCCTGAGCGCCCGGATACGGGCTAGTGGGCTGGACGAGAACGGCCCGTATGAACACGAATTCCGGGCGACCCAACTGTGGGTATTCGAAGCAGATGGCTGGAAGCGGGCGGCCTATCACGACGGTCAGGTGAGATGAGGATGTGAAGTATTATAAGCAATACTGCCAAATGTCATTGCATCTCCCCCCAAACACCCCGACATTGTTCTTTACAGGCCACCTCACGCTTCAACTCATGATCCATCAAACAAACATACTCCCCGCCAGCCCCCTGCGCCCCTATATCAGGGAGTACCACTGGATCGGCAGCAATTCGGCCCAGAAAGAATGGCTGGAGGAAGATGGCCTGCCCTTCCTGTCCTCCGGGCTGTGTTTTCAGTTCGGAGAAGAGGAACCCATAATGATAACCCACGAGGACATCGAGAAAGAAGCGCTTCCCCCCGCGCACGTCCTGCCGCCTGCTACCCGGCGGTTTACCGTACATTTCCGGGGCGGGCAGCAGATGCTGGCCGCCATATTCTATCCCGCTGCCTTTTTCGATTTCTTTGGCTTTCCAATGGGTGATTTTACCAATAAGACGGTGCCGCTCGATGTTACTGAGGGCCGAAAAGAATTCCTGGAGCTGCAGAGCCGGTTGCAGGAGCAGGTAACACCAGAACGGCAGGCAAAGGTGCTGGACGCCTTCTTCCTCAAAAAACTGAAAAATAAAAAAGCCGGCAACTCGGCCATCCGCAGGGCGATCGCGGCCGTAACCCTCAACGGAGGCGGGATCAAGCTGAAGGGGCTGTCTGAAGAAAGTGGGGTAGGCCCACGCCAGCTTCGCCGTCTGTTCGACCAATACCTGGGCATGCCGCCGCGCGACTTCCTGCGCATCTATCGTTTCTTTCGGGCCTACAGGGCCCTGCTGGGCGGCCGCTACCATAGCCTCACCAAACTGGCCATAGAAACGGGGTATTACGACCAGGCTCACTTCATTCACGACTTCAGGGAATTCACCGGCATGTCCCCCCATCAATTCCTGGAGCGGGAATTCATGATCCTGAATAAAGTGGCCTGGAAAAACGGAAAAAAATGACATGTCCGAATTTTACAATTTCCGGAAAGGGAATTGGGCTAATTTGCAGGAATATCCCTGTATTAGCTCCAAAGACATTGCTGTCAGGTTCAGCTCTAACCCAAATGATATTCCCTAATTTCCCCATTTGAGCCTTTCCCGGGCCTTTACCTTGCTCCCTGCTATCGGCAGCAAACTTCCCACCCGGATCATCTGTTGGCATAAAAGCAGAAGGGTGCTTCGGCAGAAGAAAAGGGCCTCTGCTGTTCTTTTCTGTAATCGCCGCAAAACCCGGGCCTTTTTAGCCAATATTACCAGCCATATGCAGAACACAGCCATTCAAAACCGAACCAGAGCAACCCTTTCCGCCCACCGCGCCCTGTATACCGATATGTACGAACTCACCATGGCGCAGGGATATTTCCTTTCCGGAAGGAAAGACGAAAAAGCGGCATTCGATTATTTCTTTCGCAAAAACCCTTTTGACGGCGGGTTTGTCATCTTCGCCGGGCTGAGGGATCTGCTGGAAGTCGTGGAAGGGTTGTCTTTCGGGCCGGAAGACATCGGCTACCTGCGATCGGAGGGGTTTCGGGAAGAATTTCTGGAGTATCTGGAAGGCTTTGAGTTTTCGCCGGACATATTTTCCGCCCGGGAAGGCGAGGTGGTTTTCCCCCTGGAGCCCGTGTTGCGGGTGGAAGGCAACATCATTGAAGCTCAGGTCATCGAGACCCTCGTGCTGAACTACCTCAACTTCCAGTCGCTTATTGCCACCAAGGCCGCCCGTATCCGGCAGGTGGCCGGAGAACGGACGGTGGTTGATTTCGGCCTGAGGCGGGCACAGGGGCTGGGGGGCATCCATGCCAGCAGGGCTGCCGTCATCGGCGGGGCCGACGCCACCTCCAACGTGTATTCCGGGTTCCGGTACGGCCTCGATATTTCCGGCACCCAGGCCCACTCCTGGATACAGAGCTTTGAGGATGAGGCGGAGGCCTTCCGGGCTTTTGCCAAATATTATCCCGACAACTGCATCCTCCTGGTGGATACTTACGATACCCTCCGTAGCGGTATCCCCAACGCCATCAAAGTGGGTAAGGAACTGAAGGCCCAGGGGCATAAGCTCAGCGGCATCCGGCTCGACAGCGGAGACCTGGCCTACCTGAGCAAAAAAGCCCGGGAAATGCTGGATGAGGCAGGGCTCGATTTCGTGAACATCTTTGCTTCCAACCAGCTCGACGAACACCTCATTCAAAGCCTTACCAACCAGGGGGCCCCGATCGATGGCTTCGGCGTCGGGACGCAACTGGTGACCGGCAGGCCCAGCGCCGCCCTCGATGGCGTATACAAACTGAGCATGTCGGGCGAAAGGCCCCGGCTGAAGATCTCCGAAAACATCGAAAAGGTTTCCTTCCCGGGCGTTAAGCAGGTATTCCGCCTGCTGAACGAAGACGATAAATTCATCGGCGACGCCATTGCGCTGGTGGAGGAAAAAGAGCCGGAAAAGATCTTCCATCCGCACCGGCCCGATAAAAATACCCGCATTGAAGGCTGCCGCAAAGAACTGCTCCTGCATAAAGTAATGGAGCATGGAAAAACTTGCATACCGGCCCGGCCGGCTAAAGAGATCAACCGCTTTGCCCGCAACCGCCTCGCCCAGCTTCCCGAAGAGCACAAGCGCTTCGAATACCCCCATGTCTACAAGGTAGGGGTCTCGGAAAAACTGATGAACCTCAGGGATGAGATCGTGGAGGAATTGAAAAGCAGGTTTTGAAAAAATTTGGAATGATGTGAAACATTTCAACTACAGTTTCTGTATATTGAGAATAAAAATGGCAGTAAAGTGAACTGCCGGGTTGCTCCCTTTGAAAAATTATTGACAAGCCCGTTTATGTTAGTGGGCCAACGTGCCAGAAAGTAGCTTCAGTCTTCTATCCCACACTTTTTCCAGGTAAACGTAATGGTTTGCGGTATCGCGGGAACCATTAACAAACAACCATTTTTTTTTCCCTGGCCTCTCCCCTTCAGTTTTTATGGCCAGGGGTCGCGGGCTTACTGCATTTTGACTCCCCTTGTGCCAGGTGTAGCGGCCTGGCCCTTAAAAACCAATTATGGGAAAAATAAAAAAAGCACTATTAGCGACCCTGAAATGGGCTTTAGCCGGGATCTTCATCCTTTATCTTTTTGCCATTCTCGTTTTCGGCTTTCGGGATTCGGACGGGAACATAGGCATCCAGTACTTCCGGTTACCCGGATTGGAGGCGTTGCACAAGCGTATCCATACGGAATTGAACGGAATTGACGGGCCTTACCTGCTCGGGCAGAAGCTGTATCAGGTCAATGAGGCCAATGAAGTGATGCAAATGCCTTTCCGGCCCGGCGATTCCCTGAAAGTTGTCGTAAACAATTCAGACAGGGATTCTTTCTACGTCCGGCTAAAAAGCCACCATGAGGTGGATGAAGCGGTTTACGAAGAGCCGTCAAAGCTGCTGGCCATATCAGATATAGAGGGCAACTTCAATGCCTTTCAGAGTTTCCTGCTTTGTAATGAAGTTATTGACACCAACTATAACTGGATCTTCGGCGATGGGCACCTGGTGTTGCTCGGAGATTTTATGGACCGGGGGGAAGACGTAGTCCAGGTGCTGTGGCTGGCCTACAGCCTCGAAGAAAAAGCGGAGGAACACTGCGGAAAAGTTCATTTCATCCTGGGCAACCACGAGATAATGAATATCGAGGGGATGCACAAATACGTTCACGAAAAATACATCAAAGTGGCGCAGGAGATCAGCGGAGAGGAGGATTGGGAAAAAGCCCTGCAGTTTCTTTTTTCCGAACAATCCGAGCTGGGCAAGTGGCTGAGGACTAAAAACTCCGTGGAAAAGATCGGGGATTACCTTTTTGTCCACGCCGGGCTGAGCCCCAAAATGCTGGACCTCTGCTTATCCATCACCGAGATCAATGATGTCATCAGGGAGAACATAGGGCTCGGCCTGTATCAGAATCCGGGAGATGATGAGGTCGCCAACTTCGTGCTTGGCAAAACGAGCCCTCTCTGGTATCGGGGGCTGACGGAAAAGTATAAATACTACCTCAAGGCGACGGAGGATGAGGTGGACGACATTCTGGACTATTTCCAGGTCGAAAAGATCGTGGTGGGCCACGTTGTGGTGAATGATGTCCAAACAGACTATAATGGAAAACTGATCAATATTGACCTCAAACATGGCAAGAACAAATGCTCTGAGGAGACGAAGGGTTTGCTGGTCAAAGACAATATTGAGTTTAAGGTCGACGGCCTCGGGAATGAGGATGTCCTGGAAGACACCGACCTGGCCATTTACGATGAAGAAGAGGAAGAGCCCACCGAGGATTAACCTTTATTCTCCACCCGGCCGACCCCATTGCCTTTTTCGTCTGAAAATATTGATCCTTCCGGCTTAACGGAACATCTTGGGGCGTGTTATCGTTGACAAAACAGGTAACCTTTAAGTAAAACAACCGATAATCATGCACGAACCTCTTGATTCTCACGAAACCCGCGAAGGCCTTATTCCCGACAAGGATGAATTGATGTGGTCTACCTTTGCCCACCTCGGCTTTCTGGCCGGCCTGGTCATCCCGTTTGGCAACGTCGTGGCGCCCCTGGTCATCTGGCTGGTTTATAAAGACCGTTCCGCTTACATCGACTATCACGGCAAGGAGGCCCTCAATTTTCAGATCACCGTAACCATCGCCCTGATCGCCAGCGGTATACTGGTGCTCCTGCTCATTGGGATCTTCCTGCTGATCGCAGTGGCCATCCTGGCCCTGGTGCTCTCGGTCGTAGCTGCGGTCAAGGCCAACAACGGCGAATACTACGAATACCCCTTCTCCATCCGCTTTATCCGGTAAAAGCGATGTGTCTGTGTATTCAGCCGCTTGGGGCGCCTGAAGATGTCTTTAATGCCTCAAGTGGCTGCATACGCAGCATCTGCTCCGGGGCGTACCACCACCTGCTCATGACTGGGACGCAAGACTGAGTACAATGCCCAATATCAGGCCGCCCAGGATCAGCCCCAGCAAAGCAAATACGATGCTTCCCTTCCGGAAGCGCCCCGGATGGATGGCCAGGCGGAACAGCCCTACCGTACCTACCAATCCGCCGATGAGGATCAATAGGGCGCCAACGCCGGCTGCTTCACTGAAAAGGATCAACACCCCCACTGCGGTGATGGCGGCGCTTGCCACCGAAAACCCTTCCAGTTTTCTTGCTTCCTGCCTTTCCCTTCCAGCCTTTCGGGCTTTTTTCTTGAACTTACTCCGGGCCAGCCGTTCCGGCCAGCCTGCCTTTTCCGGTTTTGCTTCCGAGTTTGTCCCTACGGCGGCGGGGTGTGAGACAGAATAGTTTGCCTTTACAAATGCCGATGTTTCTGCCGGCATCAGCAATACCAAGACGAGGATTGAATTGAAGGCCAGTATCTTAGCCATAACGACATGTTTTTTCTCCTTGAAGGGGGGCAACCTGCGCCGGAAAGGTGCATTCTCTGCTTCCCGGCCTCCAAACAAACACTTAATTCTTTAGGGCGCCGCTCTATAAAGTTATGGAAAAAAGAGACAGGCAAGGTACAGCTGGCTATTTTTGCATCAACTATTTCACTACCAGCCAGGAACCGTACTATGAACAGCAAAGCCATAATGAAAACACCGTATCACAGGCGCCTCGGGGCGCCGGCCTCATTCGGCAGGGACTACCATGCCGGCCGGCGAAAACCGAAAACCGAAAACCGAAAACCAGAAACCAGGTTTTGCAAACCGCAAATCGGGTATTCTTTATTCCAACTGCTATTCTTCCTGATATTATCTTCCTGTTCCCGCCCCGAGCCACAGATCGGCTTTTACTACTGGAAATCCACTTTTGAGCTTTCGGAAACGGAGAAACGGGCGTTGGACACTCTGGCAGCAGGCCGCCTGTACGTCAAATTCCTCGATGTGGACCTGGAAAACGGCCGGGCTGTGCCCCGGGCGCCGGTGCGTTTTCCAGATGGGGTTCCGGAAGGGTACCAGGTCGTTCCCTGTGTATTCATCACCAACCGCACCTTTCAGGAAAGGCAGGATCCGGCGGTCCTGGCCGAGCAGGTATGGGAATTCCTGCAGCAGATCAATACGCGCTATGGCCTGGAGCCGGAGGAGTACCAGTTCGATTGCGACTGGAGCCCTTCCACCCGGGAGGATTACTTTGCTTTTCTGCGCCGCATCAACCGGCTGAGCCGGGGGGGCGCGGTTTCGGCCACCATCCGCCTGCACCAGTACCGCTATCCGGAAGAAACCGGCGTGCCGCCGGTTGACAGAGGGACGCTGATGTATTACAATATGGGGGATATTGAAGACGTTCAGGAAAGCAACAGCCTGCTGAACAACCAAAAGGGCTTTGCCTACCTGGCAGGTTCGGAATATCCGTTGCCGCTGGACGTGGCGCTGCCCCTCTTTTCCTGGGCGCTGGCCTACCGCCTCGGCAGCCTGTCGGCCATCATCAACCTGGCCGGGCAGCAGGCGCTGGATACCGAACCCCGGCTGGAAAAAATAGGGCAGTCGGTTTACCAGGTGAAGGAAAACTTCTATTTTGAGGGGCATTATCTCAATGAAGGAGACCTGCTGCGCTTTGAATACCCCGACAAAGAAAGCCTCGAAGAAGCGGCGCTCAGGCTCCGAAAAATCGAAAACCAAAGTGGACGCATCCTCTTTTTTCACCTTGACGAACAGCTCATTAAAAACTATCCGCCCGGCTTCCTTCGCCATCTTGCTGGCTTTTTTTAGCGGGCCGGCCTTTCTGCGCCCGGCGCAGGCCTGCGGGCCGATAGACGAGTCCTATCATTATTTCAACCTCTTCGTTCCGGAGTGGCTGTTCGGGCAGGAGTACAGCCCCGTTTTCTATACCAGCAGCCCTTTCGGCAACCTCTGGAGCAGCCCCGATTACAGCAATGATAACCTGCAGTCCTGGCTTTCCTTCTTCGGCAACGGCGTGGACGAGGAAGCCCTGAACAGGGTGCTTACCGGCAGTTATACCGAGCATTACGGCGGGGTGGAACGGGATGCGCTGATCCGATCCGTCCTCTTTAAGGGTTCCGCCCTGCCTCCCGGGCAGGTGAAGGCCAGCCAGGATTACCTGCTGCTGGCGCTCGACATCGAAAAGCTGGCGGATAAGCCTGCTCAGGACTGGTACTATGAGCCCGATACGCTCAGCAGCCGGGAGGCCGGGGCTCTGATCGCCCGCCTGGAAGAGGCCCTGGCCAATGAAGATTATCCCTTCCTCCGGCAGCGCTACGCCTTCCAGTTGGTCAAGGCCTGCCGGCACAGCGGCCAGCCGGAAAAGGCCGTCGAAGCGTTTCATACCCATTTCGGAGGCGATCAGCCGAAGAGCCTCATCTATTACTGGGCGCTCGACCACCTGGCGGGGCTGCAATTGCAACAAGGCGACAAAGCGCAGGGCTACCACAACTTCCTCATCGTTTTCCGGGAGTGCCGCAGCCGCCGGCACAGCGCCTATTACAGCTTCAACATAGACGCTCAGGAAACCTGGGAGGCTACCTACGCCCTTTGCGAAAACCCGGAAGAAAAAGCGCTGATGCACTTCCTGCGCGGCAGCAAGGAGGGCGTCCTCGGCCTGCACGACGCCGAACAGATCTTCAGCCTGGCCGGCAACCACGAGTGGCTCCGGCTCCTGATCGCCCGGGAGATCAACAAGCTGGAAAGCCTCAACCTGGCCTATTTCCGGGAAGAACCCATCGATGCCTTGTTCCAAAACCTCGAAGAGGAGGGCAGCCTGCTCCGGAACCGGGAGCATGCCGCCTACGCCGGGCGCCTGCTGCAGTTTACTTCCACGCTGTATTACAACAACCGGCAAGACCACTTCTGGGCGGCCGCCAAGGCCTACCTGGAATTCCTGCTCGGCCGCTTCGGTTCCGCTCGCGCCACCCTGGCCGAAAATGAAGGAATGAAGGGCCCCTATGAAAAGGTGAAACGGGAGATCGAACTGGCCCTCTTCCTCTTTGAACGGGAGGCCTTCACCGATGAGGAAGAAGATCATATTGCCGGCGAGATCGTCGCCATCTTCGATGATGGCGAGGCCTCGTTCTCTACCGATCGGAACAACGAAGAGTTCATTCTGGACCTGCTGGCCTACAAGGCCCGGCAGCGCGGCGATAGCCTGATGTCGGATTTCCTGGGGCGCGCCCTGCTCAGCGGCTTTAAAGTGGATCCCCGGATGAGCCGGGTGGATTCCCTCCTGGATTTTATCCGCCGCCCTCAGCACACGGCGCTGGAAGTACTCGCCCTGAAGCACTATATGGGCAACCGGGAACCCTGGGAGGCCTATCGGGAAGATACCCGCGCCTTCCTGGACAAACTGACAGCCAGCGTGCTCGACATCAAAGGCACGCTGCTGATGCGCGACCCCGGCCGCCTGGAAGAGGCCCTCGCCCTGTTCGAAGCCCTCCCGGAAGGCTACGATTTTCCGCTGGAGCACAACCCCTTCAATATGGGTATACACGATTGCGTCTGGGATTGCCCGCCCCGCACCAGTAGCAGTTATACCCGAAACAGCTTCGTCCGCAAACTGATCGAGATCCGGGACATTGCCCGCAATACCGGCAGCGCCACTGATTATTACCTGCTGGGCAATGCCTACTACAATATGTCTTACTTCGGGCCGGCCTATTATGTGATGAACTACTTCCGCAGCGGCTCTTATTATTCCGGTTATTGGGACAATACCCAGGCCCTGGCCTTTTATCAGGAGGCCCTCCAGCATGCGCCGGATAAGGAGGCCGCCGCCCGCTATTGCTTCATGGCCGCCAAGGCCGAGCAAAACCTGTTCTTCAAATACATGGAGGAACAACAACCGGATGACTACTACTGGTGGGGCAAATACACCATCGACGAGTGGGGCCCCGAAGCCTACGAGCAGTTCCATCAGGACATCAAAGAGCTGGGCTACCGGAAGTATTTCGAGCGCCTCCGCAACGAGTATCAGGATACCGATTACTACCGGCGGGCTATCCGGGAATGTAAGTATCTGGAATACTACGTCAGCAGGAGGTAGGGTGGTCGTTTGTTGTTTGTTGTGGGTTGTTGGTTGGCTGTGGCAAGTATATGTTTAGCGGTGCTCCAGGTGACATCTTTCGCCTATTCACCGAACCTTCCGCTTGTAGCATTACTGTTCAACGGCGAAGGTGTCATCTGGAAAGGCCTGGCACTGGAACGAGATGACACCCTTTTTGCCCTCAATCTGTAGAAATAAGCTTAATCGCCAGGAGCAGGGGCAAAAAGGATGTCACCTCGGCGCTAAACACATA
>JAGFJE010000461.1 GCA_024103175.1 Phaeodactylibacter sp.
CCCAACCGCTCACTGCCTTCGCACGGGATGTGCTCGAGGGCCTGAGCCGAACGCCCAAAAAACTGTCGTCAAAATACTTCTACGACGAGCGGGGCGACAAGCTGTTCCAGCAGATCATGCGCATGCCGGAGTATTATCTCACCGATTGCGAGCTGGAGATCTTTGAAAGCCGGAAGGAAGCCATACTTCAGGCGATCGGCATCGATCATTTTCAGCTCCTCGAGCTGGGCGCCGGCGACGGGATGAAGACGAAAGTCCTCCTGCGCTACTTCCTGGAGCGCGGCGTTGATTTCCAATATCAACCGGTGGACATCTCCCGGAATGTGCTGCTGGAACTGGAGGAGAGCCTGCAGGCCGAATTGCCCGGCCTTAGGGTGAAGAGCCTGCAGGGCGACTACTTCGAAGTCCTGCACGAACTGCACGGCGGTTCCGGCAAACCCAAAGTAGTGCTCTTCCTCGGGGCCAACATCGGCAATTACACCCTGGAGGAAGCCCGGAATTTTCTCACCGCCATACAGGCTGAGCTCAACCCCGGAGACCGGCTTCTCATCGGCTTCGACCTGAAAAAGGACCCGGATACGATCCTCAATGCCTACAACGACCCGGCCGGCATCACCGCCGCCTTCAACCTCAACCTGCTCCGCCGAATGAACCGCGAGCTGGGCGCCAACTTCGAACTGCAGGACTTTAAACACTGGGAGACATACAACCCCACTACCGGCGAAACGAAGAGCTACCTCGTCAGCCTGAAGGATCAGCACGTTTTTATCAACAAACTAAACCGCTCCTTCCATTTCGAGGCCTGGGAAGCGATCGATGTGGAACTGTCGAAAAAATACAGCCTCTCCGAGCTGGAAAGCCTGGCCGCCCAGGCCGGATTCACCGTGCAGGAGCATTTCTTTGATGAGAAGAGGTATTTTGTCGATAGTTTGTGGAGGGTGGAGTGATTGTTAAATTGCTGAATTGTTTGATTGTTGGGCCGGGCAAGTCCCCTTAGTATTTATGGACAAATACTTAGCCAGCGATCCGGCCATCTTGCCCTGAGCTTGTCCACCCCTCCCCCTCAAACCATCACCTCCACCACCCTTAGCGCCTGCTGCAGGTGCCGCTGCTGGTGGGCAACCACAAAGCGGAAAGCATCTCCCGTCTTTATACGCAGCAAGCGGAAGACTTCCACCCGGACTGCCCGCCGGTTCAGGTTGGCGCCCTTGGCTTTAGTGAGCAGTTCCAGCAGGTGGCGCTGGTGGCCCAGGAATTCTTCCAGCACCTTCACGCCCAGCTGGCTGACGGAAGAAGGGTTGAGGTGGGCCATCGTTTTCATGGGTTTGGCGTTTTCTGGAACGACGGATTGGACAAAGTAGTTGCCCAGCCAGCCGGGGCGGAAGGGAACCGCTTTCCCTTTGTGTTCCAGGGCCCGCTCCAGTTCAGGGTTGTAGAAGCGGTTGTAGCGGTTGAGGTGTTCGAAGCACTCCAAGGCGCTCCATTTCTCCGGAGCCGGCTTTTGGTTCAGCGCGCTCTTTTCCAGTGACAACAACTCGGTTTCCACCGTTTCGATAATCTGCTGCACGTCGTTTTGCAGCCGGGTGATAAGGTTTTGCGGTTCCATGATCGTTCTGTATTTTTTGACAAAAATAGAGGGATGGTAAAAGGAAATCCTTGATCCGGATCAAGATTCTGGTATTTTGACGGTTGACGGTTGACGGTTGACGGTTGACGGTTGGCGGTTGATGGTTGGCGGTTGCACGAACACACGCCCGTCTTCGTCCCTCAGCCGGGTAAAAATACACGAATACACGACTCCCCCCTCACCTCATATTCCTGCTCAGCGTCTCCGGCGTCATGCGCAGGTAGGAAGCGATGTACTTGTTGGGGATGAGCTGGAAGATATGCGGGCTGCGGTTGAGCAGGCGCTGGATGCGCTCGCGGGGGGAAACCGTCAGCAGGTCGATCTCGCGCTCGATGCGGCCGAGCAGGGCCTCCTCCACCATGCGGCGCCAGGCGCTTTCCAGGCGGGGGTAATGCTCCAGGAGGCGGTAGAAGTCGGTGCGGGTGATGCCCAGTAGTTCTGTCGGCCCCAGGGCCTGTAAGTAATAGTCGGAAGGGCGGTTGCGGATGAAGGAGGGGACGGAAAGGATCATAGTGTCCGTATAACCGAAACCCACCACCTGTTCATTCTCTTCGATGTCGTAAAAGATGATGAGCGTGCCTTCCTGGATATAATACAGGTGCTGCTCCACCTGGCCCTTCCGGGTGAGGAAATCGCCGCGCCTGAGGCTGCGGGGTTTTTGCCAGAATCGGAGCAGGGCGGCGGCTTCTTCCGCGGGCAGATGGAGTTGTTCCTGGAAGTAACGGTAAAGTGGATTCAATTTTGGGATGAAAGTACGAAAATATCATTGTAGCTGGGCGTTACAAAATTACTGATCTGTCGAACTTGCTACTCTTTCGATTAAGAGCATGTTTGAACGCCCGGCAAGACTTGACAAGTTTTCAGCGGAGCGCCTGCCGGGAAACTTGTCAAGTCTAACCTCAGAAAAGTTGTTACAGCGTTTAATTGACACAGTACTTACTCAAGTGAAAATCAATAAAGGCAACTCTTCAACAAACTCACTATATTGGTACTCATCTGATGGACGATGGGCAAACACCTCAGCCAAACAGGCATTTGCGTGAATACCTGATTTTTTCCAGTAAAAACTATCCTTTTACCATGAAAAATGCCACTATAGCCATTATTTTTCTCTTCCTGATACAGGGATGCGGCAACACCCCCCGCCAACCTGTCCCCGGCGAAACCGCCACCGAACTATACAACCGGATCCAGGCCCAGCTCATCAACGCTCAGCCCGGCGATGTGATTGAAATACCCGAAGGGCGCTACGCCTTCGACCGCCCCCTTTCGCTCGACGGCATCGCCAACGTCACCATCCGCGGGGCGGGGATGGACAAGACGGTGCTCTTCTTCAAGGATCAGAAGGTAGGAGCGGAGGGCCTGCGCATCACCGCCGATTCGGTTACGATCGAGAACCTGGCGATCATGGATACCAAGGGAGATGCCATCAAGGCGCAGGACTGCAACGGCATCACCATCCGCAATGTGAAAACCAGCTGGAGCGGTGGCCCCGACGAGAACAACGGCGGCTACGGCCTGTATCCGGTCTCCAGCAAAAACGTGCTGATCGAGAACTGCGAGGCCAGCTACGCTTCCGACGCCGGCATCTACGTGGGGCAGTGCGAGAATGTGGTGGTCCGCAACAGCTACGCCCACGAGAATGTGGCCGGCATCGAGATCGAGAACTGCATCAACTCCGAAGTGTACAACAACCGCGCCGAGAACAACACCGGCGGCATCCTCGTCTTCGACCTGCCGGAACTGCCCGCCGGCAACGGCCGGGGCTGCAAGGTGTACGACAATAAGATCATCGAGAATAATCACAAGAACTTCGCCCCCGAAGGCAATATCGTGGGCATCGTGCCGCCCGGCACGGGCATCATCCTGCTGGCGGCCAAAGGGGTGGAGGTGTACAACAACGAGATCATCGGCCACAAGACCATCGGCACCGCCATCGCCAGCTACTACATCACTGAGAAGCCCTGGAACGACGAGCACTACGACCCTTACACCTACGACGTCTACATCCACGGCAACCGCTACGAACGCAAACGCGCTGTGCCCGACCTGAGCAAAGACTTCGGCAAGCTGGTCAACTACCTCTTCCCGGGCAAGCCCCAGGACATCCTCTACGACGGCATCATCGATGCGGAACGGCCCGCCGGCCCGAACCCCATGAACATCTGCATACAGCAGGATGGGGAAGATCTGCGCTTTGCCAGCATCGACGCGGCTAATGATTTTGAGCAGGTGCAGACGGAGCTGGGGCCCTATGGCTGCGCAGCAGAATAGCTCGTGCGGCGATCATCCTGACCGCTCGCAGTGATGCTCTATTCTGCCCCAAAAGTATGAAATCAGGAATTCGCAATTTCATACTTTTAGAGGCACGAAGACGATTTAAAAAATAAAACATGCTACGCTTTACATACCTCCTGTTCTTCCTTGCCCTGGCCTTTGCATACTGCCAGAGCCCGCAGCCTGTAACCACCGTACAGTTCGACCCCGAACAGGTACCTTACCCGCGCCTGTCCGATTACCACTTCTTCACCGGGGAGATGAAAGCGCTGGCCCCCAACGCCCGTGTCCTGCCCTACGAGGTCATCACGCCCTTGTTTTCGGACTACGCCCATAAGGCGCGTTTCGTCTGGATGCCGGAAGGACAGCAGGCGGCCGTCAGCGAAGAGGGCGTGATCGAATTTCCGGACAACTCCGTCCTGATCAAGAATTTCTACTATCCCGCCGATTTCCGGCAGGCAGAAGCCGAATGGGACATGGTGGAAACCCGCCTGCTGGTGAAACGGGAGGGAAAGTGGGAGGCCTTCACCTATGTGTGGAATGAAGCGGACACCGAGGCCGAACTGAACGTGGTAGGCGACTTCAAAGACGTCAGCTGGACGGACGAGGCCGGCAGGGCCCGCACCGTGGAATACGCCGTGCCCAACAAGAACCAATGCAAAAGCTGCCACAACCGCAATAAGGAGCTCCTGCCGATCGGCCCCAGAGTGAGCCACCTGAACAGCGCCCTGGCCTATCCCGACGGCAGCACGGCCAATCAGCTGGACAAATGGCAGCAGGCCGGCATCCTGGCCGCCGGCGACTGGGCGGGCCGCTTTGCGCCCCTTCCGGACTGGGATGACCCCCAAAGCGGCACGGTGGAGGAGCGCGCCCTGGCCTACCTGGAAGTCAACTGCGGCCACTGCCACCACCCGGAAGGGCCGGCCCACACCACGGGCATGTACCTTACTACCGATTTCCAGGAGGAAAAAAGCAAGCTGGGCGTTTGCAAATCACCGGTCGCCGCCGGTAAAGGTTCCGGAGGCCGGATGTACGGCATCGTCCCCGGGCAGCCGGACAGCTCCATCCTCGTCTATCGCATGGAGGCCAATGACCCGGGCATAATGATGCCCGAGATCGGGCGGGCGGTGGCGCATGAGGAGGGGATCGCCCTGGTGCGGGAGTGGATCGCCGGGATGGAAGGCGGGTGTGAGTAGCCCGTCAACCAGAACTTATCCCAAAACCTTCGATGCCCTAAGCCCGTTATAGACCTGTTGTGGCCTTGGCCAATCTCATCGTCCCAAACAAGAACATAAAAACAGATACCGTTATGAAAAACACACTGATCTTTTTCCTTACTTTTTTCAGTGCATACCAGTTGCAGGCTCAAAACATGCAGGAAACCGACAAGCGGATGAGCCAGGGCGAACAAAACAGTTTCACCCTGGAATTCAATGTGGGTAATGCCGAAACCATCGCCGATCTGTGGGTGGATTACCAGAAGGAGTTCAAGGCCAAAAGACCGAAACTCAACAAAAAGGAGAACGAATACTTCGCCGACGACGCGCAGATCAAGGCCATCAGCGACAATACCATTGACATTTACTCCAAAGTCGCCAAAAAATCAGATAAAGGCGCCGTGCTCACCATCTGGTTTGACCTGGGGGGCGCCTACCTTTCCTCCAGCCGCCACCCGGACCGCATGGCCGGCGCCCGGGAATGGACGGCCGGTTTTGAGCAGGTAGTGAAAGCCGCTTTTGCCCAGGAAGCGCTGGAGGCGGAAGAGGACATCCTGAAAGGCCTCGAAAAGGAATTGAAAGGACTGGAAAAAGACAAGGAAGACGCCGTCAAAGAAGTGGAAAAATTGCAGAAGGAACTGGAGGCCGCCCGCCAGAGGGTAGCGGAGATGGACGAAGCCCTGGGGGCCAAGCAGAAACAGATCATGGGCCAGGGTAAGGTGGTGGAAGAAGCTAAGGCGAAGGTAAAAAAGATGAAGAAGTAAGGGGCGTTAACTCGGCCTGCCCCGTGGAATAATTGCAGATTCCACAGGGCCCGCCAAAATTTTTTGGCGTCGAAGACGATCTACCCGAACGTTAACTCGGCCCGCCAACGCCAGACCAAATGAGGCCGGAACCTTCCAGCGCCCGCCTGCCTGCCTACCTGGCAGTAATGGCAGGCAGGCTGTGCCAGCGGCCGGCAGGTTTATAAAACCTGGAAGCGTTTTTCCAAGGGCATCGATAAGG
>JAGFJE010000467.1 GCA_024103175.1 Phaeodactylibacter sp.
CAACAGGGCTTTCGTTTTCACGCAGGTAGTCGGGCTGGATGGGCCGTTGAGTGCAGCCCATGTTCGCCTTTTTCCGAATCCCACCGGAAACCGGCTGACGGTGGCCCTGGATAGCGAACTGAATGGGACCGTCCATTTACGCCTGCTCGATGCCATCGGCCGCGAGGCCTGGCGTGCCGAGATGCAGGGGGGGCGGTGGTCCGTCGATATTCCCATGATACATCTCTCTGGGGGGCTGTATCTGTTGCAGTTGCAAAGTGGAAAAACAACGGCTGCCTTTAAAGTAATTCGGGAGTGAACCGGAAATTGTTCGCCCGTGAGTAAATATTGCACATATTTTGGCTTCCGAAATTGAAGATTTATCAAATTATGCTGATATTTATACGGATTATGGCCGGGAGAGCCCTGTAAAGAGGGGCTGAGAGGATGTTTGGAGGCCGGCAAAAAGAAAAGGAGCATAAAATTCCCCATAGCCCAAAATTTTTGTCAGTGGCCGGGCGTTAAGCATTCAGCATTGACAAAAAGGGCTCTGCTTGTGAAGCCAAAGTTTTAGTTTTCATAGCTTTATATTTTTATGGTAGCCCTGTCGTTGCGATGGGGCTCTTTTTTTCCGGAGGGGCTACCCCTACATGGCGCAGGCGGGAGGCCCGTAATACGAGAAGCGGGCCGGGTTTGCCCTCACTCCCCCCTTGATTGCCCTCTTGGAGCCCAACCATTTACGCCGGGCCCTAAACTGAACATGGAAGTAGAGAAACGGGTTACATAGCCGAATGATGGACATGAATATAAAGTATGAAGAACAAGAATGCCAACTGCCTATCTTATCTTTTAAACTGATCCCACAAAAAAGTATACTCTTTTGGCTGCGTTTTGGCGCACCGGGCCGTTACTTATTTCGGTGTCTGGCGTCAAACAGAACGCAACGAATGCAAAAAACCATAACTACAATTTACCTAACAAAATCCAATTCCTTATGACAAAGTTTTTTCTGAAATTCTCAGGCTTGGCTTTCGTGTTGGCCCTGCTGATCGCTACGGGTTGTAACGAAGACGATCCGATCATTGAAAATCCGCTCGGCCCTGAGATCGCACTGAGTGGTGGCGACCTGGAGCTTCTGGAAGGCGAGTCCTTCACCGTTACTGTTACCGTTACTCCTGGTGACAATCCACTGAATTCCCTGCGTTTGCTGGTTGCCGGTTCCGCAGTTCCTGGCGCCAACATATCTGACTACGTAACCAAGGTGACTTCCAACAGTGAAGACATTACCCCCCAAAACCCCCTGGCTGTTGATGCCAGCCGGGAAAATGGCGCATCCTACACTTACGAGATGGTTCCCTTCGGCCAACTGGAAGGCGAAACGGTGACCTATACCTTTGAAGTGACGGATAAAGCCCTGGAAACGGCTTCTGTTTCCTTTGACATCACCATCGTTGCTCCTCCGGGGACACCGATCGACGAAGAAATTACCGGCGCGTTGCTCAACCAGGCCGGCCCTGCCGGAACCGGCGGCCTTGACCTCGATACCGGCAACGGCACCGGAAGCAACGCAGCGGAAGCTGAGATCCAGGATGAAGGCATTGACCTTAGCCTTTCGGTCGCCAACAACTGGCGCCGCCAGATCTCTGCAGTTGAGGCCAATGGCGTCTCGGTGCGCACGCCAGACCTGAGCAAGCTGCCGGAAGACTTTAGCTTCGAAAATATCACGCTCAAGGAGCAGATACAGGAAGCCTATAACACAGGGCTGGCCCTTACCGGTAGCGATGCTGACTGTAATTGCACAGATGGCGTTTCCGGTGAAGAAGTGAGCGAACCGGTACAGGTAGACGATATGTTCGTCGTCAAGAAAGGCGATATGTACTACATCATTGTCGTTACCGCCGTTAATGTCACGGATGGCGATAATAACGACAGTTATGAATTCAATATCAAGTACTAACCCTTTACTGTTGTGCTGAAAACGCCGAAGAGCATAGCTCCCTCCGAGCTATGCTCTTTTTTTGCAATTTTACCTTCTGGCAGGCGTTCTATTGAGGGCCAGGGATTTTTTATCTTTACGGCCGGAGTCATTCAAATGAACATGAACTATACCGGAAAATGATTCGAGAACTACTGCTACCCCTACTGTTGCTTTCCTTTCCCCTGCTTTTGCCGGCTCAGTGCCAGTTTGCCGTCGACGAAGTCGATCCCTTCGACAGCACCCGCCTGGTGATGTCCCAGCCGTTTTCCATCGGCAATTACATCCCGAGCCTCTTTGAAACGGTTAACGGCCCCAAGATCATCGATGAGGCCAAAATGGTGTTCAGCCATTCGGAAAGCGACCAGGACAGCATCAATTCCTTTTTCCTTACCATCGTTGCGCCGGAATACAATTACCACCCCATCGAATCGGGAAAAAATGTTCTGCTCGCCTTTGCCGATTCTACCGTCGTGGGCCTGCTGAACTTTCCCGACCGCGGTACGTTCAACGCCGAAACCAATATGCGCATGTACCAGCATACCTGCATCGTGCCCCTGGATGTATTCTACCGGCTGACGCTCACCGAAGTCGTCGCCATCCGCATCCGGTACGACAACAAGAAGCGGACGATCCCCCTGTCTAAAAAGCAGCAAAAAGCGCTAAAACTGGCGGTGCAGTGTGTAGGAGAGGCGGTGGGCTTTATGCCGAATAAGCCGTGAGGTTCAGCAGTTTCGGTTTGCCTGATCCTTTCCAGCCGCCTTCTCCAATTCGTAGACAATTTGTAACCCTTCGTCGAAAGACGGCGTCCAATTTATAGACGCCAGGTACCTTTTCATAGATGTTACCTTGTCTTTTCAGGTACTTTGTGTTGCATAGTACTTGATTTGCCCTTATATTTGCAACATGAAAACGAATGAATTAAAAAAGGTCAGGACACAGATGGCCAGGCAAATGCGGAGAGGAGTCTTGGAGCTCTGCATCCTGTCTATCGTCTCGGAGAAGGAGGCCTATCCTTCCGACATCATACAGGAATTGAAGGCTTCGGAGCTGATCGTGGTGGAAGGTACGCTTTATCCACTGCTCAGCCGGCTGAAAGACCAGGGCTTGCTTCAGTACAACTGGCAGGAATCTTCCATGGGCCCGCCCCGCAAGTATTATTCGATAACGGATACCGGGCGGGAGTTCCTCAAGGGCCTGCTCGAAACCTGGGAGCAGCTTGTAGAAGCAGTCAATCGATCAACAAAAAACATCTCGACTAATGAATAAGGTACAGCATATCAATTTAGGCGGTTTTCCTTTTACCATTGATGAAGACGCCTATGAACACCTTCGAAATTACCTGGATACGATACACCGCCACTTCCGGGGTTCCGAGGGCTATGAAGAGATCACCAATGACATCGAGGCCCGCATGGCGGAGCTCTTCCAGGAAAGCCTGGGCGAGCGCGGCTCCATCATTACCGTTAAGGAAGTGAAGGACGCCATCGTCATCATGGGCACGCCCGAAGATTTTGGCGCCGAACCGATCGGTGAAGAGGAGCAACTGCGTACGGGCAAGGGCAGAGGGTACCGCCCCGGCAAGCGCCTGTTCCGCAACCCGGAAGATGAGGTGCTCGGCGGCGTGTGCTCCGGTATTGCCGCCTACTTCGGCATCGCCGACCCGCTCTGGATCCGCCTGTTGTTCATCGTCATCACCATTTCCGGCGGCTTCGGCATACCCGCTTACCTTATCCTCTGGGCCATCGTGCCCAAGGCGGAGACGGCCAGCGACCGCCTCGCCATGCGCGGGGAGCCCATCAACGCCTCCAACATCGGCAAGATCATCGAAGAAGAGTTCCAGCACATCTCGGACAAGGTTTCGGAGCTGGGCAGCGAACTGAGCGGTAAAAAAAAAGAGTTTAGCGCATCGGGCGGAGGCAATGCCCTCGGCGACGCCCTCCGGCAGGGCGTGAACCTGATCGGACAGGTGGTCCGCGCGCTGGTGGAGGCCGTCATGAAGCTGTGGAAGCCCCTGCTGATCCTCATCGGGGGCGCGTTGATCCTCGCTTTTGCCATCGCCTGGATCGCTACCGTAGGCAGCGTCGTTTTCGCCTGGCCGCTCTTTGACTTCTTTTCACCCGAACCCCCGTTCTTATCCATACTGGGCGCCTTCAACCTGCTCATCATCATTGGGATGGTGATGCTCGCTCTTGTATTAACGATTACCCGACTGTTATACGGCGCCCGTATGAGCCCGGCCTGGAGAGCTGGACTGACGGCCTTCTGGGTACTCAACGTCATCAGTTTGTTCGTTGTGCTGCCCATGTTCGCCCGCCAGTTCGCCCAGGAAGGAGAGATCACCCGTCAGCTAAGCCTGGAAGCTATTCCCAACGATACGCTTCACCTGCGTATGGGAGAAAGCTTCCACGGCGACAGCTGGTTTCAGATGGACGAGCTGAAGCT
>JAGFJE010000064.1 GCA_024103175.1 Phaeodactylibacter sp.
GGCATGCGCATGATCTGCTGGAACAGCTTGTCGCCCCGCTCGTCGTAGAAGTATTTTGACGACAGTTTTTTGGGCGTTCGGCTCAGGCCCTCGAGCACATCCCGTGCGAAGGCAGTGAGCGGTTGGGATCGTGGTATGGTGGACATAGTTTGTGTGTATCGGTATTTTGAGTGTATTTGTGTATTAGTGTATTAGTTTGTAGTGTATCAGGGGGTAGTGTATCAGGGGGCTGTTGCAGCGGGAGTGTTCGCAATTTTCACCCGGCTGAGGAACGAGGACGGGCGCTATTCGCAAGTCCCTGAAAATCAAGGGGCTTTTTTAAGGAGAGGGTAGCCGTCTAACCCGTACCCCGTACACGCCTGTAGGCTGCCATTGGCCCCGAACATCGTACACGCCCCCGGAGCTTTCCGTCCAGCCCTAGACGGATGCCCTAAGGAGACACAGAAAATTGAACTATCCCGTTGCAGCATACCTGTGTGGCTATTCACCAGAACAACTGATACACTCCAACACTGATACACCCCAACACTGATACACTATTTCCTTACTTCGCCAGCCGCAGCCCCGTAAACTGCCAGCGCTCATCGGGGTGAAAGAAATTGCGGTAGGCCATGCGTATATGGGAGATGGGCGTTGCGCAGGAACCGCCGCGCAGTACCATCTGGTTGACCATGAATTTGCCGTTATACTCTCCCAGGCCGCCTTCGAACTGCGGGTAATTGGGGTAAGGAAGATAGGCGCTCCCCGTCCATTCCCAGGTATTGCCCAACATCTGGTGGTCTTTTGGCCCTTGTTGAGCGATGGGGTGGTAATAGCCCGACTCGACGAAATTGCCGTTTTTCGGGATCTTCTTGTACCAGCGCCGGCAGGCGGTTTCCCATTCCTGTTCGGTGGGCAAGCGCAGGCCCCGCCAGCGGGCATAGGCATCGGCCTCGTAATAGCTGATATGGGTTACGGGTTCGCTGGGGTTCACCGGCTGAAGGCCCTGGAGGGTATAATGCCACCACTGGCCGTCCTGTTCATACCAGTAGAGGGGGGCCTTTACCTCCAGGCCCTGTGCCCACGACCAGCCTTCATCCAGCCAGTGTTCGAAGTTATCGTACCCGCCGGCTTCGATGAATTCGATATATTCGGCGTTGGTTACCAGGCGGTTGGCAATAGCGTATTCGTGGAGGTAGGTTTTGTGCACGCTCAGTTCGTTGTCCCAGCAGAAGCCGTCGCCCTGATAGCCGATCTCATAGACACCTTCCGGGATAGTGGTAAAGGCCAGTTTGGAGGCTTTTTTGTTTTCCCCGGCCCGGCCCTCCGTTTCCACATAAGCGGGGTGCAGGGGGTTGTGCCCCAGGATGTACTTGATATCCGTCACCAGCAGTTCCTGGTGTTGTTGTTCATGCTGAAGGCCCACTTCGATCAGCGCTGCCAGTTCCTGCGGCACCTCGTTATCACGGTACTGCCCCAGCAGGCGCGCCAGGTGTTCATCGACATAGGAACGGTAAGCCAGCACCTCGCGGAGGGGCGGGCGGGTCAGGTTGCCCCGCTTATTGCGCAGGATGCGCGGCCCCTGGCTCTGGTAGTAACTGTTGAAGCAGTAATTCAGGCGCTCATTGAACAGGGTGTAGCCATCCAGGTATTTGGCCAGGATGAAATTTTCAAAAAACCAGGTGACATGCCCGAGGTGCCATTTGGGGGGGCTGACGTATGCTACCGGCTGGGCAACAAAATCTTCCACTTCCAGGGGAGCGCAGAGGTTGAGGCTCTGCTCCCGTACATCCCGGTAGCGTTGCAAAATGGTTCGGGCCTGCGTGATGTTGGTTTGGAGTGTCATGGTAGGTATCTTTTTGTGTAAGGTGTAAGCGTGGAAAAGTGTAAAGGTGTAATCGTGTAAAGGTGGAAAGGTGCGTCTGCAAGGGCTACCGGCCGTTTACTCCCCTTACACATTTACACTTTTACACAATTCAGGGCTTTCAGCCGCCCAGCAGGCCCAGCAAAACCTCCTGCACAATTTTATAATCCGTCCACGGGATTAAATGTCCGGTATTTTCCAGATAGATCAGATTGAGGTACTGCGGGAGTATATTTTTTTCACTGAACGCAATATTGGACAACGGCGCCAGGCCGTCCTTTCTGCCGTGGATGTGGACCACCGGAACAGAGAGGTTTTTCCATCCGCCGGCGATGGCTCTTAACGCTTCGGCATGGGAGAATTTTTCATCGGCGGCAACTTTCAGGGCTGCCGGCAGCATCCAGCGGGTGGCTTTCCAGCGGCCGATATAGGAATACCAGAAGATGGGCTCATTATCGGGGTCATTGACCGGGGCCAGCATGACTACGGCCGACACCTCTTCCGGATAATCCATGGCGTATTTGCCGACAATAGGGCCCCCGTAGGAATGCCCCACCAGGATAACAAACTCTGCATCGTATTGCCGAACCACCTGACGCACCTGTTCTGCCTGCACGGCGATGGAGGTTTCCGCCTGGCCCGGGGCTGATTCCCCGTACCCCAGGCGGTCGAGGGCCACCAGGCGGGACCGCTGCCGGAGTACCGGGTCGGCGAGATAGCGGAAGAAGTTATTCGACGACCCCGGTGCACCATGTACGAACACGATGAGCGTATCTTTCTGATCCAGCCCGGTTTCGATAAAGCGGCTGGGGTTACCCTGAAAATCCAGATAGTGAATGCTAACCGGCGCCTGGCGCTTTCCGAAATAGCGTTCTACTTTCGCGTCTTCCGTGTGAAAGGAGACACAGGAATTAATGAAGAGGACTATGCCTGCCAACAGGGTGAACCCCCACTGGCTAAACCTCAGGGCTAAGATCATTGGGTGAAAAGTTTATCAGAAAGGCAGTGGCTCACTATTGCCCTGCCTTATCTAATAATGCCGCCTGTGCCGGATTGTTTAAAAGATCAAGCCTTAACCGCTTCCTTATTCAGTATGCCAAAGGAGGCTTCGACCGCCGAACGCAGGAAGGACTCCACCAGCTCGGACTGCTCTTCGGCCTGTTTTTTCTTTACCACCTCCGACATTTTAAGTATGGCGCCTTTCCAGTCTTCGGTATGCCATTCGGCGCCTTCCGGCAGGCTGGGCAGGGTATTGTAATCGGCCTTTCCTTCTTTTTGCCAGTGGTTGACGTAGAAATAGAATTCACCGGCAATATTGTCGGCCGGGGCCAGCCCGATGCCGACTGTTTTGGTCAGGTTGCTCTGGTCGTCAAACTTAACGGGGATCACACTGCCGGTATCGAAATGGTGAGGCCAGGTAGCCACCTCCGTTGCATATTCATATTCTTTGGCAATCTCGGTGAGCGCCAGCTGAGCGTTGTGCCGGTAGCGGGCCAATTCCTGAAAATGGCCGGGGTCCGTCATGTGAAAGGGCCCCCCTTCGTCCAGGCCATGTTTGGGTAGGTTAAAATGGGTGATCGGCTGAATATCATCCGCCTTTTTGCCAAAAGAGCGGGCCTGAGTGCGCACAAAGCTGAGCGCCGTGCCCTTAGTCTGCCCGGAAAGTGGAAAAACGCCCAGGGCTTCTTCGTTTTCATTGATCAGCTGCAGCTCAAAGGTTTCATAGAGAAGAGCCATCCGGATACGCCGTTTCAAGTTAATTTCCTGGCCGGCCAGCGCCTTCAGCTTGGGAAGCCATACCATACTCGACTGGGAATCATCGGCAGCTTTGGGAAGCAGGCTGTTGCCAAAAAGGGCGACAAACTGCGCAGCATGGTGAAGCTGGGTTGAGGCCTTATTTAATTCAGTGGTTTCGGTATGAGCCAGAGTTTGCCAGTTGTCTTTTATTATCATTTGCGGTTGTTTTTTTCACATATTCTAACAGAGAGAAACAGGCAGGGGTTTACTCTGCTCAAATAATAGACGGCATTTCTGGCTTTTTTCTCAAATAAATGTAAGACTGAACTTTTTTTTCACACATCAAAAATCAAAAATCGCACATCAAAAATCACACATCACACATCACACATCACACATCAAAAATCTACCCCCCTCCCTTCCTTCCCCGCCTCCTTTTGCTCTTCCGGGGTGGCTTAAATTTTTGGATGCGGTTATTCCGGCGGGTAACGGTGGCCGTCTCACTGGGAGCGCTTTCTGTGTGGGCGCGGTTCGCTGCCGTCACCAGGTACGTGTAAGTTTGGCCCTCCTCAATGGAAGCGTCGATGTACTGAAACTTTTTGCTGTCGTCGTTAAAACAACTGATGTAACGGATATTATGAGGAGCATCCATATCGCCCACGCCGTTGCCGGCAAACCGATAGACGACATAATAACTGGGCGGCTTCTCCCGGTCTTCCTTGGCTGGGCGCCAGATGACCCTTGCTTTACCCCGCTGGTTTTTCACCTTCCTCAGTTCGGGAGCGGAAAACAGGCCCTGCGACAATTCGGGCCGTTCCGGCAGCAGGGCCGGCTCCCTGAAATAAACCCTCAGGGAATCCTTCAGCCCCAGCGGGTCGTCGAGTACCGACTGCGCGCGGAAGAAGGCGCCGCCGCTGATGCGGCGGTTGCGGCGGCTAAGGGCGACCTGCCTGCCGATCTCGCCGGGCTCGTTCCATTGTTCCTGCCGGTCGTTGCCTACTTTATAGGCGGCATGGCCGATATACAGCTGCCCGGGGCCGGAATGCAGGCTCCACCAACGGTGAAGGGTGGCGTAATCGGCAGGTTCAAAGCCGATATTCCAGTAAAGCTGGGGAATGACATAGTCGATCCACCCGTTGCGCAGCCAGCCCAGGATGTCCGCATAAAGGTCGTCATAGGAGCCGATGCTGGCCCTGGTTTCCGACCCCATGGGGTCTTTGTCCTTGTTGCGCCATACGCCGAATGGGCTGATCCCGAAATAGACATTGGGCTTTAGCTCTTTGATGGAAGCGCTTACCATTTCCACGGCGGCATCCACATTGCTGCGGCGCCAGTCGCCGATATCTTTATAGGCAGAACCGTAAGTGCGAAATTCCAGGCTGTCGGGGAAAACTTCATTGGCCAGCGGATAGGGATAGAAATAATCGTCAAAGTGTACGCCGTCAATGTCGTATTTTGCCACTACCTCGGCCACGACGTCCCGCACATGCTCGCGCACCTGTGGGATACCGGGGTTGAGGTAGAAGCGGCGGCCGTAGCGCACCACCCAGCCGCGGTGTTGGTTGAAGGCGTGCAGAGGGTGGAGGGCTGCAGTGTCCAGGCCCATAGTCGCCCGAAAGGGGTTGAACCAGGCGTGGAATTCCATCCCGTTCCTATGGGTTTCTTCGATGAGGAACTGCAGGACGTCATATTCCGGGCTGGGCGGCATCCCTTGTTTGCCGGTCAGGTATTCCGACCAGGGTGCATATTCCGAAAAGTAGAACGCATCGCCGGCCGGGCGCACCTGGAAGATCACGGCATTGAACCCCAGCTCCTTCAGCTTTTTGAGCATATTCTTCCACTCTTCCTTGTGGGCGGTCGGCCAGGTGGTGGGCCGCTTCGGATAGTCCAGGTTGTTGACCGTAGCCACCCAAACGCCCCGAAACTCCCGTTTGGGCATAGGCGAATCCCCTCTCCCGGGCTGGGTATGTGCCTCACTGGCACTGAAAAACAGAATGAGCAGAACCAATACGAAAAATAAACCGCTGCAACGGGTGGCCATAATGTATAATTTGGTTTGGACAATAAAACTTTGCCCCCATAATGGAAATTCCGGCAAATCGTTACGCTTTCAGGAAAATAAAGTTCACCCGCCTGCATAGAGCCCCTCCTTCTCCCAAAGAAACATCGCGGGCCCTCGGCCTTCCATTCCAGCCAGGTAAAATTCCCTCATCCACTCATTCCTTCATTCCTTCATTCCTTCATTCCTTCATTCCTTCATTCCCTAATACACGCTCACCGCTTCTCCCCGGCATTCGTCCAGCAGCCAGTACTTGTTGATGACATTCTCCGTAGATTCAATTTTCTGCGCCAGCTTGGCCAGTTCCTCCTCCAGGGATTTGCGGGAGTAGGTGGAGGCATGGTGCTTCAGCAATACCAGTTTACGGGCGAAGCGCAGGAAATTGGTGTACCCTCTTTTCTGTTCGGTGGTGATCTTGCGGTTGCGGATCACGTAAATGCGCAGGGTCTCGATCAGCGAAAGCAGCGCCTCGGTGTCTTTCAGGGCGTAGTAGGTACGCAAAAGAAGGAAGGTCGTGTTGAGGTGGTACTTCACATCCGTAAACTGCACCAGGAGGAGGGCGGAAAGGGCCTCGTTGTACATCTTCTTGTTGTAATACAGGTTGCCGAGGTTGTAGTTGTAGGCATTCTCCTGGCGGTGAGGCGGTAGCTTGTCCCGGAAATCCTGAAGGAATTGTTCGGTCCATTCAAATTCCTGAAGGCGGCAGCCGAGCGTGGCGATGTTTTTGTAGTCCCACTCAGAGATCATGCCCTTTTCCAGCACCAGCTCCTGTTTGAGGCCCTGTTTGTAGAGTTGAAATAATTCCCGCAGGTATTCACTATGGCCGGAGTTGATCATGCGGATGCAGTAATTGTAGGAAAAGCTGTAGAGGTCCCGCCCGTCATCAGGGGAAAGAGAATCCATATCTTCAGCCAGCATGCGCTTCATGCGCTGATAATGTTTGGGGTTATGCTCATCGTTCATACTCATGAGCACCCGGTAGTAAAGCACGATGGTAGTGTCTTTCTTATAATCGTCCCAGTTTTCTTCCAGATAATGCAGCAGCTCGTCCAGCATCCGGAAATTATAGGTCGTATTCATCATGATGGAGTTGGCCGTGAGGTGGCAGCAATTGCGGAGCTTCTCCACGATGTAATACTTGTCGAGGTTATCGAGCATCTGCTGGAAAGTATTGGTCTCCGAGCGGTCGAAGTAATGCCCGCTGTAGTACCCCAGCATGTTGTTGAGGTGGTAGTTGGTGTAAAAGTATTCACTGTCGTGCACCGGGTCTTCCCGCAACTTTTTCTTCAGCTGTTTGCTGCGGTTGGTCAGAATGTCAAACTGATGGTTGTTGAAAGCAGCCTGCAGCGTGTACAGGCGCCGGTTGTACCGCTTATGCCCAAACTGCTCGTAAGCCAGGAATTCGTGGTACAGCTTTTTGAGGTAAGACATTACATTGTGCAGTTGCTGCTCATTGTATGGCTCCCCCTTGAAAAGGGCGCGAAATACCACAGGCTTTTCCAGGTTCTTGGCCGGGCCGTCTATACGGTCCAATATGATGGCCAGCAGCTCCTGTGTCTTTTCATGCTGGTTGAAATATGGAGAATGGGCAAACTGCAAAAAGCGTTCTCTGTCCTTGAGAGAAAGCTCACGAATGTGTTTTACCAATCGGCTTTGATGCATAATAGGCCAGGGTTAAATTCCAGTAATTCAATAAACAAATGAAACAAATAATTGACAGCTAGCGGGTTATAAAAAACCACCCGTTCATTTCCGGGCAGAAATATACAAAAATGTACTTATGAACACTCTTTTTTTGACCGACATTTGTACTGTGCCTCACGATGAAACACTATAAACAGCGGCCATTTTAAAAACGTGACTCAATACTAGCAAAATGTGATTCCCGAAAACAGCGGCAGCCTGGCAACTAATTTTTCAAAACCGAATTGGCCCCAAAGTGCAAGCTGCCCAAAACCACTACTAACAAATTGCCCTATGAAAGCAGCCGGCAGATCCGGCTCACCCTGCCCGGGAATTTTCCGGCCAGGCTAATACAATTATTATCTCATGAACACCATGTAAAAGAGTGCTCCGCCATTTGTCGGCAGCACTCTTTTTTTATACGCCCTCCTCACCGAATAAGTTACACTGCATCCGGCCATTTTGAACCCGGCCCGGCCCTCCTCTCTGAAAGCATACCTGGAAGCTCACCTTTGTGCTGAAGTGCAACGCATCACCCGAAATTATGGCTCGGCCGCCTCAGAAAAACGTTTTTTTGGGGGAAGAAAAATTAATTTCTTAAGCCAAAAATACAGAATCTCCCCAATAATGAAACACAAAATACTGATTATCAATATTTTGAAAAAAAATTATTGAAAAACAAAATCCAGCAATACCATTAATTGTACTTCACATTGAGCGGAGAGTTATAGACTTTTGTACTGTGCAGAAAAGAATTGTCGAAAGGCAAAAAAAAACTGCAGCCAGCAAATCATAATCGCGCTTAAGAAGCCTGCAAAACCGGCTTACTACTAACAAATTATAATCCATTTTGTATTGCCGCCCAGCGGCCCTTTCAGTTGTGATCCCACGAATGCAATTATAATCTCATGAATTTTTTTATTCGAGGGCATCAATAGACGCCCTCTTTTTTTTTGGTATGTAGATAGCCTCTCAAAGCTCTTTTGGAACCGGCCCGTAGCAAGCGGAGCCGGTTTTTTTTATATCTTTGCCCACTGAAAATCATAACCCGGAGGCCTTGAATGAAACACTTAGTAGCGCCATCTTTACTCGCCGCCGATTTTTCCCGCCTTGCGGAAGAGGTCGCCATGGTCAATGAAAGCCAGGCGGATTGGCTGCACCTGGACGTAATGGACGGGCATTTCGTGCCCAACATCACCTTCGGCCCCATGGTTATTGAAGCGGTTAACCGCCTGTCCAAAAAACCCCTCGACGTCCACCTGATGATCCGGCAACCGGAAAAGTATATCGAACAGTTCCGGGAAGCCGGCGCCGATGTGATCACCGTGCACTACGAAGCCTGCACCCACCTGCACCGCGTCATTCAGCAGATCAGGGATACCGGCGCCACCCCCGGCGTGTCCATCAACCCCCATAATCCGGTAAGCCTGCTGGAAGACATCCTGGAAGAGGTGGGGCTCGTCCTCCTGATGTCTGTAAACCCCGGCTTTGGCGGCCAGAAGTTCATTTACAATACCCTGCTCAAGATACAGCGCCTCCGCAACCGGCTGACGGTGCGCAACCTCACCGCCCACATCGAAGTCGACGGCGGCATCGGCCTGCACAATGCCGAAAAAGTCCTCCAGGCCGGCGCCGATGTGCTGGTCGCCGGCAGCGCCATTTTCAAGGCCGACGACCCCATAGACACCATCCGCCGCTTTAAAGAAATAGGCGGCGAGATCAGAAAGTTTGTCTGAGAATAAACCTGTAATCCCAATGATAAGGAACATCACGCTTCTATCCCTGATCCTAATGAGCCTGTTTCAGGCCACTGCCCAGCATGACGGCAGCCTCTTTTACCTGGATGGCGACAACCGCCTGGCAACACTGGACCCCAATACCGCCAACAGTACCGCCATCTCCGCCAATGCCGTTTCCAGCGGGGGCCTGCTTCCCGGAACGGTTGCCGTTGATAACGAAGGCGGCCGTTTGTTTTTTATCACTTCCGACGCGGTACAGGGCGAGGAACTGGTGGCCGTCGGCCTCAATACCGGTGAAGTGATCCGTATCTCCGGCCTGCCCATCATTCCCGCTTTCCTGGAATACCACTGCCTCAGCGGGATGCTATTTGCACTGGATGAACAAAACAACCTGGCTACGATCGAGCCGGAGACCGGGGAGGTAACCGTGATCGCTCCCCTCAGCCAGCAGTCTATCGACCCTTCAACGGCTACCATCGACCCCTATGCCAACCGCCTGTTTTTTATCAACTTCGGGGCCATCAGCCTGCAACTGGTTGCCGTAAGTACTGAAACGGGGCAGGTGCTCACCAATTTCGACATCGGCGACGACATCTCCTTCCGGAATATGGAATACAATTGCCGGGACGGCCAGCTGTACGGCCTTCTGGATAGCGAGGCCGCCGCTTTCACCCGCCTGGACCCGCAAACCGGAGCCTCCACTACCCTCTCCGGACCCATTGCCACCAACGGCTTCCTGGCCCACAGCCAGAGCCTGAACCGGAACCGGCAGGCCTATACCTTCTCCGGCCAGGATGCGGACGGCGCCGTCCGCCTGTATACCGTCTCTCTGTTCGACGGGGCAATCTTGTCGCAACCAGCCATCGGAACGGAATATTTCCTCAACAGCTCCATCGCCTACGCCAACCGCTGCTCGGCCGAAGCCGATTTCGGCATCACCGTGGGTTGTGCCGGCGATACCACCCGCTTTGCCAATACCTCTACTCCGGGGGCTTCCTTCTTGTGGAATTTCGGCGACCCGGCCTCCGGCGCCGCCAATACCTCCACCGAAGCCAACCCTACGCATGTCTATAATAATCCGGGCGCCTATACCATCACCCTCATCGCCACCGACTGTGGCGCCGACACCTTGTCCAAAGAAATTGAGGTGCCCGGCCTGGCGACAGCGCCCTTCCCCGACACTACCCTCGCCTGCGAGGACGACTTCCCGCTCACGCTCAACGCCCGCACCGACGGCGCTACCTACCTGTGGCAGGACGGAAGCGCCGATTCGACTTTCATCGTTGAATCCACCGACGTCCCCGTTGCAGTTTCCGTGGAAGTCACCCTCGGCGCCTGCACGGCGGAATTTTCCACCTTCGTGGCCCGCGATGAAGACGCCAACTGCCCCTGCTTGTTGGTGATGCCCAGCGCATTTACCCCCAATGGAGATAGCCACAACGACTTCTTCGAACCGGTGGAGAGGAACTGCCGGATCAAAGCCGGGAGTTATACCCTGCGCGTCTATAACCGCTGGGGAGAAATGGTCTTCGAGGGCACGGACCCAGATGCCAACGGATGGGACGGCGCCTATAAAGACGAACCCGCACCCGCCGAGGTCTATTTTTATACGCTGAAGTACATCTCTGAAACAGATATGGGCGATGTGCCCGGAGAACTCCAGGGCGACCTGACGCTGCTGCGTTAAGGTATTTTCGACATCCATTTTCCGGCTGCTTTCCTGCAGAGAACCTGCCGGGCAGCCGGAAAATGGACGCCCCCCCCAGGACAAACATTTCCACCGTATTTCCACCTATTTCTTTCACCAAATGCTCTCCACCGGAACCAATAACTCTCGCTAATGAACGCCAAGCCTCTTTATCCCATCATTCTTCTTTTGCTCTTCCCCATCCTCTCCCATGCCCAGCCCACTCGCTCCCCGCTCGGAATGCCCGGCCCCGCCTACTGGCAGAACCGCGCCGACTATGATATTTACGCTACCCTGGACACTCTCCACCACAAGATCACCGGCAAGGTAACCATCTCCTATACCAACAACAGCCCCTACCCGCTGGACTACCTCTGGCTGCAGCTGGGCCAGAACAAATTCCAGGCCGGTTCGCGGGGTACTCAGGTAAATACCGCCGGCAGCCGCCATGAAGGAAATATTACCCAGGGCTTTGAGATCGGCAGCGTTGTCTGCAACGGGCCGGGGGCCATGGCCAGGAGCGTGCCGGCCGCATATACGATCACGGACACCCGTATGCAGATAAAACTCCAGGCGCCCCTGGCGGCCAACGGAGGCAAAGGGAGCATTACCATCGACTATAGTTTCACCATTCCCGAGGAAGGGGCCGGCCGCATGGGGCGCATTCTGCTGGATGACGGCTGGATATACGAGATCGCTCAGTGGTATCCCCGCATGGCTGTCCTGGATGATGTGACGGGTTGGAACAACCTGCCTTACCTCGGCGCCGGCGAGTTTTACTGCGAATACGGCGATTTCGAATACACCGTCGACGTTCCGAATGGCTTCGTGGTAGCCGGTTCGGGCGAGCTGCTCAACCCGGGCGAGGTGCTGCCCCGTTCTTACGCCAAAAAGCTGGAAGCCGCCCGGCAAAGCGATAGCACCCTTTTTATTATTGACCCGGAAGAAGCCGGCAAGGCGCCCGTAGGGAGCGGCAAGCGGGGCGTCTGGAAATTCCACATGGAGAATACCCGTGACGTCGCCTGGGCCTGCGGCAAAGGGCTGCTCTGGGACGCCGGCAGCGCCAGGCTGCCGGGTGGGAAGCGCGTACTCATCCAATCCTTCTACCCCCGCGAAAGCCTCAACGGCTGGGACAGGGCCACCGAATACGCCCGGGCTTCCGTAGAACACTATTCCGAAAAGTGGTTCGAATACCCCTACCCCACCCTGAGCAACGTGGCGGGTACGGTCGGCGGCATGGAATATCCCGGCATCCATTTCACTTCGTATAGCCGCAGCGGCAACCCCCTTTGGGTTACCCTCGACCACGAGGTGGCCCACAACTGGTTCCCCATGATCGTTGGCAGCAACGAACGCCAACACGCCTGGATGGACGAGGGCTTCGTCACCTTCATGGGCTTTTTCGCCGCCCAGGCTTTCGAAGGAGCGGATTATTCTTCTTATATCTCCAACTATAAAGCCATGCGGCAGCGTTTTATGGAAGCGGAACTGGGGCCCGTCATGCGCCCGCCGCGGGAGATCGACAAAGGCTTCAGCGATGTCGTCTACTTCAAGCCTGCCATCGCCCTGCTCGTCCTGCGCGAGTACGTGCTGGGGCCCGAACGCTTCGACTACGCTTTCCGCCAGTATATCCGCAACTGGGCCTACAAACACCCCCGGCCGGAAGACTTCTTCAACTCCATGGAAAACGCCGGCGGGGAAGAGCTGGGCTGGTTCTGGAAAAGCTGGTTCTACCAGGACGAAAGCCTCGACCAGGAAATTACCGAAGCCCGCCAGAGAGACGACGGCTCCGTTTTAATCACCCTTACCAACAAGCTTGGCATGCCTATGCCGGTAGTGGTGGAGTTCACATTGGCGGACGGGTCCGTCGAACTTAAAGAGCTGCCGGTGGACATCTGGAATCAGGGCGACACCTACTTTTTCACTCACCGGCCCGCCCGGCCGGTAC
>JAGFJE010000512.1 GCA_024103175.1 Phaeodactylibacter sp.
GAAGAGTCGGCCCGTCGGTTCAGCCAGGCAGCCAATCACCGAATTTTAGCCGGCTTGCAGAGACGGCCAACCAATCAACCAATAACCAATCAACCAATAACAAACCTACCCCACGGCCGGCAACACCTTCCCGCCGGCTTCCCCAAACCCGATCCTTCTCCCCTCCTTTTCACACCATCCGCGCAGGATGACCGTATCTCCGTCGAGGAGGAATTTGCGCTCGCTGCCGTCGGGCATGGCGATGGGTTTGGCGCCGCGCCAGGACAGTTCCAGCATGGAGCCGTAGGAATCCGGCGTGGGGCCGCTGATCGTTCCGGAGGCCATCATGTCTCCCACGCGGATATTACAGCCGTTCACCGTGTGGTGAGCGAGTTGCTGCGCCATATTCCAGTACAGGTATTTGAAGTTGGACCGGCAGACGGTTTTACCTTCGCCCTGTTCGGGGCGGATCTCCACTTCCAGTTGGATGTCAAAGCTCCTGGCCCCCTTCGTCTGAAGATAGGGCAGGGGCGTGGGGTCTTGCTTCGGCCCTTCGGTGCGGAAAGGCTCGAGGGCGTCCATCGTTACGATCCAGGGAGAGATGGTTGAAGCGAAGCTCTTGCCCAGGAAGGGGCCGAGGGGTACGTATTCCCACTTCTGAATATCGCGGGCTGACCAGTCGTTGAACAGGGCCAGGCCGAAGATGTAATCTTCCGCTTCATTGGCATCCACGCTTTCGCCCAGGTTCGTTTCCTTGCCGATGACGAAGGCCATTTCCAGTTCGAAATCCAGCAGGCGGCAGGGCCCGAAGACGGGCTTGTCAGCCCCGTCGGGCATCTGTTGCCCCCTGGGGCGGCGCACCGGCGTTCCGGAAACGACAATAGAGGAAGCCCGCCCGTGGTAGCCCACCGGGAGGTGCAGCCAGTTGGGCATCAGGGCGTTTTCCTTACCCCGGAACATGGTTCCGACATTGGTGGCGTGTTCCCGGCTGGAGTAGAAGTCCGTGTAGTCGCCCACCTTTACCGGGAGCAGCATCTGTACTTTGTCTTGCTTGTGTAGGAAGTAGCCGGCCAGCTGGCTGGCGTCCCACTCCTCCAGGTCGTCGTCGAGGATCTCGGCGAGGCGGCTGCGTACGGCGCTGGTCTTTGCCTTGCCCAGAGCGATGAAATCGTTGAGGTAGGGTTGGGCAAAGACCCGGATGTCAATGCCGAGGTCGTCGAAGAAACCATGTTCGGAGAGCACCTGCAGGTCGGCCACGTAATCGCCAATGGCGGTGCAGAGGCGGGGGGTGAGGCCCGGCGTCTTGAAAACGCCGAAGGGGAGGTTCTGTATGGGGAAATCGCTGTTTTCGGGCACTTCCACCCAGGATCGCAGGTTAGGGTCGTTCGTTCGGTTCATGTGATTTGGTTTTGGGCAAATGTAAGAAATTAATGGTGAGGAGAGGGCACAAAGGATAATGGAACGCGAATTTGCGCGGGTTGAGCGGATAGCGCGGATTGAGCGCCGACAGGCTCGCCGGCTGAGAGGGATAATTAATCTGTCCGCTTACTTACTTAAGCCTCCTGTCCATGCACAGTTTATTCCTCAAACAATACATCCATCTCCAAACGATTCTGCGCCGGCCCGCTGTACTTGTTCTGCGCCAATCCGTAGGTAGTGGCCATCGCAGGGGTAGCGCTTTTCTGGCGCCGTTGGCTTGCCTGGCAAAGATGGCCTTTAAGCTATAATCTGCGGAATGTGTTTAATTCATGCAGCATTTCGCGAAATATAATATCATATTTCGCGGAATCTATGTATATTGCCATAGATTCCGCGAAATATAATTACCCAAAAAATGATAGGCCGGTTAAAAGAAATTGACATTCTGGAGAAAGCACTGGCATCGAAAAGGCCGGAGCTTGTGGCTGTGATCGGGCGGAGGCGAGTAGGAAAAACCTATCTTGTCCGGACTTTTTTTGGGGAGCGGATAGATTTTGAGATGGTCGGCCTGAAGGATGGCAATATGGAACAACAGCTGCGAAACTTTACATACAGCTTAAAGGAAGCCAGGCGGCAAAAAGGGCCAGTTGAAACCGTACCGAAGGATTGGCTGGCGGCGTTTCACGAGTTGAAAGAATTCCTGGAGTCACCTGAAAAAGAAGATAAGAGGAAGGTGGTATTCATCGATGAGCTTCCCTGGGCGGCTACGCCAAGGTCTGACTTTCTTACTGGCTTTAGCTACTTCTGGAATAGTTATGCCTCTAAGAGCAATATCGTTGTGGTGATCTGCGGCTCGGCAACGGCCTGGATGATAAAAAAGATCATCAACAACAAAGGAGGGCTGCACAACCGGGTAACTCGGAAAATAGTGTTACAACCCTTCATGCTTTCAGAGACAGAGGCCTACTTTGAATCGAGAAACATAGCCTTTGACAGATATCAGATCATACAACTCTACATGACGATGGGGGGCATCCCTCATTATTTGGATCAGGTAGAGGGAGGGAAAACTGCCGTTCAGAACATAAATGAAATATGTTTTCATCCTCAGGGTTTATTGCGAACGGAATTTGACAACCTGTACAGCTCTTTATTTTCCAATCCCGAACGATATGAAAATATTGTAAGCGCTTTGGCCTCTACCTGGAAAGGGCTAAGCAGGGCGGAGATCCTGGGCGCTACCAAACTAAAAGATGGAGGCGGTATTACCACAATTTTGAAAGAGCTGGAGCAATCGGGTTTTATCACCTCCTATGTGCCTTTCAACAAGAAGAAAAAAGATACGCTCTACCGGCTGACTGATAATTATTCGCTTTTTTACCTCAAGTACCTCATAGACATCCCAGAAAATGAAACCGGCAACTGGCAGAGTTTAAGCCAGTCTCAATCCTGGAAGTCGTGGAGCGGTTATGCTTACGAAAATATCTGCCTGCAGCATATCGGGAAGGTAAAGGCAGCGCTTGGCATATCCGGTATGCACACCCGACACTGCAGCTTTCTGGCTAAAGCAACGGAAGAGTACGAAGGCATTCAAATTGACCTGTTGATCGACAGGATGGACAACGCCATATCCCTCTGCGAGATAAAATTCTACAATGATGCATTCGCACTGTCGAAAGAGGAGGCGGATAAACTCAGGAGAAAGCGGAATGCCTTCCGCATGGCGTCCAGGTCCAGGAAACAGTTATTCCTTGTATTGATCACAACTTTTGGCCTAAATCCTAATAAGCACAGCCTTGGTTTGATCGATAATGTTATCACTATGGATGAGTTGTTTTGAGGAACACAGGAGGAAAGTGATTTTCTTCCACTTCCATCAATAAATACTCTGTTAATTAAGTAAATTATCGTTTCTGGGCGATGGGTTTTCGTTCTGATCGAGGAACGCCCGGAACCTGATAGCAGCGCTACCAAGGTGAGGAGGGGGCACAAAGGATAATGGAACGCGAATTGGCGCGGGTTGAGCGGATAGCGCGGATTGAGAGCCGACAGGCTCACCGGCTGGGAGGGATAATTGTCCGGTAGGCCCTTTGAGGCTCAAAAATAGCGCGAGCCATTGTCAGTAGCGGCTGGCTCGTAATCCGCGCAATCCGCCTAACCTGCGTAGATCTGCGTTCCATTTTTTATGCTCCTTCACTCAAGAGATGAAGTTAAATTTGTATTTTTTGGCAAAATCCTCATTCATGCCCACAAACGGCTATGACCGCATCTTTCTCTGCCACGCCAGCGAAGACAAAAAGCAAGTGCTCTCCTTCTACGAGCGGCTGAAGGCCGCCGGCTTCAACCCCTGGCTGGACAAGATGGACTTGCTGCCCGGGCATAACTGGGACGGGGAGATCAGGCGGGCGCTGAAGCAGTCGCGCTTTATCATTATTTTCTTCTCCAAATTTTCCGTATCCAAACGCAGCTATGTGCAGCGGGAGTACAAACTGGCGCTGGATGCCCTGGAAGAAATTCCGGAAGGCCAGATCTTTGTTATTCCCGTCCGCCTGGATGATTGCCGGATACCGGAGCCTTTTCAGCATATTCATTATGTGGATTTGTTTGAGGAAGGAGGGTTTGAGCGGGTGCTTAAAGTCATCGAGGCGGAACTGGGTTCGCTGAATCAGTTCGTCGACCCTCGCGATGGGCAAACTTACAAAACCGTCGAATTAGCGGGTAATACATGGATGGCGGAGAACCTGAATTTTGATGTGGGAGAGGGCTGCTGGTTTTATGATGATGAGCCGAAAAATGGGGAGAAATACGGACGGCTGTATACCTGGGAGGCGGCGAAGAGGGCCTGCCCGCCGGGGTGGCGGCTGCCGAGAAGTACGGAAGTGAAGGGGCTACAGGTATATTTTGAAAGTTATGCCGCCGCTTATAAGGCTTTAATTGAGGGAGGCCCGAGTGGTTTTAATGCCCTTTTGGGCGGCCTCCGCGTCAGCTACGGTGTGTACGCCGACCTGGGCCGGACCGGCTACTACTGGTCCGCTACCGAGTTCGATGCCGACTGCGCCTGGAGCTACATCTTCTACGGCGACTACGAGCGGGTCGACCGGGACACCTCTTCTCAAGAGGCCGGGTTCTCCTGCCGCTGCCTCAAGGCCTGACTATTTTTCGGACGGGCTACCCGTCTTCACTTCGTTCTTCCGGGCAAGCTTTTAATACTACTTTAGGACTTTAACAGGAGCGCGGGCCTCCAGGCCCGCGAAGGCTGCCTTTGGCAGCCCCTAAAAAGACAATATCATACTAAGAACCTGCATGAAGCAGGTTTTCGCGGACCTGGAGGTCCGCGCTCCAGGCATTCCAGTCCGGCTAAATTTTAAAGTCTTAAAGTAGAATTAAGTGGTCCGTAATAAAGGGAGATGGAAGCGAGCCGGGCCCGCCCCCGTCTGACGGCATAGATTGACGCTGGCGCGAGGCCGATCACGAGTTTTCGAACAAAACATCCATCTCCAAACTATTCTGCACCAGCCCACTGTACTTATTCTGCGCCAACCCGTAAGTGGTGATCATGGTAAGGAACAGCGCCTTTTTCGTGCCGGTGGCCTGCCGGAAAGCACCCAGTTTACTCCGCAGCTTTTCGGAATATTTTTTGTCGATGACGAAAGAGCTGATGGAGAATTTCATTTCACAGATATTGATCACCTGGTCCTTACGGTCGATCAAAAGATCAATTTGGGCTTCCGGCGAGCGCCAGGCCGAAACCGAAGTCTGCACCCCGCTGATGCCCAGCGCCTTTTTGACCTGTGGCACATGATGCAGGCAGGCCATTTCGAAAGCATAGCCCGCCCAGGCATGAAAAGAAGGCGTTTCTATAGAATTGATCCAAAAGTTCTCATCGTCTTCACCGGTTTTTTTGATGAACTTCAGGTAGAAGAGAGAATACAGGTCCACCAGTTGGTACAGGCTTTCTTTTTCTTTTTTTCCAAAAGCTCAGTTGCTGTTTCATAGAAACATTTGCCAGGCCGGTCAATTGAAAAGCGAAGTCATTATTATAGGCCTTTCTTATCAGGAAAGTTTTTCCAACCCGCCGCCGTCCGTAGATGGCAATAAACTCTGATTTCCTCGATCGTATGTACGACCTCAGGGTTTCCTGCTCTTTCTTTCTGCCTATTAAAGGGATCATTGTTTTATTTTGGCTAAAAGCCTGCTTTCTTACTACTTATAGCCAAATTGAATTCGCCGGGCTGTCACCGATCCGGCTTATTTTAACTTCACCGCACCACCACCCTTCGCACTTCCACCCCCCACCTGTTCCTCAACACCGCCAGATAGATTCCCGTCGGCCGCCCCTCCAGCGACAATTCTACCGCTCCGTCAAACTCCCGGCTCAGCAACAGCTGCCCCTCAATGGTGAAAACCTCGACTTCCGAGCGCTCTTCCTTCTCCCCACCTTCCCACCGGATGTGCAGCCGTCCGTCCGTCGGGTTGGGAAACAGCCGCCACCGCTGGCCGGAGGAGTCGTCTTCAATGCCAGTCACGGAACCTTCCATGGAAAAGGAAAAGGGGAGGGCGCTATTGCCGGCGCCACAGGCGTTTTCGGCGAACACCCTCCAGAAGTATGTGCCGTTGGGGAGGGGGCTGTCCAGCGTATAGTAAGGGGTAGCGGCCCGGGCCGTTCTGACGATCTCCTGAAAAGCAGGGCCGGCAGCGACCTGAACGATGAACGTATCGGCCTCCGGCGCTGCGGACCAGGAGAACGTCAGGTAGTTCTCGAATACGGTGGAGCCGTCAGCGGGATAGACAAGGGCGGGGGCCGGTGGACGGGCGCTCACTTCCACCTGCTGTTGGAAAAGGTGGTGGTTGTCGGCGGATGTGCCGGTGATGGAGAGCAGGTAGTTGCCAGGCAGGGTAAGGCTGTCGACGGTAAGGGTGACAAATGTGCCAGGCAAAGCCGGGTTACTGCTGAAGCTGGCGGCGGCCCCCGGGGGCAAGCCGGAAACACTCAGGTTTACCGGTGCGGAGAAACCGCTTCCGACATAGATGCCCGTAGAGTAAGGAGCGCCAACGCAGGCAGGCAGTTCATCCGGCAGGAGGAACAGTTCCGCAACAGGAGGGGGCGTGCTGCAGAGATCCAGTTCCCAGCTATTGGCCTGGCCTCCATCCTGGTCGAAGTGGTCGGAGATCGTCAGTTTCCATTCGCCCTCCGCCGGTTCTCCGATAAATACAGATAAGGCGTCAATGG
>JAGFJE010000516.1 GCA_024103175.1 Phaeodactylibacter sp.
CTCTCCCTCCCTTCGCACGGAATTTTCAAGTGCGGCCGTGCGTTTCTAGACTAAACCCCCTAACCATGTACTCAGTAAAATTCTCATTTTTCACAGCATGGGCGCTCCTGTCCTTTACGGCATTGCCCCCCCTATCCGGACAAAATGGACAGAGCCACCTCTCCTATGTTGATCAATACAAAGACATCGCCATCCGGGAAATGGCCCGCACCGGCATCCCTGCCAGCATAACGCTGGCCCAGGGCATACTGGAATCGAACGCCGGGCGCAGCGAGCTGGCGGTTAACGCCAACAACCATTTCGGTATCAAATGCGGATCCGGCTGGAGCGGCGCCGCCTACTTCAAAAAAGACGATGATTACAGCCCGTCAGGTTATCTTCAGGAGTCTTGTTTTCGCTCCTACCCTACTGTGGATGGCAGCTTCCGGGACCACTCCAGCTTTCTCCTTTCCCCGGAGAAATCATCGCGTTACGGGCCGTTATTTCAGCTTGACCCTACTGATTTTCGGGGCTGGGCCATCGGGTTGCAGGAAGCCGGATACGCTACCAGCTCAGTCTATGCCAGGCAATTGATCAGCCTGGTCGAACGCTATGAGCTTCATCAGTACGACCAACCCGGGACTGCGCCGGAGGAGCCTGTCTCCAGGCCAGCCCCGCCACTGATCACCACCACCAACAATGTGCCCTTCACGCTGGCCTCAGGTTATGAAACAGCCCGGGATATTGCCTACCGTACCGGCATCCCCCTGGGCGACCTGCTGGTGTACAACGAGGGCCTTCCAACCGGATACCTTTTATCAGAGGGGCAGAAAGTGTATCTGGGAGAAAAGCGAAGGGCGTTTCGGGGGCCGGTCGACATTCACATTGCGCAGCCCGGCGAATCCATGTATGACATTGCCCAACGGTATGGTGTGCAGCTTGACAGGTTGCTGGAGCGCAACCGCATGCGGCCCGGAGAACAACCCGCTGAAGGAGAAATAATAAAATTGAGGGGCTGGAAGGTAAAAGAAACTCCTCGCATTCAACCTGCCGTGAACCCAGGCGTTGAATACCATACGGTTATTACGGGAGATACCCTTTGGAATATCTCCCGCCGTTATAATACGACCGTTGAGGCGCTCCGGCAGTTGAACGGCCTGAGCGGCAACCTGATCAAAATAGGAATGGAATTGAGGGTGCGGTAGTATAGCCCGTTACCAGGCTCCTGCCGCTTCTACTACTTCGGCCAGTTCTTCCTTTCGGTTGCGGAACACCTTTTGCACAATCTTCCCTTTAAGGAATTCTTCCGGATCGATCATACTCTGAAGCACCACCCCCCTGTAGCGGTTTTCCAGCAACTGGAGGACGATCTCGGCCGGAGGAGCGGCCGTTGTCGTCTGAATGGCGCGAAGCAAATGCCGCCCTACCCGTTGCGGGTGGATCTCGAAGGCTTTTTCCTCCCGCCTGAGCAACCCGTTTTTGTCTTTTCCTTGTACTGCGGCGTACACGAACACCAGGTCGTCTTCCACAAATGGGATAGCCGCTTCCATTCGCTTCTGCAATTCATTGATGCGCTCCTGGCCAGTGGCCTGGATGGAGGCCAGCTGCCGGCTGATCCATTCGTAGTGTCCAGGATAACGTAAGGTCTTATAGTCGAGGTCTTTAACCCTGCCGGCCAGGGCCTCCGGCAGGTCGGCGGCGCCGCCGGATGTGAGGTCTTCTTCCAGGGCCGTCCCGTTGATGCGCAACAGCCTCCGCTCGGAAAGCGGAGGTACCGTTTTCTTTTCAAAATTCCGAACGACGATAGCCGGCTCCACATACTCAGTGGCTACGCCTACCGGGCTCCAGGTGAAACCGTAATAGGAAGGAGCGGCGGCATGCCGGGCCAGGGCCCCGACCCGCATTTCTATTTTATCGGCCTTATTCACCTGATGGCGGTTGCAGAAATCCTGGAACATGCCATTGGCCAGAATGTCGATATATCCCGGAGCTAATCCTGCCTGCAAGACGAAGGCTTTTTCGGCCCCTTCAGCCATAGCGCTGATCTCATCGGTCTCGCGTAGGTGCTCCGTGAGGTTGATGTAATGCATATTGTATTTCAGAGCGAGCCTGGCCATCCTGGGCGCTTCTTTACCGGGCAGGCAATCTACCAGCACCCCGCCTTCCCGAAAGATGGCAGCGGCCTCTCCGGGATAGTCCTCTCCTTCCGGAAGGTGAAAGGCATGGGCTTCGACATCCCTGGTAGCTCCCTCCTTGATCCAGCGGGCTACTTTTTCGGCCTTGCCCAATGTCCGGTTTCCTATCCACAGCTGAGGAGCTTTTTCTGCCCACTCAGCCAGGATCAGCCCCAATGCTTCAGCAATACCGCCTGCTCCGGCGATAATAATAGATGGATGGTTCTTCATAGTTTTATTTGATTTAGGACATGAATTTCTCTTCATAAAACAACTTCCATCCGCCTTAAGATGCCGGAAATACCCGAAATTGAATCACCGGAAGCTCTTGCCTACTCCCAGGGCGATCGTCCAGGTATCGTAAGCATTTCGCCGGGAGTCGTAGAAAAAAGCTGGAGAAAGGTCCCAGCCCTGGCCCAGCTCAAATTCATATTCTACCCCGGCGCGCACCAGGAAAAAATCCTCATTGCGTTCAATTTCCCATCCGGGGCCAACTAGAAAGACCAATTGCTTCCAAGGCTTGTACAGGGCATCCAGGGTGAGGACGAGCGGATATTCACGGGTGAGTATCTCCTCATGGCCTTCTTGTTCAACCAGGAAGGTCTCAATTTCCAGGTCATTGTGTAAACCAATCCCCCATTTGTGGTTAAACCAGTACTCGAGGTCAAGGCCCCAGGAAGGTACTGCCAGGCGGTCGGGCTCTGTGCCCATAGGGATGAAAGTATGCCCGATAAGCACGGCCATTCGAAAATACCCGTTGGTATGTGCCGGGGAAATGTGGCGCGCCGTTTCTTCGTGCTGAGCAAGGCTTGCCAGAGGAAGAGCCAGGGCGAGTAAAAAAGTCGGAAGTAGTATTAAGTGCCGCATAATTAAAGGGTTTGCGGCAAATTTAATCATCCGGTTTCCGCCGTTAAATGATGTAGGTCACACTACCTGATGTTTTATGTCACACTCCCCTGCCCTGCTGTGGTAGCGTTTAAACAGAAATACATACCGGTTGGTATGTAGATTTGGAAGGAATATAAATGCTGAGCAGAAAGCGTTGTGGCCGGGCAATAAAGTTCGCGCATGCCATGCGGAGAAATGACATCTGGGGAAGGAAGGCAAAAGGCCAGCTTCGGGCGATGGCCTAGGCTTGTTTCTCTACCGGTACAGTTGCGCACTCAGGCTTGCACCTGGCGGCAAACAACCGGCAAAAGACATAGGAATTCTGAAGGTACTCGCGCAGGTTTTTGCGCTTGCTCCACAGCACAGAAAGGATTAACAAGGTCAACATGGGACTCTATTCATTTTTTGGATATGTACTTTTCTTTAACGCCCGGCCCGGGAAAAATGTTTCCTTGCGGGAAAAATAATTTTTCATGCATTAATTAGCTGGTAATCAGGGGGAAATGTTCTTTTTTTGGTTACTAATGAAAGCTGAAGAACTTGTCAATCGGAAGGCAATCTATTGAAGGTGAGGTGGTTTACTCCAGGTATTTGAAGTGAGGTTGTAAGCTGTGCCAAAATTAACTTTAGCATTTTTCGGCGATTTTTCAATGAGAAGCATCATTGAAAAAGGGTGATTTAACTCACCGGCCCGGCAGCGTGGGTTACCCCAACAACAGCTGCAGCGATATGATAAACGTCATCACGATCACGAAATAGCGAAATGCCTTTTCCGGAATAAATTTTACCACCTGTATACCAAGGAATACCCCCAGGATGATGGCGGGCAGCGTGGCCAGGTCCATCAGGAAGCTCTCCAGGGTGATGGTGCCCCACAGGAAGATGTGGAAAGGATACTTCAGCAGGTTGACGATCAGAAAGAACCAGGCGGTAGTGCCGATGAAGCTGTTCTTGGGGATGCGCGTTGCCAGTAAGTAAACTGCCATGATGGGGCCGGCGGCATTGCCGACCATGGTCGTGAAGCCGCCAAGTACGCCAAAAATAGAGGAAAACCCCCAGCTACTCACCAGCTTGCCGGAAAGTGCATAGCGCTCTTGTAGAATCATCAGCACGAGGCTTCCGATAACAATAATGGCAATCAGGCTTTCAAAGGAGGCATCGTCCATGTAATAGCCTACCGCAATTCCTATCCCCAGCCCGGCGGCCGCGGCGGGCAGCAGGCGCCAGATGTATTTCCACTCCGCGTGGCGGTTGTAGTAGGAGACGGCAAAAACATCGGCCATGGAGAGCAGGGGTAATACCAGCCCTACCGAGGGCTTCCCGCCGAAGACTGCCGCCATTATAGGCACCACGAACATGCCCAGCCCTTTGACCCCTGCCTTGGCCATACCGATCAGGAAGGCGCAAAACATCAGCCAGAACCATTGTTCAGGAGGCAGTTGCTGAAAAAAAGAGGCGGCCGCTTGCTGCATATCAGAAGCGAAGATAGCAGGTTAATCGCAGATTTTGCCCCTTCTCCAATTTAAGCCTTCATATACATAACTTCTTTCACCGCCTTGACGATCTTCTCCGCATTCGGCAGATAAGCCTCCACCAGGGTCGGCGCATAGGGAAGGGAAGTATCGGCGGCGTTGACCCGCGTCACCGGCGCATCCAGGTAATCAAAGGCGTATTTCTGAATGGCGTAGGCAATTTCCGAAGAGACGCCGGCCAGCGGCCAGGACTCGTCGATGACAACCAGGCGGTTCGTCTTCTTTACCGAGTTAACCACCGTCTGGTAATCGATGGGGCGGATGGTGCGCAGGTCGATCACTTCGGCTTCCACCCCTTCCTTCGCCAGTTCTTCGGCGGCTTCCAGGGTGGGATACATCATTTTATTGAATGAGACGAGGGTGACGTCGGATCCTTGTCGGCGGACGGCGGCCACGCCGATGGGCACCAGGTACTCTTCTTCCGGCACCTCATCTTCGAAGCCGTACAGGAGTTCCGATTCCATCATACAAACCGGGTCGTCGTCGCGAATGGCGGATTTGAGCAGGCCCTTGGCGTCGGCAGGGTCAACGCAGGAGATGACCTTCAGCCCGGGCACGTTGGCCATCCAGCTCTCGAAGGTCTGGGAGTGTTGCTGCGCCAGCTGGCCGGCGCTGCCGGAAGGGCCGCGGAAGACGATGGGGCACTTGAAATTTCCGGCAGATTGTGAAAGGGTTTTGGCGGCGTTGTTGACGATCTGGTCGAAGGCCAGCACCGCGAAGTTCCAGGTCATAAATTCGACGATGGGGCGCAGGCCGTTCATGGCGGCGCCGACGCCGATGCCGGCAAAGCCAAGCTCGGCGATGGGGGTATCGATCACTCTTTTGGCGCCGAATTCTTCGAGCATGCCTTTACTGACCTTATAGGCGCCGTCGTATTCCGCCACCTCTTCTCCCATGAGGAAGACGGACTCATCCCGGCGCATTTCTTCTACCATGGCTTCCCGGAGGGCATCTCTGAGGGCTAATTTTCTTGCCATTGCTTAGTTGAGTTAGTTTTTATGTAATCCTGCAACTTATTTTCAGGTACGCAAAAATAGTAAAACTATAGGGTATAACAAGCCTGAGCTTTTCTTGTTTGCGGCCAACTTTTTCCCGTTCGGCAACCTTATGCTATATAAAGTGGCGAGTTAAAGCCACTTTTTCTATTTTTGCAACTTATAAGCGTAATAAGGCAGATCTAACTTTCGTTTAACCAATCGGTAAGAACATATCCGAAAAAAGCTTTTTAAAAATGAAAAATAAAAACCTCAGAAAGATTGCCGGCGCCGCCGCTTTCTTGATCATGGCAGGCTTTTTCTCTTCCTGCAACCGGGGCTACGGTTGCCCTACTTTTTCCATGAACGATCAGTTGATTGAAGTTGTTACTACGGTAATCAACTTCATTTGGTAAATGGATACAGTCAACTGGTTGCCGATGACGGCAACGAGCCAGATACGAGAAATCGTAGAACATTCCAAGTCTACTCCCTGCATTATCTACAAGCACAGCACGCGCTGTTCCCTCAGTTCTCTTGCCCGGCGCCGGCTGGAGAAAGGATGGCAATTCGATGAGCGCGCTGTGCTTCCCTATTTTCTGGACCTGATCGCTTACCGGGACGTTTCCAACCTGGTCGCCGAGCACTTCGGAGTGGCACACCAGTCGCCGCAATTGCTCCTCATCCGGGAGGGCCGGTGTGTGTATCACGCCTCACACCTCGACATTGATGCCCGTAGCCTGCAGCCTTTTTTTACCGGCTCGGGCCTGGCCTGACCCTGCCACTCCGGGATCAACTTCAGGATACACAGATAAACCGCATTACCACTGATGAGTAAAGGCAGAATTTTCGAGACCCAGGATGGTTCCCATTCCATTTTTTCGGAAACCTTTGGCGTTAGCTACCATTCCAAATACGGCGCTATCCAGGAATCCACCCACGTGTTCATTCAATCCGGCCTTTACTACCGGATGGCGGGCGCCAGCCAGCTGTCGGTACTGGAGATCGGCTTCGGGACGGGCCTCAATGCATTGCTGACCTTACTGGAAGCCAATAAACGGCAGCTGCCCATCTATTACGAAGCAGTGGAAGCCTACCCCATCACCCTGGAAGAAGCCCGGCAGCTCAATTATCCGGAAATACTGGGGAAGCCGGCGGCGGTGGAGGAATTCCTTCAGCTTCACGAAGCAGCCTGGGAAGAAACCTTTCCCTTTACTCCATACTTTTCTTTTTGTAAAAGGCGAAGCCGCTTTGAGGAGGTGCAGTACAAGAACGCGTTTGATGTTATATATTTTGACGCATTTGCTCCCAATGCCCAGCCTGAATTATGGGAAGAAGATATTCTGAGAAAGATGTATGATGCCCTGAGGCCCAATGGGGTGCTCACCACTTACTGTGCGAAAGGAGTGGTGAAACGGCGCCTCAAAAGCCTCGGTTTTACCGTCGAAGCACTTAAAGGGCCGCCGGGTAAACGCGAAATGACCCGAGCGGTGAGGCCAGCGCCTGCCGGCTCGGCTTCAACCTGATCATCATTCCTCATTTTCTTTTCTCGGTTTGATGATGTTGACCTTTCCGTCGTCGCCATATAGCTCTTTGGATTTCTTATTGTAGGCCAGAGCTGCCTCCTCTGCCGTGTCAAACATCCCGATGTGGACCGATTTCCGGTTGACCGAAATTACGGCCCGGTACCGGTTGTTTTCTTTGTAGACTCCCGTATACCCTGCTTTACTGCTCGTCTTTCGCTTCCGGCTGGCTACGGAGCGGGAACGATAAATAAGGTTCTCAAGCCGGCAGTCCAGCTTGTTCCCGTTTTTTGCGCCGACCAGGTTTCTGGAATTGCTTTTGGTATCCAGCAGGAACTTTTCAGCAACGAGTTTATGCAGATAGATCGTTTCGGTTTTGTAACCTCCGTCCGCCTTCTTCCATGTTTTCTGAAATACGGCACATCCGCTGGAGTGCTTTCGAAGGTTATTGATGAAATCCACCTTCACGAGATAGGGGTCGGAAGTAAGGTATTCGTATACTTTGTCGTCCAACAAAACGCTTTCGTCTGCATTTTTCAGTTTGACCTTGTATAGCACGCTCTTTGGGTTTTGGTTGTTAACAATATTTTGTATTTAAGTAAAAACGGAAATTAATTATTTGAAGAGCAGGTATGTGGTTCAATTAAATAAGGTTGGGTTGTGACTAACCGAAAATTAATAATTTCTTCAAAGAATAAAAAGCATCATGTAATGTTTTTGTTGAACAATTCAGGCGGCAACAATAATTTTTGGTTTCTTTGCAGTAGCCCCCGCTCATGGCAAAGGAAATTTTTTGCCACCGGTGTTATTCCAATAATCAAAACAATAGCATGATGAACCAGGAAGAAGAGGCCTACATGCAACGGTGTTTCGACCTGGCGAGGTTGGGCGCCGGCCGGGTTTCCCCCAACCCTATGGTCGGCGCTGTCCTGGTACATGGCGGGCGGGTCATCGGGGAAGGCTACCACCAGGCATATGGCCAGGCGCATGCTGAAGTGAATGCCGTGAACAGTGTACTTCCCGCTGATGCCGGCCTCATCCCCTACTCCACCCTGTATGTCTCCCTGGAGCCCTGCAATATATATGGCAAAACGCCCCCCTGCACAAGCTTGATCCTGGAGCGCAAGATACCCCGGGTTGTCATTTCCTGTATCGACCACAGCCCCGGAGTAGACGGCGCGGGGGCCAGCCGGCTGCGGCAGGCCGGCGTGGAGGTCAAGGTAGGGGTGCTCCGCCGGGAAGGGCAGTTATTGAGCCAACCGAGGAATACTTTCGTACGGATGGGGCGGCCCTATGTTATCCTGAAGTTTGCTCAATCAAAGAATGGTGTTTTTGCGCCGCTGGAGAACCGGCAGTTGTGGCTGACCAACAATTACACCAAGCGCCTGGTGCACAAATGGCGCAGTGAGGTAGATGGAATACTGGCCGGCGCCAATACGGCGCTCGCCGACAACCCCAGGCTGACCAACCGGCTTTTTTTCGGCCCCTCTCCCCGCCGTGTCGTTCTCGACCGAAAGGGTACGCTACCGCCTGTGCTGTCCCTCTTTGACGGGCAGCAGCCTACGATGGTGTTTACCGAAACCCCCGTCACAAAAAAAAGAGGAAAGAACATCTCCTACCACTATCTTTCCTTCGACGAAAATATGATCGGGAGCCTGCTTAAAAGCCTTGCTGCCCAAAATATCACCACCCTGATGGCCGAAGGGGGCATTAAGACCCTTCAGCTTTTCATCCAATCCGGCCTTTGGGACGAGGCGCGGGTTTTCATCGCCGGGAAATACCTGGCCGAAGGCAGAGCGGCGCCCCATTTGCCGGAACCGCCCGCCAAAACCTTTCGGTTGGGGCAGGATGAACTGCTCCTTTTTCACAACTCTTTACAATCGTTAAACTTACATTAAAATCTCCGGCGGGCACCATAAGCCACTTTTTTATTTTGTTTGTTTGTTGTTACTTTTGTTGCAAATAATTGAAAACAAATCAGGAATGATAAGGATAGGTGTTTTTCTCACAATACTCACCGCAGGGAGCGCCCTTTCATTCACACCGGCACAATACACACAAAAACTACTACTACAGCAGGAAACACCCGAAGAAGCTATTAAATGGCTCAGCTGGGAAGAGGCGATGGCCCTTTCCCGGAAAGAAAAGAAAAAGATCCTGCTGAATGTGTACACCGACTGGTGTGGATGGTGTAAGCGAATGGATAAAGCTACCTTTCAGGAGCCCAACATAGCCCGCTACATCAACGATAATTTCTACCCGGTCAAATTTGATGCAGAACAGCGCAGCGAGCTGGAATACAAAGGCAAAACCTATAAATACGTCAAGAACAGCCAGCGTGGCTACCACGAACTCGCCGCCGAGCTGCTGAAAGGAAGGCTGAGCTTTCCCACCGTGGTTTTCCTTGATGAAGACCTGAACGTCATCCAGTCCATAGTAGGTTTCAAGACGCCTCAGCAGTTCGAGCGCATCGCCACTTATTTTGCCGGAGGGCATTACCTGAAAACCCCGTGGTCAACTTACCAGAAGGCCTACCGGCCCGTCCTGGTAAAGGGGCAGTAACCCGGGATTGCCGTGTCTTTTCCCCTTCTCAACGCCGCCTTCGCCGGGAGGAGCTGCTTACTCCGAGCACACCAAGTATCCCCCGGGTCAGTTCCCGGGCCACGGTGCGGGCAACCTGGCGGGTGGTCGGATTGGAGATGATCTTTTCAATGGTGCTCTTCTCCTGGCGGCGGGAGGCGCTGCGGGCCTGTTGCTGTTGCTCCCGCATCTCTTCCTGTAAGGATTCATCCTGAGCCTGGCCCAGTTTTTTGGCGAGGATCTCATGGGCGCTCTCCCTGTCTATCTCCTCATTGTATTTGTCGATGATTTCCGATTTACGGATGATCCTGCCGATTTCCTGTTCGGTAAGTACGTCCATTCTGGATTCAGGGGCTCTCAGGAGGGTGTGGGCCAGGGGCGTGGGTATCCCCTTTTCGTTCAGCGCAGTTACCAGGGCTTCGCCTATACCGAGTTCGGTAACCACCTGCGACACATCGTAATAATCAGAAATGGGGTAATTCTGGGCGGCCAGTTTTATGGCTTTCCGGTCTTTGGCGGTGAAGGCGCGCAGTGCGTGCTGTATCTTCAGGCCGAGTTGCCCCAGCACATCATCCGGGATGTCCGCAGGGTTTTGCGTAACGAAAAACAACCCTACCCCTTTGGAGCGGATCAGTTTGACAATGACTTCGATCTGATCCATTAACGCATCGGAGGCCTCTTCAAAGACGAGGTGGGCCTCATCAATAAAAATAACCAGCTTGGGTTTTTCCAGGTCGCCCTCCTCCGGGAAATTGGAGTAGATCTCCGCCAGCATCTGCAGCATGAAAGTGGAAAACAACTTGGGCCGGCCCTGAATATCCGTTAACCGGAGGATGGAGACGATACCGCGCCCGTTCTCATCAGTCCGAAGCAGGTCATCGACATCAAAGGACCGTTCGCCGAAAAAGCGGCCGGCATCCTGCTGTTCCAGTTCGATGATCTTGCGCATTATAGTGCCTACTGAGGCCGTTGATATCCTGCCGAAAATGCGTTCCGCTTCTTCTTTGCCTTCATTAGAGATGTACTGCAGGGTTTGTTTGAAGTCCTTCAGGTCGAGCAGCGGCAACTTGTTGTCATCGCAGTATTTGAACACCACTGCCACTACCCCGGCCTGTGTGTCGTTGAGGTCCAGCATCTTGGAAAAGAGCACCGGGCCGAACTCCAGGACGGTTGCCCGCAGGCGCGCGCCAGGTTCGTCAGACAGGGTGAGGAACTCCACCGGGCTGCCACCGGGCTCAAAAGGTATACCGATGCGGGCATGCCGCTCGTCGATCTTGGGGTGCCCGTCACTTGGCACAGCGATTCCGCTGAGGTCGCCTTTGATGTCCATAAGGAGAGAAGGAACGCCCTGGTGGGAAAGGTGTTCGGCAAGGATCTGAAGCGTTTTCGTCTTTCCCGAACCTGTCGCGCCGGCAATGAGGCCATGCCGGTTCATCGTTTTTAGAGGGATCTTGACCAACGTATTCGTCATGCACTCCCCGTCCAGCATAGCTCCGCCCAGGATGATGAAGCGCCCTTTAAAGGAGTAGCCTTCGTTGACCTCCGCAATGAATGAATCTTTTTTTGACATATCGTTATTGGTTATTCCATTTTTCTATTCTCTCCTGATATTTGGTTTTACTGAACTCCCACAGGTCGATATTGAAGTTGCTTTCCACTTCCCGTTCGACATCATCGGGCAGTAGTTCTCCAAAGAAATCCAGGCCGGTAACTTCTTCCACCTTGTCGATGCTTGCCACAAAATCATAAAGCGGGTCAAAGCTCACCTCATTGGGGATGAGAAAACCAATGCCCTTAACCTGAGGTTCCTCTGCATCCAGCAATACTTTGAAATAAGCTGCCGGCACGGACACCCGGTTTTCCCCCACCTCTCCTTTGGGAGGCATTGAAAGGACGGGGCCGGTGACAACATAGAGTTCTCCGTTCCGCTTGGCCCAGGAGCGCGCCAGCTCCTCGAGTTCCCGCCAGATACCCTTGTTGAAGTTGGCAGACTGCGGGCTGATGTTGCTCATGTAGAAGGTCTCATCCATCGCCTCCTCGCTGAACGCGCGGTCGGCTGCGGGCACCAGGTGCCCGCGGCTGTAGCCGGAGCGGCGATAGTCATCCGGAGTAGCCGATCCGGTCCTGACCTTGGGGTCCGGGCGAAAATTGTCCACCCGCTCTACCCATGGCCGCTTCAATTCTTCGCCGTTGAGCCGGTAGGCCACCCATTCGGCCTGTTCGTGTTCTTCGGAATAGGAAAGGGAGAAATATTTATGATGAATGACGGTTCCGGTAGTAGATCCGGGGAGATAGGAAAAATCCTCCCCGGCAGGCTCCGCAGCCTGCTCCTCCGGAGAAGAAGGGCTGGAAACATCGCCGGTAAATTTGTTGAAGAGAACGAATAAACCACCAATGATAGCGCTGAAAAGGCCCACCCGGATGATCATGCTGCCACTGCCGCTGCCTTTGCGTTCGTGGTTTGTCCTGAATTTTGCCATGTAGGATGATTTGTTTGGATGGCCCAAAAATAGCAAAAAGTTATGGGACGGGGGTAAGGAAAGGAATGAAGGAATGAAGGAATGATTGATTGATTGATTGATTGAGGCGCACGCCGCCGTCAATCATTCCTTCATTCCTTCATTCCTTACATCCCTACAGCGGATTCTGCTTTTGCCGCTCCAGTTCCAGTACTGCTCCGAGAGGATAGATGAGGCGGCCGGTTTCTTGGGTGTTTCCTGCCTTTTTACCCGTTTCATGGAGGATCTGGTAGGCCTTTCGGGTATCCATATCCGGGTCCAGGCTTTTGAGCAGGCCAACCAGCCCAGAAACGTAAGGGGTGGCCATTGAGGTGCCGTTGAATGAGCTGTATCGGTTGTTTGGTATGGTGGAGTAGATATTTACGCCCGGAGCGGCGATGCCCATTTCCAGGTTGGTGACGTAGTTGGAAAAAACGGCCCGGTTGAGCTGGCCATCCAGGGCGCTGACGGCGATCACCCCGGGGACTCCGGCCGGGGCAAAACTCTTGGCGTCCCGGTTGGAGTTGCCGGCGGCGGCAATGACGATGGCTCCTTTTTTATTGGCGTAATCGACCGCTTTCTGGTACGCGCGTTCTTTAGTCTGGTTGGAAAGCCCGCCCAGAGAGAGGGAGATCACATCGGCGCCCACATCAGCCGCTTCCAGTATGCCTTTGATGATGGTTCTCTGCGACCCCATTCCGGACGCGTTCAGGACCTTGATGCTGGTCACTTCGACGAATTGGTTGTCTCTGGAAAAGGAGGCGACCCCTACCCCATTGTTGGAAACAGCAGCGGCAATGCCGGCGCAGTGGGTTCCGTGGGCTTTGGGGTCGTTGTCGTAAACTGTTTTGGTAGAGCGGAAATTGCCTTTGATGTCTTCATGCTCTGCATCTACCCCGGTGTCCAGGATGGCGATCAAGGCTTTGCGCTGGGGGCTCAGCCCCTCTGTTTCCATGTGGGCGAGGAGCTTATCCACTTCCATGGCCTCAAAGCCCCACAGGTGCTCCAACCCCGGGTCATTGATCCCGAATTTCTTATTGATATTGGGGGTGCGCCGGGCCGGAATTGGGCTCACCGTTACGATTTCGTTGGGTTCCACCCAATCTACCGTGTTCACCCCCTGAAGTTCACTGATCACCTCAGCCAGCCTGTCGGCATATTGCGGCGGGACGTCTACGGCAAAATAGTCATCCAGTTCCGTAGCCTCCGGATACTGGGGCGCGAAGGCCCTTTCCAGCTTCAGCCCGTATTTTCTGGCCACCGTCGCCAGCGCTTCTTCTCCCGTGCCTTCCGCTACTTCAAGCAGCAATTCACCGGAAGCGTCGTATTCTACCCTATCTTGCACCGGCCGGGCAAAGGCGCCGGCCATGAAGCTTTGATAATACCAACCCAGAGCGCCAACGGCAAGGATGCTGCCCAGCGCCAGCCACTTTTTATGGCTGGAAATTACCTGGAAGGCAAGCCCGAAAACCGTCATGGCTATCAGGTCGCGAAAAAGGGCGCCTAGCTTGATGCTCATTGAAGCGTCCTGCAACAGTACCGACAGGATGTAAATGCCAAAAGTGCCGAAAAATAAGGGTTGAAAAGCCTTGCTTTTTGCGTCGTTTGTCCGGTACAGGAACCAGAGCGCGAGGCTTGCGACGGCGCCTGTAAATGCCAGGGGATAGATCATGATTCTCCTCTTTTCCTTCAATGAAATAATTATAAAAATACTGAAAAAATAGGAAAGGCGGGAAAAATTTGGGCCAAAGGGTTGGTTTTGTCGCCGGAGGAAGGGCGGTTTGTCATTCCCGGGATTCGGGATTCGTCTCTGCCGCTGCATACGGAAATGCGGGGGGCTCAACCAGCGAAGCTTTCCAGGCGTTTCTACATAGGGCCGGGCCGGGGTATGCATAATCTGTGACCGGAATTACATACCGGCGCGCCCATAATTTATATTTTTGCGTCCTGAAAATAAAAAAGCGAAAAATAAAATGGCAGAAGGTATTGAAAGAATTAAATGCCTGATCATCGGCTCCGGGCCGGCAGGCTACACCGCAGCTGTTTACGCAGCGCGCGCAAACCTCGAACCGGTATTGTACACCGGCAAGGAGCCCGGCGGGCAGCTCATGATCACCACGGATGTGGAGAACTACCCCGGATATCCCGATGGAATAATGGGGCCGCAGATGATGGAAGATTTCCGCAAGCAGGCCGAACGCTTTGGTACAGATGTGCGGTACGAAATGATCACCAAAGTCGACCTCACCGGGCCAGTGCACAAAGCCTGGTCGGAAACAGGGCATGAGGTTCATGCTGACACCATAATTGTATCTACCGGCGCCAGCGCCAAATGGCTGGGCCTGGAGTCCGAAAAGCGGCTGACCAATAAAGGCGTCTCCGCCTGCGCCGTGTGCGACGGGTTCTTCTTCCGGGGGCAGGAGGTGGCGGTTGTGGGAGGAGGAGACACCGCCGCAGAAGAATCGCTCTATCTTTCCAAATTGTGCCCTACCGTCCATATGCTGGTCCGCCGCGACGAATTGCGCGCCTCCAAGATCATGCAGGAACGGGTCTTCAATACAAAGAACATCAAAGTGCACTGGAACACCGAGGCGGTGGAAGTCATCGGTGATAATGAGGTGGAAGGCATCCGCGTCGTCAATAACCAAACCCAGGAAAAGTCCGTTATTCCGGCCCGGGGCTTCTTCGTAGCCATCGGCCACAAGCCCAATACCGATATTTTCAGGGATTGGCTGAACATGGACGAAACCGGTTACATCCAGACCAACGGCAAAAGCACCAAAACCAATATCGCCGGGGTCTTTGCCAGTGGGGATGCCCAGGACAACGTCTACCGCCAGGCGGTAACGGCGGCCGGCACCGGCTGTATGGCGGCCCTGGACGCCGAGCGTTACCTCACCGAAAAAGGTATAATTTAGGCGCCTTCCCCGGCAAGGTTCGGGCGAATCCGCAAAAATGGCTATATTGGCGTGCTTTCCCGTGGTTATTCACGCGGAAAATACGTTGATACAGCCATTTTTTAGTCTAAACAACCAGATTCCTATGTCCACAGCAACCTCCACCCGCTTTAGAACCGGGGTTCTCCACGGAGATGAAGTTACAGAGCTTTTCAATTACGCCAATGAGAACAACTTTGCTCTGCCGGCGGTAAACGTCGTAGGCACCAACAGCATCAACGCCGTACTGGAAACCGCCCGGGAGGCCAACTCCCCGGTCATCATTCAATTTTCCAATGGCGGCGCCGTTTTTAATGCCGGCAAGGGATTGTCTAACGAAAACCAGCGCGCGGGTATCCTCGGGGGCATCTCCGGCGCCATGCATGTACATACCATGGCCAAAGCCTACGGGGTAACCGTCATCCTGCACACCGACCACTGCGCCCGCAAACTCCTGCCCTGGATCGACGGCCTGCTGGACGCCGGTGAAAAGTTCTTCGAAAGCCGCGGCTATCCGCTCTACAGTTCCCATATGCTCGACTTATCGGAAGAGCCCATAGAGGAAAATGTAGAGACCTGCGTGGAATACCTCAAACGCATGGATAAGATCGGAATGACCCTGGAGATCGAACTGGGGGTCACCGGCGGAGAGGAAGACGGCGTCGACAATACGGGTGTTGACAGTTCCCGCCTGTATACCCAGCCGGAGGAAGTGGCCTACGCCTATGAAGCCCTCAGTAAAGTGAGCAACCGCTTTACCATCGCCGCGGCTTTCGGCAATGTACACGGCGTATACAAGCCAGGAAACGTCGAGCTCAAGCCCATCATCCTCAAGAACTCCCAGGAGCACGTCAAGGAGAAGTTCGGCGCCGGCGACAACCCCATCAACTTCGTCTTCCACGGCGGTTCCGGCTCTTCCCGGGAGGAGATCCGGGAGGCGATCAACTACGGGGCGATTAAAATGAACATCGACACCGACCTGCAGTGGGCCTTCTGGGATGGCGTAAGGGCCTACAACGAAAAGCATAAGGATTACCTGCAGGGGCAGATCGGCAATCCTGAAGGAGAAGATAAACCCAATAAGAAATACTACGACCCGCGGCAGTGGCTCCGGGCGGGCGAGCAGTCCTTCAAAGCGCGCCTGAAGCAGGCCTTTGAAGACCTGAATTGTATGAATAAAAATGCGTAAGTTTTGATGCTTATGCAGTAGGTGTAAAGGTGTAAAAGTGTAAAGGTGTAAATGAGGCTGGGAGCCTCCATTCTTTTACACCTTTAAACGCTTCCACCTTTACACCGTGCTATCATCATGAT
>JAGFJE010000517.1 GCA_024103175.1 Phaeodactylibacter sp.
TTTGGCGTCGAAGACGATAAACCCGCGTCCCCTCAAGTTGATTAGTGTAACGTCTCCGACCCAAATAAATTTGGGGATCCGGGTTCACGTCCTCAGGGCAGCTACGCAAAACGTTACAATCAGTAAACCTGAAATGCTTAGGGGCCGGCGAATGTTTCCACCGTATTTCCACGCATTTCCATACATTTCCTACCTCGAATTTTTCGTGGAATTTCGTGCCTTTGAGCTTTAGTGGCATTCAAAACGAGAACAGTTGGCATTTCTTTGGAAATATGAAAATATCCCTTAATTTCGGGCGGAACAAAAAACAGAGCATTCAAATATGAAGCTTGCCATCCCCAGGGAGCTTGAGGACACCCGCGTAGCGATGGTTCCTGAAGTTGCCGAAAAAGCAAAGGCCCTCGGCCTTGAGATCCTCATCGAAGAAGGCGCCGGGGCTTCTTCTTTCTACTCCGACCAAGATTACGAATCAGCAGCCACCGTAACCACCCGGGAGAAATTGCTTTCCGGGGCGGACATGCTGCTGAGCATCAACCCGCTTTCCGATGAGGAGTACAAAAAACTGAAGAAAGACGCGATCGTCATTTCCCAGTTTCAACCCTTTCTCTACCCGGAGGTAACCGATAAATTGCGCGGCATGGGCCTGCGCGGCATCAGCCTCGACATGATCCCGCGCACTACGCTGGCCCAGTCGATGGACGTACTCTCCTCCATGGCCTCCATCGCCGGCTACAAGGCGGTGCTGGAGGCTGCCCGTCACCTGCCGCGTTACTTCCCCATGATGATCACGGCCGCCGGCAGCGTCCGCCCGGCCAAGGTACTGGTGCTGGGCGCCGGCGTGGCGGGCCTGCAGGCCATCGCCACGGCCAAACGCCTGGGCTCTATGGTGGAAGCTTCCGACACGCGCCTGGCCGCCAAGGAGGAGGTGCTCAGCCTGGGCGCCAAGTTTGTCGAGGTGGAAGGCGCCCGGGAGGATAAGGAAGCCGGCGGCTACGCCGTTGAGCAGTCCAAAGAATTCCTGGAAAGGCAGCGGCAGGAAGTCCAGAAAAGGGCCATGAAGGCCGACGTGATCATCACCACCGCCCAGGTCCGCGGCCGCAAAGCGCCCATGCTGGTGCCCAAAGAAACGGTGGATCAGATGCGGGCCGGCTCGGTCATCGTCGACCTGGCGGCCTCCACCGGGGGCAACTGCGAGCTGACGAAGGACAACGAGATCGTCGTCCACAACGGCGTGACCATCATCGGCAACTCCAACCTGGCCGGCCTGATGCCGCAGGACGCCAGCCTGCTCTACGCCAACAACGTGCTCAACTTCCTGAAGATACTGGTCAAAGACGGGCAACTGACGCTCGATATGAGCAACGAGATCATCAGAGGCGCCTATTTCACCGCCGAGGCGGAAGCACAGCAACAGTAAGCAGCCGGCCCATCCGGCTGCCGTGACCGAATTTTTCGCAAATAAAAATAACAACCGGTATGGATGGTTTCATTCAGTTTTTCGAGGATTACCAACTACTCATATACCTGCTGGTTTTCACGATCATTCTTGGCTTTGAGGTCATTTCCAAGGTGCCTACCGTCCTGCACACGCCCTTGATGTCGGGCGCCAACGCCATCAGCGGCGTGGTCGTGATCGGCGGCATCCTGTTGGTCCGCCAAGCGGAAGCCGGAGATTACTTCTCTCTGGGCCTCGGCCTGTTCGGCATCATTATGGGCATGGTCAACGCCACCGGCGGATTCGCCGTGACGGACCGCATGCTGGAAATGTTCAAGAAGAAGAAAAAGAAGAAATAAATCATGGATATAAAATTCCTGACAGACGTAGGCTTCCTGCTAGGCTCCGTAGGCTTCGTATGGGGCCTCAAACGGCTCAGTTCTCCGGACACTGCCCGCCGGGGCAATATGATCGCCAGCATTGGTATGGGGCTGGCCATTCTTTCCATCATTTTTGCTCCGCTGGAACAGGGAGACAACAACTACGCCTGGGTCGTCGCCGGACTGGCCGTCGGGGCCGTCATCGGCTATCTGATGGCCATTAAAGTGAAAATGACCGCCATGCCGCAGATGGTTTCCATCTTCAACGGCCTGGGCGGCGCCTGCGCGGTGCTCATCGCCATGGTGGAGCTGCGGCACTTCTATACCGGCGCCAGCGCCATGAGCGGCGGGCAGGTCGCCATTTCCCTCACCGCCTTGTTCATCGGCGGCATCGCCTTTACAGGCAGTATGCTGGCCTGGTTCAAACTGGAAGACTGGCTCAGGGACAACGCCCTGGTATTGCCCAGGCATTCCATTTTCAACATGGCCCTTCTGGCCGTCATCCTGGTCATGGGCATTTATGTTTTTGTTCTGAAGATCGACGCCGGCATCGGCCTTGCCGCCATATTCATGCTGCTGGCCCTGCTCTACGGCGTTTCCTTCGTCGTTCCGATCGGGGGCGCCGACATGCCGGTGGTCATTTCGCTGCTCAACTCCTTCTCCGGCCTGTCGGCAGCCGCCGCCGGCCTGATCTACGGAAATAATTTCATGCTCGTGGGCGGTATCCTGGTGGGCGCCTCCGGCACCATCCTCACCATATTGATGTGCGAAGCCATGAACCGGTCGTTGCTTAACGTACTGATCGGCGGCTTCGGCGGCGGCGGCGCGGCCTCTAAAGGAGCAACCGGCGACCAGGTGGTCAAGGAAGTAACGCTCAACGACGCCGCCATTCAGCTGTTCTACTCCAAATCGGTGATGATCGTTCCGGGCTACGGCCTGGCCGTCGCCCAGGCCCAGAAGGTCTGCAAGGAAATCGATGACCTGCTGGAAACCAATGGCGTCGATGTGAAGTACGCCATCCACCCCGTCGCCGGCCGTATGCCAGGGCACATGAACGTACTGCTGGCCGAGGCGGACGTCCCCTACCCCAAACTGCTGGACCTGGAAGACGCCAACGCCGCCCTGAAGAGCACGGATATCGTAGTGGTCGTCGGCGCCAACGACGTGGTCAACCCCGCCGCCCTGGATGACCCGGGAAGCCCCATCTACGGCATGCCCGTATTGCAGGTGTGGGACGCCAAGAATACCATCGTGCTCAAGCGAAGCATGAACCCGGGGTACGCCGGCATTCAAAACCCGCTGTTCTTTATGGAAAAGACACACATGCTCTTTGGCGACGCCAAAGCGACGCTGAGCAAGCTGGTCAGCGAGATTAAGAATTTATAGGAAGCAAGCCTCCCTCCGCAAAAGTCGGCGGCTGAAAAAGGGAGGTGAAGTGGTTGGGGTAAGTCAATCGACAACTCGCATGCCTTCGCCATCGGGCTACGGCAGCCGAAGAAAGTTGTCATTTGACGTGCGCCCTTTGAGCTGACAACTTCGATTTGTCTGCTCAATTGAAATGGGTTAAATAAACGTGAGGCTTGAACCGGTTCGGCACATTATTCAAACCTCAGGTTAATTTATGAAAACCCAATCAAGGGCCCGCGCTCCAAATAGCGCTATTTTTGCACGACAAACTTCCTGGTAACAGAGGCCTCTCCATCCACTGAAATCATAATGGTATAATTACCATCGGCAAACCGGCTAACATCAAAAGCAAGCGCTCCCTGCTCCAGGCTCAGGTAATTCCGCTCCACCATCAACTGCCCCTGCAGGCCGTAGATGCGGATCAGGGCAGGCTTGCCCAGATGTTCTTGCAGAGATACGTTCACCATGTTGCTTGCCGGGTTGGGAAAAAGGCTTAAGCCTGTGGCCAGCTCCGGCTCGGCATCGATCAGGCCGGGGCCGCCTGGCCTGTTTGGTTCAGGATCACACACTGCCGTGCCGTTGTTGATAGCGTCGATCAAAGCCTGGGCCTCCGCAATGATGTGATCGGCATCGGCTGTCGGTATGCCTCTTCCACGCTGGTACTCCACATAGCTGATGATATAATTCAAAGTCGAGATGGCGCTACTCGAGCTGCCATACAGGCAGTATTTTCTGGCAGCGAGGTCCAACCTGCTGTTGAGGGCCCTGGCAATGCTCCCGCTGATACCGGCGGAATTGATGTAATCTTTCAGGACAGCTACAGCCTGGTTGATGTTGGTTTCTGATGAGCTGGCGACAAATTCTGCAGCGGCGTAGGCATATAGATCCGTTACCCCTATCCCAAAAGTATAACTCATGGTATTTGTTCCCGATGTGGCGATTTGAAAGCTGGATGCAACATCATCAGGGCTGTCGTCTATGCTAAATATAGGTGTAGTAGCTGTAACCGGGTTGGCCTCTAAAGCGCAAAAAATGTTGTCCACTATCAGGTTACCGGCTGTACTCGATACATTTAAAGAAGGGGTGCTCGTAGCCACATTATCCGTACCAGCTGTATTTCCGAGAGGGCTGGCCTGGTCTACGTTCTGAAAAGAGGCGGCACCAACTACTACGGAACTTCCTCCGGTAATGGTAATGGCAGAACTAATGCTCGCTCCGCTACCCAAAGGGATATAGTAGATAGAACTTACGGCAAATCCCGTCGAGAATGGTTGAGCAATAGCTAAAGTAGCGCTTATGGAATTATAAGAAACATTGGTGAGCGGTGAAAAAGTAGCGTAAGAAAGAGAGATCACCAATAACCTATCCGTTCCTGCCGGGACGGTAAAAGGCAGGGAGGTTCCAGAGACGCCTGCCCCGTTTCCATCGTAGGTAACCTGGGCGCTGAGGGTATTCCCATTTGTTCCGGCAAGTAGCATCACCAGTACAAGCAGGGGCTGGAAAAGCGAAAGGGCGCGCTGCCTTTTTCCATCTGGGCGGCATGAATGGCGCCTGGAACTGCGAAAAGGGGGTTGCGGAAGGTGTTTTAGTAGGTTCATAATTAAACGTGGTTTGTTTTAAAAATTTAGTTATTTGTTAAGATGATATCGACACGGCATGGTTTCGCGTTCCATACAGGTCAGACGTTAAGCCGGACAGGCTCAAAAGATGGGGAGTATCAAATTCGGGGGGGATGGCAAAAGGAATTTTCAGGATGGTTTCCGGTAGAAAGCCGGGGCGATATATCCTAATTACCAAATATACAGAATACTTTTATTTTATCGACAACTTTTATTTTATCGACAAGTTTAATACACAAATAGTTACTTCGCAGCAAAACCGCAACCATACCCAACTATGATGAAACCGTTTTTTTTTCTGACGGCGCTTTCGTTTTTATTGCTCATGCCTACTTGCCTCCCTGCCCAGAAGATAGAGGTAGAAAAGCGCGTACCCTCCAAAGAGGCGCCCACGCCGATGATACAGTTCCTTCAGGAGAAATATCCGGAAATGCGCCAGCTGAAGTATTACGAAGAACGCAATGAATCCGGCCGTTTCTTCGAGGCAAAGTTTTGCTACCAGAAATCGCGATACAGCGTAAAATTTACTCCGGAAGGACAGCTGGTGGACACGGAGCGCAAAGTTAAATTCAAGAGGATACCTGCCGAGGCCGCCGGCCGGATCAACGAACAGCTGGAGGCCGAATTCCAAAGGCATAAGGTGGTAAAAACCCAGGAGATCCTGGAAAACGGCCAGGTGGTTGGTTACGAACTGGAAATAAAAGGCAAAAGGGAAAATGAACTGGGTTTCTTTGAAGGGCAATTCGATGCGGCCGGGCGGAAGGAAAGCCTGCGCACCATCGAACAACCGCCAAACGATTTCCTGTTCTTCTGAGATAATATGAAAGCATTACAGATATATTTTCTGCTGAGCATAGGGCTGCTCTGTAAACACTCCGTTTTCGGCCAGACCCGCACCACGCTTGAACTGCTGCCTCAGCTGTCCTGGAACGGAGAGCTGGGAAGCCGCTGGGACTGGTCGGTGAACACCTCCCTGGAATCAAACTTCTCCGAAAAGGCCGAAGGGCGAGCGGCTGACTATGCCTTCACGCCCCACACCTACAACTTTCAGGCCGGCCTGGCCTACCAGCTGACCACCGACCTCAACTTATCCGGGGGGTATCAGTTCGGCTGGCGAGGCCTGGACGAAGAAGAAAAGGACATCGAGCACCGCTCCCTGCAGCAGCTTACCTGGGCCCGGCGCTGGGGAAAATACCGGACGCGGGTGAGGGCGCGGGCAGAACAGCGGTTTTTCCGCAGCGAAGGCTGGCAGGTGCGCCACCGCTGGCGGCTGCGGCCCAG
>JAGFJE010000070.1 GCA_024103175.1 Phaeodactylibacter sp.
CTGCGGCGCCTGCCATTTCGCCCCCGCCTTTAACGGCACCGTGCCGCCCTACTACCAGGAGTCGGAATCGGAAGTGCTGGGCGTCCCGGCCACCAAAGACGAAAATAACCCTACGCTCGACCCCGACCCGGGCCGCATTGCCAGCGCCCGCCCACAGGACGAAGCGCCCTTCTATGCCCATTCCTTCAAAACGGTGACGGTGCGCAATGCCGCCCTCACCGCGCCTTATATGCATAATGGCGTGTACGACAGCCTGGAGGAGGTCATCGATTTCTACAATAAAGGAGGAGGCCTTGGCCTTGGCCTGGACGTGCCCTACCAGACCCTGCCCGACACACCGCTCCACCTGACGGAACAGGAGGTGGCCGCCCTGGCCGCTTTCATGGAGAGCCTGACGGATACTACCGGCATGACGGCCGTACCGGAACGGCTGCCGGCATTCGAGGGGAAGGCGGAGTGGAATGGACGGGTGGTTGGGGGAGTTTATTAGCCAGCCTCCCTCCGGCCCCTTAGAGGAGGCTGGAAGGCTTTGCTTTATTTCCTCAGCACTTTTGCGTCCTTGGAAAAGCGCCGGCGCACGTCCTGCAGCGTTTCCCGGACCTCCGACTCATCAGTATAGGCTTTCTGGATGCCGACGCGGGTCAGGTTGCCTTTGGGCTCGGTGTAGGGTTCGTAGCCGGCCTGGTAGATCCTTTCGATGAGGCGCTGCACGTTGTTCTCATTGCCGAATACGCCGATGCCGATGATGAAATATTTCTGGCCGGGCGCCGCGGTGGCGCCTTCGGTATCCAGCCCTTCGCCGTCGGCGGTGTCTTCGTCCGGGTAGGCGCCTTCCTCCTGCCCGTCTTCGGCATCTTCGGGCAGTTCAGCCGGAGGGGCTGCGGGCTGCCCTTCGGCCTGGGAGGGGCTGATGTTGATCCGCGAGGTGGGCATGCGTTCGGGGTTGTCCCCGCCGGGTTTCGGGGTACGGAAAAACAGGAAGTAGGCCGCTACGGCGACTATGATGAGCGCCAGGCTGATGGCGATAGCCAGCCCGTTATTGAGAAATCGTCCCTTTTTGGGGGCGGCGGCTTTGCCTGCCGTTGGCCGGGGCTGACCGTTGGCCGGGCGCACACTGCTGCCCTGTTCCGCTTTCCGGGCGATGGGGTAGAAATGGACAGTCGGCAGGCCATAGGAATCCAGGTTGAAATTGGTGGTGTCGGCCAGGAACTGCAGGTTTTGCTCGTAGTCCTTATACAGGCGGCCCACTTTGGGAAAGACGACGATCTCCCTTTTTTCAATGGCCGCTTTCACCTCTTTGACGTAAGCGTCGACCGCTTCTTTGGCCTCCGCCAGGGTAATGCCCAGCTTTTCGTGCAGGTGTTGTGCCAGCAGGCCGTCATCGGCCACCAGGTTGCCGTTAAAGGCCAGTCCCTTGGAGGGTGGATGGATCTGCCCCTGCACCTGGTCGGCCACCGCCGGCTGATACCTGGACACGAAACCGCCCAACCCGGGAATATTCACTGAATTGTGCTCATACAAAAGGCCGGCAATATGGGAACCTACGTCGATCTGCATAACCTGTTGTTTTTTGCTTTCTTACCTAACGCTAAAATATGCCTGAAATTGAAGCTGGCATGCCCAATTTAAGCCTTTTTAGGCAAAAACTGCAAGCCTCGTGCCGCGATCCTCCCTGATCGCGCGGCCGCATAATAGCAACATGGGGTATCGCTCCTATGGAGCTCGCTCCGGCGTGGCTCTAAAACCAGGGCCGTAAGGCCCTGGTTATTAGCACCCTCGCTGAAAAGTCCCGTAGGGACGAAAGATTTTTTATTTTTATCCGAAAACAGAATACGATGCCCAACACCTTCTCCCAACTCTATATTCACCATGTCAGTGCGGTTAAATACCGTCAGGCGCTGATCCTTCCGGAATTTGAAGAGCGGCTCCATCATTACATCATAGGAATCATCAAGGAATTAAACCAAACCCCGATCCAGGTCAATGGCATGCCGGACCACATCCATATTGCCGCCCGCCTGAGGCCGGCAATGGCCCCATCTGTTTTTGTTCAAAAGGTAAAAACCAACTCTTCCAGATGGATCAATGCCAATGGGTTCCTGCCTCGGGAGTTCACCTGGCAGACGGGGGGAGGGATCTTTTCTGTTAGTAAAACCCATGTTGATGCGCTCACCCAGTACATCAAAAACCAAAAGAAGCATCATAAAAAGGTTTCTTTTAAATCAGAATATTTGAAGCTGCTCCGGAATAATGGCATTGATCCGGACGATGATTTTCTGCCGGAATTCTTTGAGGGGCTATATTGATCTGTCGCTCCTACGGAGCTCGCTTCCGGGGGCTCTGGGGCCAGGGCCTGACGGCCCTGGCTATGGGCTATCATCCCTACGGGATTGGGGAACGCATGGCACATTTGGTTCCAGGGCCTGGCGGCAACGGCTATAGGCTATCACCCCTCGTCCCTACGCCAAAGGCTTCGGCCGACGGCGTACGGGATTGGGAAGCAAATGGCTCCATGGGCGGGGCCGGCGGCAATGGCTATGGGCTGTCACCCCTACAGGATTGGGGAGCAAATTGGCTCCATGGGCAGGGCCGGCGGCAATGGCTATGGGTTGTCACCCCTACGGGATTGGGAAGCAAATTGGCTCCATGGGCAGGGCCGGCGGCAATGGCTATGGGCTGTCATCCCTACAGGCTTTACAGGGAGCCCACCCAAAGAAACCCATCCGGCAGAACCCTAAAGCACAAGGCACGCTGGAACAACCGCTGCTGCCCTATAGTCCCGTAGGGACGATCGCCCTTTGCCAGGGCCGTAAGGCCCTGGTTGACAGCACCCCCGCCGAAGAGTCCCGTAGGGACGAAAGAAAGCCCCCGCCTTTGGCAGTTCCGACAATCCACCCCGCCGAAACATACACCAATCTCCCAAATTCCCTACCTCTGTCAACCGGGAACGGGGCCCGGGTCGTGGGACGACTGCAACAAAGGACCAT
>JAGFJE010000530.1 GCA_024103175.1 Phaeodactylibacter sp.
GCAATATAACAATTCATCCTTCAGGAAATTATCATGAAGATAGATTATCGCGACATTGACCAGATCATAGCGCAGGAAGGCAGCGAAAAACGTTTTGTCATACCTATTCTACAGGCTATACAAAACAAGTACAACTACCTTCCCGAAGAGGCGCTCCGGCGGGTATGCGAGCACACGCAGATCACCCCGCAGCAGATCGTCAGTGTGGCGAGTTTCTATTCCCAGTTCCGGCTGCACGAGGTGGGAAAGCACATGATCAAGGTGTGCGAAGGCACGGCCTGCCATGTGAAGGGTTCCGGGCTGGTGTACGATGCCCTCAGCCGTAAACTCGGGCTCAAGGACGAAGAACATACCGACTCCACGGGTTCCTACACCCTCGAAAAAGTACACTGCCTGGGGTGTTGCGCCCTGGCGCCCGTAGTGCAGGTCGATGCCGTAACCTACCCTTACCTCAACTCCAGCAAGGCGGAAAAGATAATTTCTGACTTTGAGCAATTGAGCCGGGAGAAAAAAAGGAGCCCTAAACAACGGCCGGTACAACGGCCGGAGGGAGAGGTCAGGATCACGCTGGACTCCTGCTGTATAGCCAGTGGAAGCGCGGCCGTTAAAGCGGCGGTAGAAAAAGTAGTGGCGGAGGAACGATTAAACATCCGCCTCAAACCGGCCAGTTGTGTGGGGATGTGCAGCCAGGTGCCGGTCGTGGAAATTGCCACAGAAGGAAGCAGCCCGGTTTTATACGCCAAAGTCCGGACAGAAGACATACGCCCCATACTGGAAAAACATTTCCGGCCTACCGGGCTGATCCCCCGGCTCAAAACGAGCTTATTCAGGGCCATTGCCTCCGTACAGGAAAGCGCCAACGGCAACAGCATCGAACGCATCCTGCTGGACGCCAAAGACAAACAGGTGGCCTCTTTCCTGGGCCGGCAGGCGCCCATCGCCACCGAACTACGGGGGAGCATCACCCCTATGGACATCGATGAGTACATCAGCCGGGGCGGCTTTGAGGGGCTTCGGAAATGCCTGGAAACGATGGCGCCCGCCGCTGTGGTTGAGGAAGTGAAGCAAAGCGGCATGCGGGGGCGGGGCGGCGCCGGCTTCCCCACCGGACAGAAATGGGAAATGATGGCCGCCCAGGAAAAAACGCCGAAATACATCATCTGCAACGGAGATGAGGGAGACCCGGGCGCCTTCATGGACCGCATGCTGCTGGAATCCTATCCCTACCGCGTTATCGAAGGCGTACTCATCGGCGCCTACGCCACCGGAGCATCGGAAGGGTATTTCTACATCCGGGCCGAGTATCCGGATGCCGCCGGCAGAATACGGAAAGCCCTGGAAATATGCCGGGAACGGGGGCTGCTGGGAGAACGCATCCTGGGTTCGGATTTTAACTGCCGCCTGCAGGTATACGAGGGCGCCGGCGCCTTCGTCTGCGGAGAGGAGACTGCCCTGATCAATTCCATTGAAGGCGACAGGGGCTTCCCCCGCATCCGCCCGCCCTACCCGGTGGAAGAAGGGCTGTGGGGCCAGCCCACGCTGGTGAACAATACCGAGACCTTCGCCCAGATCCCTTACATCCTTCGCCACGGAGCCGGCCGGTTCAACGCCATAGGCACCGCCTCCAGCAAGGGCGCCAAGGTATTTTCCCTGACGGGGAAGGTTAATCAGGGCGGGCTCATAGAAGTGCCCATGGGCACGACCATCCGGGAGGTGGTGGAAGAGATCGGCGGCGGCATCCCCCAAGGGCGGGCGTTCAAGGCTGTGCAGATCGGCGGCCCTTCCGGAGGCTGCCTGCCGGCCAGCCTGGCCGATATCCCCATAGATTACGAGTCGCTCCAGGAAGCGGGCGCCATCATGGGTTCGGGAGGGCTGGTCGTCCTCGATGACAGCGACTGCATGGTAGACATCGCCCGTTATTTCCTGTCCTTCACCCAAAGCGAATCCTGCGGGAAATGCACCTTCTGCCGCATCGGCACCAAAAGAATGGCCGAGATCCTGGACAGGATCTGCGCCGGGGAAGGAAAAATGAAAGACCTGGATGAGCTGGAACTGCTGGCGGGATGGACCTCCAAAGGAAGCCTATGCGGGCTGGGCAAGACGGCCCCCAAGCCGGTGACGACGACCTTGAGGCACTTCCGCCATGAGTACGAAGAACACATCAATGGAAAGTGCCGGGCAGGGAAGTGCAAAGGACTGATCTCCTATTCGATCAATGAGAATTGCATCGGATGCACCATCTGCGCCCAGAAATGCCCGGCGGAGGCCATTGCCTTCCGCCCCCACGAAAAACACGAGATAGACATGAACCTGTGTATACGCTGTAACAATTGCCTTGAAGTTTGTCCTTACGATGCCGTAGAAGTACAATGAGTTGTTATGATCCAATTTAAAGTGAACGGGAAAGAAGTTGAAGCCGCCGAAGGCGCCTACCTGCTCAGCACCCTGCAGGCTCTGGGGCACGATATCCCCCACCTGTGCTATTACGAGGGGCTGGAGCATTATACCTCCTGTATGCTGTGCCTGGTAAAAGACGGCCGCACCGGAGCCCTCCTCCCTTCCTGTTCGCTGAAAGTACAGCCCGGCATGGAGATCACTACGGACGACGAGGAGATATTCGAAGCCAGAAAGGCCGGGCTGGAGCTATTGCTCAGCGACCACGTCGGCGACTGCGAGGCGCCCTGCACCAAGGCCTGCCCCGCCCACATGAACATTCCCCTGATGAACCGGCAGCTCCGGGAAGGCAAGATCGACGAGGCCCTGGCTACCGTCATGAAAGACATCGCCCTGCCCGGAGTGTTAGGCAGGATCTGCTCGGCCCCCTGCGAGAAGATCTGCCGCCGGAAAGACATCGACGAGCCGGTATCCATCTGCCTGCTGAAGCGATACGCTGCCGACTCCGGGCTTTACGAAAATGAACTGCCGGTACAGCCCGAGCCGGGATTGGAGGAAAAACGCCTGGCCGTCATCGGCGCCGGGCCCGCCGGGCTGGCCGCCGCTTATCACTCCCGCTTACGGGGCGTGCATTGCACCATATTCGACCGGGCAAAGGTTGCCGGAGGAGAACTGCGGGCCATCGACAAGGCCATCCTGCCCACAGAAATACTCGACGAAGAGGTCGCCTTCATCCGCAAAACCGGCATTGAGTTCCGGCTGGGAGAGGCCGTAGACAAAGAAACTTTCCTTCGGCTGAGGGAAGACTACGACGCCGTCGTTATCGCCACCGGCGCTATGGAAGAGCAACTGCGGGAGTGGGGGATGAATACCTACAAGCAGGGAATACAGGTCGATAAAAGCACTTACGAAACCAACCTGCCCGGGGTATTCGCCATCGGGTCGGCGCTCAAGCCCATGAAGATGGCCATCAAATCGCTGGGGCACGGCAAGGAAGTTTCCTATTGCGTGATCCAATACCTGAAGGGAGAGGAGGTGAAAGGAGAGCCTGGTATTTTCAATTCCCGTTTCGGGCGCATCCTGCCGGAAGAGGTGGAGGAATTCCTGAAGGAATCAAACGACCATCACCGGGTAGAGCCCATCTACGGCTTGTCGGAAGGGCTCAGCCGGGAGGAGGTTATCGAGGAGGCCGCCCGCTGCCTGCACTGCGATTGCCGCAAGATTGAGGCCTGCAAACTGCGCGTCTACGCCGACGCCTACCGGGCCGACCAGAAACGGTTCGGAAGGGAAGACAGGAAAACGGTCAAGAAAGTATTTGAGAACGGCCAGGCGCTCTATGAACCGGAGAAGTGCGTCAAATGCGGAATATGTGTCCGCCTGACGGCGCAGCACCGGGAAGTCTACGGCATGACCTTCATCGGAAGAGGCTTCGACATAAAAATAGGCATCCCCTTCGATGAAGAACTCCGGAAAGGGCTGGATAATGTCGTGGAGGAAGTCGTCAGCGCCTGCCCGACCGGGGCCCTGGCCCTTCGTGGCCCCGATCCTCCGGATCGGCGGCCATAGTGCTCGGGGTGAAATAGAGAAATACATTGATATGCGAATCCAGGGCAAAATGGCCTGTCAACGGCCCGGCGGACCGCAATATTGGTAGAAAGAGGCAGGAATGGTTGCCCCAAGGCCCAGGCGCTTACGCTTGCTTCAGCGCCGGGACACAGGCCGTAATCTAAAAGGGCAATGTGCCTGGACACAGAGGTGACATTCCGGCCCGCTGGGCCTGAAACGGCACTTTGGCTTCTTTTCTACCAACATTTAGGCCCTAACGGGCCATGCCTTGGCATTTCAGCCTCCGGCTCCCGGGGCAATCCCATGGTTTTAGCCCTGGATTTGCATATAGAAATGCCTTGGAACTTGCCGCTGGGCTTTACCTGAAAACGCATTTCAATATATTAGATGTATGTCTAAGGGGCCGGAGAAAAATAAGTTCCCCATTTCAGGTGAGCTATTTTTTCGCCAGACAAGGCGCGAGGATGAAGCCTAGCAGCGCTAAGTGACTGATCTCGCAACGCAGTATGGCGGAAAAAGAGCCAT
>JAGFJE010000533.1 GCA_024103175.1 Phaeodactylibacter sp.
GGTAGGCGGCGGCGTGGGCCCAATATTCAAAGACGTTTTTTTCCTTTACCAACTCGTGGAGATGACGGGGTTGATACTTGTCTACCCGGCTCCAGAGCACGTGATGGTGGGCGCGGTTAACGACGGAGAGGGTATCGATTTGAGCGTAGCCGATCTGTTCTATGGCCTGCAGGGCGCCTTCCCTGCCTTTGTATTTTCGGGCATCGGTGAGGCCCTGGCTGTGGATGGCCAGAGCGCGGGCGTCCTGAAGGCTGATGCGGTGCATGAGTGCGGTTTGAGCGTTAGAAAGAAATATTAAAGTTAATCAAACGTCGACAGGCTACAAATTCCTCCCTGTAAATAGATCTTCACCGCAGCCCATTGGTAGACAGCACCGAGATTCATGACATCCGACTGTCAGAGCAAAGGAGAGGCATGCCGGTGGTTTTGACGATCCCGGAGGGCCCGGAAGGAATACCGGGAGGCTGTGCAACAACTGAGCCCTCCGGGCCGGGAAAGGCGCCCGCCTGATCCATCTGTGTTAAAGCGGGATTCGTGTATAAAATAGCCAAATTCATTATTCTAAATAAGTTTTGGCTATTTATAAAATTTAAAAACAGCCAAAATAGATATTATTTTGTATATTTGGATGCTTAAATCTTATCTATAGTACTATGAATACGCTGTTCACCGGCCGCGAAAAAGAGCGAACCCTACTTCGGGAACTACTTCAATCCAAGGAGTCGGAATTTGTCGCACTCTACGGCCGCAGGCGGGTAGGCAAAACCTTTCTCGTACAAAACGTATACAAAGACGAGATCGCCTTTGAGGTCACCGGGCTCAACAAGGTGAGCAAGGAACTGCAACTTGAGAACTTTACCAATTTGCTCAATGCCCGCCTTCGGGGAACGAGTAGGCTGCTTACACCGCCGAGATCCTGGCTGCAAGCCTTTGCGGTATTACAGGAGTACCTTGAATCCCTCAAACGAAATAAAAAGCACGTCGTCTTCATCGACGAGCTGCCCTGGCTGGCAACCGGCAAATCCGATTTTCTACCGGCGCTGGAAAATTTCTGGAACAGCTGGGCTTCCAAAAGGAACGACATCATCCTTTTGGTGTGTGGTTCGGCGGCATCCTGGATGATCTCGAATGTAGTCAGGAGCAGAGGTGGGCTGCACAACCGCATAACCAAAAGGATCCGGCTTCTGCCCTTCAATCTGAGCGAAACGGAAAGTTTTCTTAAAAGCCGGAACATCAAACTGGATCGATATTCTATTCTGCAGCTGTATATGGTAATGGGAGGCATTCCCCATTACCTGAAGGAGATCAGGAAAGGACAGAGCGCCACTCAGTCTATTGATGAGATCTGTTTTACAAAGGATGGGCTGCTATTTGATGAGTTCAAAAACCTCTATGAAGCTCTTTATTCCAAACCGGAAAGGTACATCCGTATCATCAAAGCGCTGGCCAGTAAACCCAAGGGGCTTACCCGCAATGAGATCATAAAAGAATGCAGCCTTTCCTCCGGCGGGACAACGACCCGCATTTTGGACAGCCTGGAGGAATCGGGCTTTATCATGCGATACCTGCCGATCGGGAAAAACACCAAACTGGCGATATACAAACTGGCCGACCCCTATTCTGCCTTTTATTTGAAATTCATTGACAGTACGCGCGTCAGGGGCAAAGGCGCCTGGGTGAAAAAATCGGAAACGCCTTCCTGGAGAAACTGGAGCGGCTTTGCCTTCGAGCGGATATGCCTGGCCCATACGGAGCAGATTAAAAAAGCCCTGGGCATCAGCGGTGTATACACGGAAGAATCGGCCTGGAGCGGCAAAGCAGAGCCCGAGGGAACCGGCGCCCAGATCGACCTGCTGATCGACCGGGCGGATAATGTGATCAATGTGTGCGAGATCAAATTTTCACAGCATCCTTTTACCATCGATAAAAAATATGCTGCCGAGCTAAGGGATAAATTATTCGTGTTCCGGCAAAGCACCCAAACCCGGAAGACGCTCTTCCTTACGATGATTACCACTTTCGGCCTGAAGGAAAATCAGTACAGCACCTCTATGGTGGAGCAGAGCCTGGATATGCATGCGCTTTTTGAAGCGTAAGTGCCCTTTGCCTACATCTGCGTATCATAAACCACCGGAAACTGCTCCGGTATCTCCTCATCCGATTCCCCCAGGTTCTGCCGCAGGTCGATCTCGATCCCTCTGGCAATGGTCGAAATAGGCACGTCGTTCGCCGAGCCCTCGAATGGGTTTTCGCCCGTTCTGCCTATGCGTTCCATGGTGTGAAAAACCCAGGCTACCGCCACATAAAAGGGGATGGATAGCCAGATGAAATAACGGCCGATGAGGGGGTAGTTTTCGCTGATGTCCTTTCCGATGTCGGAAAACTGAGGAACAAGGGCCAATGGCAGGAGCATGACAAAAATCCACATGAAGTAGTGGTTGAGCGTAGCGAAGTGCCGCGGATAGGGAAAGTTTTTGATCCGCTCCGATTTTCCCTGCAGGGTGAATAGTTCCTGTAGCACACCCTCCAACTGCAGGAAAGCAAATTCCCACACCACGCCGCTTTCCTTCAGCTTCCTTAGGTGATGAGATTGCAGGTATAGAACGGCCGTTTGCTTATTATTCTTACTCATCACATAGGCAAGGTCTTCCTCCGAAAGGTAGGGTTGCATGTCCTTCTCAACGGTAGAATTCCGTTCCGGCGGCCGGATGATGTCTGTCCATTCCCGGTTGGTTTTTTCCTGGATCACCGTCTCCCAGGGTTTGGGCACCCGCATGGCGTGGCGCAGAGCCGTCATCCAGGCAATGTGGCGGTAGGTCAGGGTTTTGACCTCATGATGCAGTTCTTCCCCGGACAATTTCACATCCGCATGTTCATTGGATACCATATCCTGCACGAACATCCCAAAGGTTCTGGACGTATTGACGATGCCGCCCCATATCTTCCGGGCTTCCCAGATCCGCCCATAGGCCGAATTGTTTTGAAAGCCGATCACGAAGGCCACCGCCGTGCCGATTAAAGCCAAAGGGGTCCAGGGAATTTTCAGCCATCCCAGGCCAAAGACCTCATAGGTTCCGACGACCACGACAATAATGATGAGAAAGCTGGCGGTCTCGTAGCGCGTCCATTTCGCCATGTCTTTGGCTTTGAAAACTTTCTTGGTGTACATAAATTTACAGGATTGACATGATAGCTGTAAAAGCCCTCCAAATCTACACAATGTCTGCCTTAAACCAAAGCCAAGGCGGGATGACACCTTTTTAGCCCTTGACCCGCCCTAAGAAGCTTAACCGCCAGGAGCAAAGGCAAAAAGATGTCACCCTGGTTCCAAATAAAAACCCCCTGTACTGGCGAAAGTACAGGGGGTAAAGTCAAAAATTTCGAGTCTATTGCTTTTATCTGGCAATCATTACCTTTTGGTAATAACTGGCGGAACTGTTGTCAAACCGCAGGAAATAAGCGCCTGGCATGAGGTTGCTGGTATCGAACTGAGACACCTGGTCCCGGATCTGTACCTGCTTCAACAACTTACCGCTCGCATCAAAGAGGGTGAGCTGAACTTCCTCGTTCAATGCTTCGGTAAACAGGATGTTTACATGCGTATTGGCGGGGTTGGGAGCGATCTGAATACCATTGTCGGCAGCCGACAGCACCTCTACTCCATTGATGGAAGGCGGAATGAGGACGGCGTTAATGACGTGCACCACGCCATTATCCGTCTGAATGTCCGCCACAGTCACCAGGGCGTCATTGATGAGAACATTGCCGCCATCAAGGGTTACGGTAATGTTTTCCCCCTGCAGGGTTTCAGCCATCTGGCCATCGTTCAAGTCAGTGGACAAGACTTCAGCTCCGAGTACGTGGTACAGCAATATCTGAGCCAGCGTACCGGTGGGGTCTGCCAGCAAGGCGTCCAGCAATCCGTCCGGCAGGGCGTCGAACGCATCATCGGTAGGGGCAAAGACCGTGAAGGGGCCGGCGCCGCTGAGGTCATCGGCCAGTTGAGCTTCGATCACCGCCGTTTCCAGCGTGTTGTGGTCCGGGCTGTTCACGACAATATCCACAACCGTTACTCTGGCGCCAAACTCTACATCATCCCAGTAGTAGGTTTGCTCGCCCACTCCTTCTGCTTGGAAGTTGAAAAAGATGGAGATCTTGTCGTAGGTATTATCGAAGTTGAGCGGTTGAGGATTGGGCTCTGGATTGCTGAAGTCAAACTCGAGGGTTTCCCATGCCATGGCCACGGTAGTATTGGCCAATGTCTCCACGAAGATACCAGGATTGGTAGCATCTTCCACTTTCAGCAGTATGGGGATTCCGGCTTCCGGCGACCATACCCGAACGGTCATTTTGGTATCACCATCGGCAAAGGGAATAGGATTGGCCAGGCCGTCGCCGCCCATGGTGGTACCCGCAAAGGTCAGCGCATCGGCAAGCCTGATGGCCTGCCCCACCATGTTGTCCGGGTCAGTGGGGTCCACCACGATAGAAGAAACATTGCCGCCAAAATCGGCGAGGCCGTAATCTACATTGGGGTCGTCAAAAGTAATGGGCAGATCCACCTGGGCCGGCGGCAGCAGCACCGCGTCGATGACGTGCACCACGCCATTGTCGGCCTGCAGGTCAACCGCCGTTACCAGGGCGTCGTTGATGAAAACGTTACCGCCATCGATCGTTACCGTGATGTCAGCGCCCTGCAGGGTTTCGGCCATCTGTCCATCCATCAGGCTGGTGGATAAAACCTCTCCGCTCAGTACATGGTACAACAGCACCTGCGCCAGGGCGCCCGTCGGGTCGGCCAGCAGCGCGTCCAGCGCGCCGGCGGGCAGCGCGTCGAAGGCAGCGTC
>JAGFJE010000549.1 GCA_024103175.1 Phaeodactylibacter sp.
CCCGTATATCATCTTCCTCCAGATCCGGATAATCCTCGAGCAATTCTTGTATAGTCATCCCTGCCGAAAGTAGATCCAGAATAATTTCAACCGGATACCTCATATTTCGGATCGTCGGTTTGCCGAAGGACACATTGGGGTTGATCGTAATCCGGCTTAATAGATCTTTCTCTTCCATATTTTTCTTCAATTTTATGATCCGTGCAATTTACCGAATTTTGACCGGTAATCAAACCGTTTCTCACTCCTCCGGCGCCGACACCACTTCTACTGTCACCGGGCGGTCGGGCAGGAAGTAGGCCTTCTCGCTCGTGCAGGCATGAACCTTATCGCCCATCCGGCTCAGGTCGTACGATCCTTCCGGTATGCCCAGGCCTTCTTTGGCGATGGGGATGCTGGCTTCCCAGTCGAACACCAGGAGGGTGAAGGCTTCCAGGATCTCATGCGCGTAGCCATATCCAATGATCGTAGCCGAATCTTTGGTGACTACCAATTGCATTTCGGCCCAGGTGTTGATCAGGCCGTAGAAGCCGTCGGCTTCGAGCTGCATTTTTTGGAAAGCGAATTTCATGGTATGGAGTAGTTGTTCTTGCCACTAAGACACCAAGGCACAAAGTTCGGCGCCTGCTTATTTTCCTTCAAGGGATAAAGTTAAAAATATCCCACCAATCCTCGCATTGCTTCGGATTGATGTGTGTCTCATTAAAAAGCTCCCGATGGCGCTGCACCCTTTTCGGGGAAACGGCTTCTCCATAATGAAACACCTTCAGCTCTTTACCTCCCTTGGCATTGGGAACCGGCACGGCCTTTCCTCCTTTGTATGCGGCATCAGCAATCCGGTATTTGGCGCTGAACCGGGTGCTTTCCACCCAGTGCAATCCAACCACGGCTTTGCCCTTAATAACATCCTTGTCAATGCGGTAAAGGAGTTTTTTGCCCTTGTGGTAAAGAAACTTTATGGTGTTGCCATCCGGCAGCTTTTTAAAGATCACTGTAAACCCGGCGGCAAAGAAATCTTCGGGGCATTTGTCCTTTGGGTCGAATTCGCCGCCGCCCGGCCAGTCGACGGCCAGGTCGGAATCGGTTACTTCGTAGGAGAAGGCGGAGCCACCGCCGGTATGGCCCGTGAAATAGGCCAGTTCCGGCGCCGGATCTGGCCGGCTGTAGTACAGTGCGGCAACGGCCAGAAGCGCCAGCAAGAGCAGGGCCAGGGCATGGAAGGGGAGCCTTCTGCCCGGAGGAGAAGCGAGGGTGTGGTTCATGATGGCGTGTGGTTTTTGGGCAACTATCAGCAGGTATAGTTACGCTTTAGGAAATACTTTAAGCTTTTCTCATGGGTAAATCTGGATAAGCCTTTGATTTTGCTGACGCAAAGCCGTGGGCTCATTCTGTAAAACATCGACTTCGCCACAAAAATAGGCATTAACTTGATTAAAAACAACTAAAAACCATATTTATTAAGTTGTTTTTGATTTATCTGGTAAAGTGATACACATTGATGATTTTCTCAGAGGCGTCTATCTGAATAGTCTCAACAGTGTAGAGCAAAGGCAATCTGCCGGCCTGGCAAAAAAGTACAGCCCCTACGGCTAGCCGTAGGGCTAAGTTTTTTAACTTGTGGCTTTGTATTATTTCACAATTGGCACAAACATAGCGTGTAAATAATCACAAAAACAAATTTTTGTGCTTTTTATCGTGTATTTTTGCATAATCGCTTGTAAATGACAGTCCGGGAGCGATTTATACAACTATTGGAAGCAGCTGGTTATACGCAAACAGATTTTGCCACAAAGGCAGGCTACAGCCGGGATGCACTGACCAACTTCATCAACGGCAGGACCAAACTTCCTAAAGTGGACTTTTTCCAGGCCGTGAAAAGGGCCTTCCCTACCCTCAACCTGGACTGGCTCATTACAGGGCAGGGGAATATGTGGGAAGGGGCGCCTCCCGAAGCGTTGAAAAACCTCACCCCTCCGGATATTGCTGCTACCGCTCCGGAACTGCTGCTGCTGAACCGCCTGCTGATACAAAAACTGGAGGAGGTGGCGCGGGTGCTGAAGGATAAAGATCCGGAGGCTTATCGGGCGTTGGGGTTGGGGGAGTTGGTTGGGAGGGGGCGGTGAAAACGACCGGTGGTTAATTGCCCTAACATCTGAACTGGAACGGGAAATCCGGCTGCATGCGCCGGGATTGGCGGAGAAGTTGGGGTTGGAGTAGTTTCCATATGATATGTTAACAACAAAAAAAAATCAACAAAAATTACGGCTTGGGAACAAACAATTTGTTTAAAAAATGTATTTTTCAAATGAATCGCTTATCTTTATTGTGACTTATTCGGATTATGGAAACCAAAAGCATAGAACTTAGAATTGAAGGCTTGAGAGAAGGTAAAAAGCTTTCTCCTGACCTTTTTCGTTTGAGCAACCCTGCGGCAACATTCCGGTTGGGCTTGTAATCGTGCTGGCGCTGTTTGTTTACTTTTTTGATTTCACGCTCTTTTGCTGTGAAAAGGACGGTTTGGATATTAGTATAAATAACGGGATAGCGATGGCGCTCTGCTGAACAACCTGTTCAATGTTTCCCGGTGAGCCTGAGAAAACGAAAGCCCAGCAAAACAGCGCTGGCGCTCAGCCCGCACACAAAGCCCGTCCAGATGCCGGCAATGTCCCAGCCTGCCTCGAACGCCAGGGCGTATCCCACCGGAATGCCGATCCCCCAGTAGGCGAGCGCTACAAAAGCGGTGGGGATGCGTACATCCTGGATACCGCGCAATAAGCCTACGCCTACCGCCTGTACCGAGTCGGAGATCTGGAATATGGCGGCAAGGACCATCAACATGGCTGCAAATTCCAGAACGGGCGCTTCATCGTTGAAGAGCAAGGGCAGCTGATGGCGGCCGGCAATGAAGGCTAGGGCACAGGCCAGGCCGTACGTGCCGGCCATTGCCAGGGTAGTCGTACCGATGTGCCGGGCCTGCTTCCAGTCCCTTCGCCCGTGGGCAAAGGCCACCCGAATGCTGCCGGCGGCACTGATGCCCAGGGATACCATGAACGTTATAGATGCATAACCCAGTGCGATCTGATGCGCCGCCTGCTGAATGTATCCCAGCCAACCCGCCATGATGCCGGAGAGGGCAAAAGAGGCCGATTCCATGCCGTACTGCAGGCTGGAAGGAATGCCGATGCGAAAAACGTCGCGCATGCGGTCCGCCCGGAATTGTAATTGCTCTCTCAGGTGCTGGCGATAGGGGGTAAATTCTTTGCCTTTGAGGATGAGGATAGCGATGCCGGCCATGATCACCAGCCTCGACACCAGCGTTCCGACGCCCGCTCCTTCCAGCTCCATGCGGGGAGCCCCCCATTTCCCAAAGATGAAAGCGTAGTTGACCAGCACGTTGATGGGGATGGACAGAACGGCCAGATACATGGGCAGGCGCGTCTTGCCCAGGCCGTCGGCAAATTGTTTCATCGCCATGAATAAGGACATGGGAATCATACCCCAGGCCATCCATTTCAGGTAAGGGCCGGAGAGGTCGGCCACGATGCGGTCCTGCCCCATGTGGTAGACGATGCCCGCCCCCAGATGAAGGGCAAGCGCCATGGCAAAGGAAGCCAGCCCCAAGATCCACATACCATTGTAAAGAATGCGCAGGGGCTTGTCCGTATCCCCTTCTCCCAGGGCATTGGCCACCAGGGGCGAGATGGCCATCGTCAGCCCGATGCCGAGGATGAGCGGCAGGGTAATGATGTTGTTAACGAACGAAGCGGCGGCCAGCTGGCTGCTGTGGATGGCGCCCACCATGGCGCTGTCGATGATGCCGAGCACCATCTGGGAGAGGTTGCCCAGAATGATGGGCCAGCCCAGTTTTAGTGTTTGCCTGACTTCGCCCCACATCGGAGAAAGGATTTTGAAGAGGCCGCAAGTTAGTACAAAAGCCGGAGGCGGGCGAATTTTTCGCTTGGAACGGTTGTTAGTACTCCAAAAAAACACCTCATTTCAGATTGGTTCAATTCGCCGAACTTTCCTTCTGGCCTAAACACCCGATAAATGAAATACCACTACTACTGCCTGTTGCCCCTCCTGCTGCTTCATCCTGCGGCGGCTACTACTCAGAGCATCCTGGATGCTTCCCGCCTTTCCGGCCCCATCATTTTGGATGGCGTCCTGGATGAAGGCGCGTGGGAGGAAGCCACTATCCTGCCCTACAGGATGCAACAACCTCAATTCGGGGTGGACCCCTCAGAAAAAGCAGAGGTGCTGCTCGGCTACGATGGCGAATATCTTTACCTGGGCGGCAGGCTCTGGCTGAGCGACCCTTCTCTGGTGCGCCCCACCACCTTCAAACGCGACGCCTTCGACGGCACGACCGATTATTTCGGGATCATCATCGACAGTTACCTCGACAAAGAGAATGCGGTGGCGTTTTTCACCGCCCCCACCGGCCTGCGCTGGGATGGAGTGGTATGGAATGACGCCATGCGGGAAGAGGACATGAGCACTGACTGGAACACCTTCTGGGATGCAGCCACTACCTGGTCGGATAAAGGCTGGTTTGCGGAAATGCGCATCCCCTGGAGCAGCCTGCGCTTTCAGGACAGGGACGGGGAGGTGGTGATGGGCATCATCTCCTGGTGGTACATCGCCGCCCGGAATGAAGTGGATATCTTCCCGCTCATTCCTTTAAACTGGGGGTCGATGAGCGGTTGGAAACCTTCGCAGGCCCAGGAATTTCGCTTCGAGGGGGTGCATAGCAGCAGGCCGTTGTACATCGCACCCTATGTCCTGGCAGGGCTGCAGCAAAGTTTTGAACTAAATGAAGAAGAAACCCTGTACGAACGCCACCGGGCCCCTTCTGTTGAGGCCGGGCTGGACCTCAAGTACGGCATCACCAGCAACCTGACGATGGACCTCACCGTGAATACCGACTTCGCCCAGGTTGAAGCCGACGACCAGCAGGTGAACCTCACCCGATTCGGCCTCTTTTTCCCGGAAAAACGGCTCTTCTTCCAGGAGCGGGCCAGCATCTTCGACTTCAGCTTCAACGGCTTCAACCGCTTGTTCTACAGCCGCCGTATTGGCATCGATGACGACGGCAACCCTGTCCGCATCTACGGGGGCGCCCGCCTGGTGGGCCGTGTGGGAAGGTCCGACCTGGGTTTCCTCAGCATGCAAACGGCGCCCGCCGAAGGCCTCAACTCCGAGAACTTCACCCTGCTGCGCCTCCGGCGGCAGGTGTGGAATGAGAACACCTACATCGGCGGCATATTCACCAACCGCACAGACTTCCAGGGAAATTACAACACGGCCTGGGGGCTGGACGGCATCATCCGCGCCTTCGGCGATGAATACATCACCGCCCGCTGGGCGCAGAGCTTCGAGACCGGGAAGCCCAACGCCCTGCTTTCCCTCGACCCAGCCCGCATCTATCTCAACTGGGAGCGTCGGCGCTACGATGGTTTCAGCTATAATGTGAGCTTATCGAAAGCGGGCAAAGATTATACCCCCGGCATGGGTTTTGAGCTGCGGGAGCACTACACCAGCCTCGAGCCCCGCCTGGCCTATGGCTGGCTGATGGGGGAAAGCTCCAAATTCCTGAGGGTGCAGGCCTTTTTCGAGGGGCTGTGGGTGGAAAACCACAGCGTGGGAAAAACGGAATCGGCCATTGCTTCGGCGGGCGTTCAGTTCGAAACCAAAAAAGGCTGGGGCGGGCAGTCCACTTTCCTCTTCGACCACGAGTATGTCTCGGATACCTTTGAGCTTTCGGATGAGGTGGCCATCCCCTTTGGCAGGGACTACGATTTTTTCCAGGCTGCCGGTTTTCTCTATTCTCCCTTTGCTCAACTGGTGGGGGGAATAGCAGAATATACCATCGGCCGGTTTTACGACGGAGGCCTGCTTTCCATCGGGCTGGGGCCGCGGGTAAAGATCTCCTCCCACTTCGAACTGGAGGGCTTCTATGGCTACAACCACGCCCGCTTTTCCCAACGGCATCAGCAGCTCACCACCCACCTGGCCCGCCTGAAAGCGTTGTACATGCTGGATACCAAATTTTCCATCGCCGCCTTCCTGCAATACAACAGCCTGGAGGAGGTGTACGCCGGTAATATCCGCCTGCGCTTCAACCCCCGCGAGGGGAATGACCTGTACATCGTATACAACGACCTGCTGAACGGGAACCGGAAGCGGGAGATACCGCATCTGCCTTTTACGAGTGAAAGAGCGGTGGTGGTGAAGTATACGTATACGTTTGGAGGGTGAGGGGAAATCCCCCAAACATTCCCTTCCTCCCTTTCGTTACCAAAAAAGATCGTGTTTATCACAAATAAAAAAGCCTATGATCTCCCTGCAAAACCCCACCCTTTTCCAAAACAAAGCCTTCATCAACGGCCGCTGGGTAAAAGCCGAAAACGGCAAAACCTACCCCGTGAAAAACCCCGCCAACGGCGCCCTCATTGCCGAGGCGCCCGACATGGGCGCCATCGAGACCAGGCGCGCTATTGAAGCGGCCAATGCCGCCCTGCCGGCCTGGAGGGCCAAAACCGCAGGGGAACGCGCCTCCATCCTGCGCCGCTGGTACGAGCTGCAGATGGCCAACGTCGATGACCTCGGCCTCATCCTAACCACCGAGCAGGGCAAGCCGCTGGCGGAAGCCAAGGGGGAGATCAAATACGGCGCTTCCTTTGTGGAGTGGTTTGCCGAGGAAGCCAAACGGGCCTATGGAGATGTCATCCCCGGACATGACGCCGACAAACGCATCGTGGTGATCAAACAGCCGATCGGCGTGGTGGCGGCAATCACCCCCTGGAACTTCCCCAACGCCATGATCACCCGCAAGGTGGCGCCGGCACTGGCGGCGGGCTGCACCGTGGTGGCCAAGCCGGCGCAGGACACGCCCCTTTCCGCCCTTGCCCTGGCCGAACTGGCGAGCCAGGCGGGCTTTCCGCCCGGGGTGTTCAACGTGGTCACCACCAATTCGCCGGCGGAGGTAGGGGGAGAACTGACGGCCAACCCCATCGTCCGGAAGCTCTCCTTCACCGGCTCCACCAAAGTGGGCAAGTTGCTGATGGAGCAGTGCGCCGGCACCGTCAAGAAGGTAGGCCTCGAGCTGGGCGGCAACGCCCCCTTCATCGTCTTCGACGACGCCGACATCGACGCGGCGGTAGCGGGCGCCATCGCTTCCAAATACCGCAACGCCGGGCAGACCTGCGTGTGCGCCAACCGAATCTACGCCCAGGATACGATCTACGACGAGTTCGTGGAAAAACTCGCCAAAGCGGTAAAGGAACAAAAGGTGGGCCCCGGCGTCGAGGAAGGCGTCGTCATCGGCCCCCTCATCAACCAGGCCGGCCTGGAAAAAGTGGAAACCCTGGTGGCGGATGCCGTTGAAAAAGGCGCCTCCGTCATCACCGGCGGGCAGCGGCACGAACTGGGCGGCACCTTCTACCAGCCTACTGTGCTGGCTGGTGTAGACGCCACTATGCGGATGGCCAATGAAGAGATCTTCGGGCCGGTCGCTCCGGTCTACCGCTTTAAGGATGAACTGGAAGTGATCGCCGCCGCCAACTCCACCCAGTACGGCCTGGCCTCCTATTTTTATGGCCGCGACGTGGGCCGCATCTGGCGCGTGGCCGAAGCGCTGGAATATGGCATGGTCGGCATCAATACGGGCATGATATCCACAGCGGTGGCCCCCTTCGGCGGAGTGAAAGAGAGCGGTATCGGCCGGGAAGGCTCGAAGTACGGGCTGGAGGAGTTTATGGAAATCAAGTACCTGTGCTTTGGGGGGATATGAAGTTGACAGTTGTCTGTTGCTCGTTTTTAACCGGCAACGAACAACTATTAACCACCACCCGCCAGTTTCCTCAGGTCAGGCACCAAAGCCGGCGTCTCTTTTTTATACGCCTCAAAATCCGACCTGCCCTCATATTTCTTTTCCAGCATGGGCACCCCGACACCCGGGTGAGCAGCCAGGTGAGCACGATCGGGCTGGCCAGGCTGACATACCAGTGCCCGCAGGGAAGCATCAGCAGCCACAGCCCCCACCAAAGGACGATCTCTCCGAAGTAGTTGGGGTGGCGGGAAAGGCGCCAGAGGCCTTCCGTCATGATCCTGCCCTTACTGTCCGCCCGGGCCTTGAAGCGCTGCAGCTGCCAGTCGGCAACCGCTTCCCAGAGGAAGCCCAGCAGCCACAGTAATATTCCGGCCCACTGGAACCAAAGTAACCCGTCTGGCGCCGGCCGCTGTATCAGCGGAAGGGCGATCATCCACATGAAAAAACCCTGCAACAAGAATACCTGAAGATAAGACCGTAACACTACCCATTTACCCCACTCTTCCCGCCATTTTGCGTAGCGCCAGTCTTCCTTGCCCTGTTTAGCCTTCCGCCGGCCGATGTGCCAGGACAGGCGCCCGCCCCAGATGCTGACAAGCAGGGCGGGCAGCCAGCTCCAGGAATGGGGATACTGAATGTGCAGGTACCAGGCTGCCGCCACAAAACCCAGGCCCCAGCCGACGTCTGCAATGCTATTGTCCCGTTTCCACCAGGAGATGAAAAAAAGGAGGGTCATGTAGATCCAGATGAGCAGGGCGGTGTCGAGGTAAGGGGAATACATATTTTATTGAATTTTTCTGGCCCTGTGAGAATGATGTAGAGCCGTTTCCCGAAAACAACTTTCTTTCATGCATTTTCTTTTGGGCCTTTCCGGCAAAATAAGTATCATTATTCCATCTGCATAAATAATACAAATCCAATTTCAAGATTCACATGAACCTTTCTATATTCAATTTTGAATGCTAACCCAAGTAAATGTGGATCGAAATGAAAGGAACTCCCCTCCCGGTTTTTTCAGCCCTGGTAATTGTATTAACCCTGTACGCCTTTACCACCAACAAACCCTACGCCGGAAAAGAAGCCTCGCGCCCGGCTAAAGTCCAGCGCTACATAGAAAAGTATCGCTATCTGTCTGTGGAGTTGAACCAAACGACCGGTATCCCCACCACGATCATCATCGCGGTTGCCGGCCTGGAGAGCAACTGGGGTACGAGCGACCTCGCCCGTAATGCCAATAACCATTTTGGTATTAAGGCCAATGACAGCTGGCCCGGACAGGCCTATTGCAAGAGCAGCACGGAGTACATGGACGGTATCGCTGTGCAAACCTGGGAATGTTTTCGCAAATACGCTCTGATCCGAAAAAGTTACGAGGATTTTGGCAGGTTTCTGCTCACCCGCCCCAATTACAAGAACCTGCAGTATTACCCGGACTGGGACAACTGGTCGTGGGCAGTGGGCCTGCAGGCCGGCGGATATGCTACGGACCCAAAGTACGCCGAGAAACTGATGGCGGCGATCGAAAAGTATAAGTTGTATGAGCTTTGATGGGAGTACTTGTTCCGGAAGATCATCCTCCAAGCACCTTTTCCAAAGCCCTGCAGGCCTGCTTCGTATCCTCCAGCGTGCCGGTACTCAGGCGGCACCAGGTTGTCAGAGGCGGAAACGAGCGGCCGATCAGTACGTTCTCCCTCCTCATCTCTTCGGCCAGCACGTTGATGTCCCTGCCGGTTTGAAAGAAAACGAAATTGCCATGGGATCTGGCGTGCAACAGGTTAAGCCGCTTGATCGCCTGGTAAATAACCTGCTGGGATTCTTCATTCTTTTTCAGGCTTTCCCGATAGAAAGCCTCGTCTTCCAGGGCTGCCATTGCTCCGAAAAGCCCGGCCACGTTATTGAACGCCGCTCTGGCGCTTTGCAGGCGGCGGGCGATATCCGGCCGGGTAATCAGGTAACCGATACGCATGCCCGCCAGCCCGTAGGCCTTGGAAAAGGTACGGCTCACAATGACATTCATATTGTCTTTCACCAATTCCACCATTGAAGGGTAGCCGGGTTCCCCGATGTAGTCATAATAGGCCTCATCTACGAAAGTAACCGTTCGGCGGGAGACGGAAGAACAGAAATCCCGCAGCTGATCCGCTGACAAAATGGTGCCCGTCGGGTTGTTCGGATTACAGATGAAAACCAGGCGGGTATTGGAAGTGATGCGCCGCTCCATCGCGTCCAGGTCGTGCGACAGGCCGTCGAGGGGCACCCGGTGGATATAGGCGCCAAACTGCTCGGCGTAGTTCAGCAACGCCTGAAAAGTAGGGTCGGCAGCGACCACCTCGCCCCCCTGCCAGTTGTATACCAGTCCGCTGATGCGCAGCCCTTCTACCGAGCCGGCGGTAACGACAATATGCTCCGGAGTTACCCCCTCCTTTTTCGCCAGCTTTTCCGTCAACTCCTGCTGCCAGGGGAAAGGGTAGCGGCAGGCTACTTCAAAAGCCTCCATCATCGCCTCCTTCACCTTCTGCGAAGGGCCGTAAGGGTTCTCATTGGCATTGAGGCGGATGAGAGAATCCTCATTTACGAGGTTCCCCCTTCTTTTTCCGGCAGCAGGCCCCGCGATGGCCGCCCAGTTTCCGGCCAGGGTAGCGGCCCCGGCCAGCCCGGCCCGGCGCAGCCACTGTCTGCGGTTCAGTTGGTCCATATTGTTTTCTTTTTTCTACAAGATAGAAATTTATGCCCGTCCCCCTTACTTCCCTCCGAACGCCCTCACCCTCGCCTGTGCATTCTTTCTGACATTTACGTAGAACAGGTTGAAATCTCCGGCGTGGTAGTTCTTTCTGAGCAGCAGGAAGCTGCCCGGGAATTTCGGCTTGCTGGCCCAAAGTATGGAACCGTGCACCTGAGCGTCGGTATTTTCCGGACGGACCTTTTCAAAGGGAACGAGAACGGTTCCCAGGTTCAGGCTCTTGGGGGCGTACGTTTCATCAGCCGTCCAGAGCAAGGGGTTGATCACAACTTCTTTGGGGTGGTTTTCCGGTGGCTCATAACCGCGTTTGAAAGTCCGCCAGGCGGTAAAGCAGCCGGTATCCAGGGAGTCGCGGCAGGGAGCGATATCCTGAAAATCATCATTTTCGACGCGGATGCCGATGAGGTAGGCGGCCACCAATTGTTCCTGCAGGGGTTGGCCGTCAAAAAACTCCTGTAGCAGGCGCTTGCCATGGGTGGTGCCCTGGCTGTGGGTAGCGATGATGAGGGGGCGCCCTTCATTGTAGTTGTCGAGATAGTAGTGAAAAGCGGCGCGCACGTCGCTGTAGGCCAGTTCCAAAGCCTGCCGGGCGCTGCTGGTATCCCGGGTGAAATAGGCCTTCAGGTGCGCCTGCCGGTAGAAGGGCGCAAAAACACGCCCTACGCCATTGAATATGGAAGCCTGGAACTTTATGGGTTTTTCCAAAGTACGGCTGTTGACTTCCGGGCCCTGCACCGGGCCGTTCCAGTTGGTGTCGCCCTTTTTGCCGGTGTAGGTAGTGGGATGGAGGAAAAAGACGTCAACCTCCGCTTCTGCCTGCCGGTCCGACAGGCCATCGGGCGTGAGGTCTGCCTCGTCCTCTTTCCAGGGGAGGGCCGCCCAGTATCTATCCTGGCTGTAGTCAGGAGCGAGAGGGGCGGCATCGGGTGAATAAGCGCCACGTGGCGCCGAGGCGCAACCGGAAAGAAAAATGGTGAAGAGGGCGGCGAGGCCCCAAACGGCCAGCGTTTTTGATATTGCCATGCTATTGAAATTTGACTGGTAATTTATACATGCTCAACCCCAAATCCTTCCATTTCGGCCGAACAATTTTGACTCCCGGCCCCAAAACAACGAAATAGAAAGATATTATCCCGGGCATACAAAATTTAAATAAATGTTAATTAAAGCCCGGGGGTGTAATCTTTTACCCCTGACTGACATCAAATAGGAAAGAGCTTTGTTTAGCTAATGACATAAAAACCACCAGCTATGAAAATCAGATTCAAGGACCGGCTCGAAGCAGTAGAATGGATCGCGGATTTTGTGGAAAACGAAGGACAGTTTGAGGTATTGAGAGAACAACTCCACTTCAATTTCATATATGAAGGCGTTTACTTCCTGGATATAGAGGAAGAGATAGGAGAAGTGGTGAGCCTGGATGGCAGCCGGAAAGAAAACCGGTAATGTAACGCACTTGCTTTCCCGGTTATGCCCACTGCTCTCTGTGTTGCCGGCTTCCGCGCGCTCTGAAAGCCCCCCACTTTTGCCTGCCCAGCCAGGCGCCGCCTGCCAGAAGCAGGACGGCCAACGCTGCCCATATCGCGTAATGTTGTACCCAGAGCAGAAAAGCTTCCAGGTAAGCCGTAAAAAAGTACCCTCCATAACCAATGGCGGACACCCAAAGTAAAGTGCTGATGAAGCTCAACAGCCCAAAGCGCCGTTTGGTGATGGAACTGACGCCGAAAAGGGTGGGCAACACTATCCGAAAGCCATATAGAAAGCGGTAACTCAACAAAAGCAGGGTCGAGCGCCGCTCCAGCAGGCGGCTCATACGCCGGAGCCTGGCTTCCAGCCCGGGGTGTCGTTCGAGGACGGCCGTACCCCCACGCCGCGCCGCCAGAAAAATGAACCAGTCGACAGCCTGGGCCCCGACAAATACAGACAGGAGAACGTAATAGAAATTGAGATACCCGAGGCGAACGGCCTGTAAAACGGCAAGGAACGATATTTCTCCCTCAAAGGCCGCGCCCAGTAATGCTCCCAGGTAGCCCAATGATGCAAGCCACTCTGTCATCCTTCCTCATTTAAAATAAAGCAATATCATCCGAGCCGGTAAAGGTAAGGTTTTTTTGGTGTGAAACTGTTAAAATGGGTATGTTCCAGGACGCTAATATGGGGCAGCTATCTGTCTTTCTTCCCTACCTCCACTTTGCCGACGAACAATGGTGTGTCTTCTCCCTTGCGTTTGATGACGTAATAGTATAGCCCGGGCGGCAGGTCTTTTTCCACCTTTTTCTCGAAAGTGTAGTTGTTCATACTGGCAAAGCCCTGGACTTCCTCATCTTCCAGGCGCTTCAGTTCCAGCGGGAGGGCGGCGGCCGGCTGCTCTTTCTGGTAGGAGGCCAGCTGATTGTCATAAATATATAGCACGATGCTGTCCTCTTCGGCGGGTTTGCCGGAGCGCAGCATGCCGGCCACGACCGCCCGGAATTTATCGGAGGGCGCCGGAACCGCATTGGCTTCGGCAGAAACGAGGAAGCCCGCGTCGCGGCTTTCATTAGCCGCCAGTTCTTCCAGTTTGGGGTTGGGGCGGAAGGGGTCGGCCGGCTGTTGGGGCGCCGAGGGTTTTCTCTCCGGCTCAGAAGGAGCCGTCTCTTCCGGTTTCGGCCCGGGTTCCGGCTGGGCAGCTATCTGGGAATCAGGGGCGTCCGTCGGCTTTCCGGGAAGGCTGTCGGCCGCAATGCCGGGTTCTTCCTGCCAGGAGGGTTGGGTGAAGCGGGGCCATGCCCACCAAATGACTGCTCCGATGATGGCTGCGGCCACCGCTATGGCCCACGGCCTAAGCCGGAATACCGTTTTGCGGCGCTTCTCTTCCAGCGGGAACTCCTGAGCGATCTGCCGGAGCTGTTCTCTGAGGGCGGCCTTCTCGGATTTGCCCAGTTCCTGCTGCATCCGTTGGTGGAGCGCCACTTCTTTCCGGAGTTCGGGGTCGGCGGCTATTTCTTTTTCAAAAGCGCGGCGGGCCTCTTCCGTCAGCTTTCCCTCCAGGTAAGCTTCTATGGTTTCATATAGTTGCTCTTTGTTCATGATCTGTGGTTAATAAAAGGCTACAGCTTTAAATCCTTAAAGCGAAGGTCGGCCCTGACCAGGCTGACCAGGCGCTCTTTACACTGGAACTTGCGCTTCTTGGCGTAACTCACACTGCCGAAGCCCATCAGTTCTGCGATTTTTTCCATCCTGACCTTGTCAAAGAAAAGCCGCATCAGTTTCCGGCAGTCGTCGCCGAGCTGGTCGAAAGCATCCCAGAATATCCTGTTTTCCTCCGCTTCTTCTATAGACTTTTCAATGTCTTCGTCGAATTTGTATTTGTCATCTTCGGAAAAGGTTACGTTGCTGCTGGACTTTTTTTGCAGGCGGTTGCCCCACAGGTTGCGGCAGATACCGTAGATAAGGGTATACAGGGAACTTTTGAGCTGAAAACCAGGCTTTCTCGCCTTTTCATACAGAATGATCAGCGCCTCCTGGAAAATGTCTTTGGCATCATCGGCATTGCCGCCATTACGGGTAATGAGGTTGGAAGCCCGGGGAAGATAAAGCCGGTAGATCTCCCGGATCCCATCGTTATCTCCGGAAAGCAACGCTTGCAACAGGTCCTGGCTTTCTTTATTCATCTGGGATAAAGTTTCCGCACCCGCAATATAATGGCTTTCGCAGATTAATCACAAAAGGCAGGGCAGGAGGTTGAACAAATACCCTGTTTTTGTTCAGTTAGGGGCGCTGTAGTCGAGGGGCCTCCCCCCGCCGTTAATTTTTTTTGGAGGGAGGGGTAACCTTTCTTTTCCCACCAAAATAAAGCCTGTGAATTTGAACACCAAAACCAAAGATCATGAAAACCCTGATGAGCCTTTTTGTAATTCTTGGAATCAGCCTTGCCGCCGCCACTACTCTTGGCGCCCAGAACGTATGGAAGGGGGGAACCCCCGGCCAGGAACAGGAATGGAATAACCCCCGAAACTGGAGCCAGAACCGGGCGCCGGATATCAATGATATAGTTCTCATTCCAAATACGGAGGCCCGGGGAGGGTTCTACCCGGTGATCAGCGAGGATGCCGGCCCCATCTACTACCTGGAAGTTCATGGCGGCGCTACCCTAACGATCGCGCCCACCGGTAGCCTGACAATTGATGGGATCGGGAATTATGAAGACGCCGCCCTGCTGGTCGGCACGCTTTATAACCGCGGGGAGATCAGGATCAGTGAAGGCGGCGGGCAACACTTTGCCGGCCATCCCGAGAACTTGCTGAATACGGGAAAAATAACGGCCGTATCCGGGCCGCGAAAACCATAAGATCAGGTAATTGGGAGCTTTGTTTGTCTTGACAGGGGGGCGCATCGCCCCCCTCGTTTTTTCGGACGGGCTACCCCGTCTTCTTCCGACAAATGCCGGGATCAGCCGGGCAAGCTTTATGTGGCCCGTAATAACCGTAAGTTCACCCGGCGACCACTTCCTTCACATCAAAACCGGCGTCTTCCACGGCCTCGACAACGGCTTCCACCGTCACTTCATTCCCCTTCACCGTCAGTATCTTGTCGGGGTTGTCGGTATCTACCGACCATTCGGTTATCGTCGGCACATCGTTGAGAAAACCGGTAACGGCACGTACACAATTGCCACAGTTGATATTGGTTTTGAATTGTAGTGTCTTCATTTTTAAACGCTTTGAAAGATCTTTTCAGGAAAACGCTTTACGCTGGCAACAGTTCTATGGCAACAGAGGGCCTTTTTCACCATTTGCCGACAGGCAAGTTACCACTCGCCCAATGTTTTAACAAGCGTTCTTTATTTCAATTTTTCTTCATCGCCAATCAGCCCCGGCAGGTTAGCTCCCGGTTTCCTCCTCATACGGTGAACAATGCTCCCGGCAAAAGCATTAAAAATGCTATCTGGTTTGAAAAACCCAAAAATACAAAATGGATATCCGATACATCAAAGGGGCAGATATTGATAAGGTCAAGTGGAACAGCTGCGTACACTACGCCAATAACGGCAACATCTTCGGTTACATGTGGTACCTCGACTTTGTGGCCAAAGACTGGGATGCCCTGGTGGAGGGAGATTATGAATCTGTTTTCCCTCTGGTGTGGAAGGAGGGGTTGTTTGGTAGAAAGGATCTCTATCAGCCCCGCCTGATGCGGGAAATGGGTATTTATTCCATCCACCTGCTTTCCCAGGCCCGCATCAATGCTTTTCTCGATGCCATTCCCGCTGAGTTCAGAAACATTGATATCGCCATTAACGAACAGAACACGCCGCCGGCGGACAGCTCTTTTCGGGTTGAAGAAAAAACGAACTTCCAGCTTTACCTGGGCCACCCCTACGAGCAGCTCTTTGATGGTTTCTCCAGAGAACTGGCTTCCCAACTGCAGCGGGCGGAGGACGAGGGCCTTATCCTGACCTCCAGCCTCAAACCGGAAACCGTAGCCGATTTCTACCGCAAGCACACTCCCGGAAACCAGGAGCTGGAGCGCAACTACCACGCTCTCCACCGTATCATGTACAATGTACTGCATCGCGGCTGGGGCTTTGCCTCCGGCGCCATGGACCGCAGCCAGAACCTTTACGCCGTAAACTTTTTCATTTACAGCCATAGTAAAGTACTCAGCCTGGCGCCGGTTGAATCGCCGCAGGGCCGGGAGATCGGCGCCCTGCCCTACCTCTTCAACGCCCTTATACGAAGCCATGCCGGGCGCCCTCTCATCCTGGACTTTAACGTGCAGGGCGAAGACGAGCTGGCCGGGCAGTTCGGCGCTCAGCCCAATGCTTTCTACCAGCTGAAGAGAGACAAGAGAATTCTGGGCTTGATTTAATCTGCCACTTCCTCCATGGCCTCCTGCCGTTGCCGCCTCCTTTCATTGAGAACCTCCCGGATCCAGTTGGGGATGACGATGGCGCCTGCCAGCAAATAAGTATAATAGGAAAGCAGCCTCCAGATGGTAGAGATGAGTGTAGCGTAAGTAGGGTTGGTTACATAATCGCTAAGGAAACCGCCAAAGAGGATCTCCACGAAGCCGGCGCCTCCCGGCGTGGGGCTGAAGGCGATAATGACGAACATCGTCTCCAGGCGGGCGTATAGCTCGAATTGCGTCCAGAAATCCACCGGCAAAGCAGTGATGAAGGCAATGATCAGGCAGTTGAGGAGCAGAAAGCGGCAGGACCAGGCCGTGGCGGTAGCCAGGAAGGCGCCGAGGTGAAACCGCCAGTTCTGCCGCTTCAGATGGGTGGAGGCCATGATCATCTCATTGCCCAGCCCGACTGCCCGGCGGCGGTAGCGCTTCAGAAAGCCGATCCGCGTAAAGCCCACCAACACCCGCTTCATCTGTTCGGGGTTGATGAACAGGCCATAGTAGAAAATGCTGCTGTACAATGCCATTAAAGAATAGGCGAAAAGGAAATAAAAGCCCCAGGCCCCGATATCTTCGATGGCCTTCACTTCCGGACGGATCATATTTGTTCCGAAAAAGAGGAACAGGATGGGCAGCGAACCGATAAAGAAAAAGCTGTCGAGCACGATGGTGTACAAGACGATGGTGGCGGTTTTCGCTGTAGACAGCTTCTCCTGCGCGAGTACAAAGAAGGCCACCGCCGAACCGCCGACGGCAGTAGGGGAAACGGCGGAGCTGAATTCCCAGATGAAGATGAGCTCGATACATTTGCGCCAGCTGAACTCCTTTTCTGATAGGATGTGGAGACGAGTGGCGTAAGCCAAATGACGGACGACGAGGATAAGTACGCAGGCGCCGATCCAGAACAGCGTGTGCGCCGTCCAGTCTATTTTGGCAAACTCTTCGGGGTCGAACTGCCGCCAAAGCAGATACCCAACCGCCACAATGCCCAGGAGGACAGGCAGTATGATTCGGGACACGCGTATCTGCCGGAGCGCCTCATGGTGTTCTTCATCAAAATGCTTCAGCGTATCTTGCTTCACAAAAACGTTTGTTTTTACGGACATCTATTGGCAACAAATCTTATGGTGCGGAGTTCTGTAATTTTTGTTAATTCCCGCAAAGTTGCGGAAAAGCATTCAATTTTAGCTACCTTTCTGAATACTAACCAAATTCTAATAAAATGGAACTTCTTTACTTCCTTATCGTAGGCGGCATTGCCGGTTGGCTGGGCGGGCTGATCATGCGCGGTTCTGGTTTCGGCATCCTGGGCAACATCGTTATTGGCATTATCGGCGGCATCATCGGCGGATGGCTGTTCGGTTTATTGGGGATAAGTGCCGGCGGGGGCCTGATCGGGTCAGTTATTACCGCTGCAGCCGGGGCTGTTGTGCTCCTCTGGATTGCCGGGCTGCTCAAAAAGTAACTTTTTTAATGGACGATGAACGCATCGGGCGCTGGCGCCTGATCCTGGGAAAACAGGCCGACCCCGAAGGGGAAGTCAGCCTGCGGGGGCAGGCGCAGGGGGTCGACCGCGTACTGGAAGCACTCTATGATTCCGGCCGGAAGGAGGGGCTGGGCAGCTCCTCTCCCAATGTCAACCGGTGGCTGGGAGATATCCGCCGTTATTTCCCCACTCCCGTCGTACAACTGTTACAACGGGATGCTTTGCAGCGCCTGGGGTTGAAACGCATGCTCCTGGAACCCGAACTCCTGGAGGCCATCGAGCCGGACGTCGAACTGGTGGGCGTCATCCTTTCCCTCAACAAGGCCATGCCCGACCAGACGAGGGAATCGGCCCGCCTGGTTATCCGGCGCATCGTCGAACAGTTGGAGAAACGCCTGGAAAACCCCATGCGGCAGGCCGTACGCGGCAGCCTCGACCGCTCGGCCCGCAACCGGCGGCCCCGCCTCAATGAGGTCGACTGGCGCCGAACCATCCGCGCCAACCTGAAACATTACCAGCCGGAACTGGGAACCATCATACCCGAACAGATATTCGGCTTCGGAAGGAAAAGAGCCCAGCTCAAAGATGTCATCCTGCTGGTTGACCAGAGCGGTTCTATGGCCACCTCTGTGGTGTACGCCGGTATCCTGGGCTGTATCATGGCTTCCCTGCGCGCCCTGCATACCCACCTCATTACTTTCGATACCAGCGTGGCCGACCTCACCAAATACCTGGCCGATCCCGTTGAGCTGCTTTTCGCCACTCAACTTGGAGGCGGTACCGACATTGCCAAAGCGCTGGCCTACGCCCAGCCCCTCATCCGGCGCCCCAACGATACCATTTTTATCCTCATCAGCGACCTTTATGAAGGGGGAAGGGAAGAGGAAATGCTCAAAAGAACCGCCGCCATTAAAGCCTCCGGGGCACAGTTCATCGCCCTGCTGGCGTTAAACGACCAGGGCGCTCCATCTTACAATAAACAATTGGCGGGCCAACTGGCAAGCCTCGGCATCCCCGCCTTCGCCTGTACCCCCGATCAGTTTCCGGGCCTCATGGCGGCCGCCATCAAGCGGGAAAACCTGCACAACTGGATGGCCAGGGCGGGGGTAGCTGCGAAGAACTGAGCCCCCTGTGATTAATTGTACTTTATTTACCAAAATTGAAAAGCCAGGCGCAAAACCAACTACTATGCCTACCCAGATCCACATTGCCGAAACGCCTCAGCAGGTAGCTGAAGATTTTGCCCATTATTTTGCCGAATGGGCCAAAGGTAAGCCCAAGATAACGGTAGCCCTTTCCGGGGGAAGTACCCCCAAGGTACTCTTCCGCCTCTGGGCGGAGCAGTACCGGAACAACATCGCCTGGGAAAAAGTACATTTTTTCTGGGGGGATGAGCGCTGTGTGCCTCCCGATGATGAGGAGAGTAATTTCAAAATGGCCAATGATCTGTTTTTCTCGAGGGTAAAGATCCCGGAAGCAAACATCCATCGCATCCGGGGCGAAGCGGATCCGGAGGAGGAGGCGCGGCGCTATTCAGCCGAAATAACCCGGTACGTTTCTTCCCGCGATGGCCTGCCTTCCTTCGATATGATCCTGCTGGGAATGGGCGCCGACGGCCATACCGCTTCCATCTTTCCTCATCAGATGGGCCTATTATCTTCAGATGCGGTGTGCGGAGTGGCCACTCATCCGGAAAGCGGCCAGAAGCGCATCACGCTCACCGGGAACGTAATAAACAACGCAAAGGAAGCGGCCTTCCTGGTAACGGGTTGGGAAAAAGCAGACAGGCTGGAGGAGATCGTCAAGGGAAAGGAAAACTGCACGGATTATCCCGCCGCTCACATCGAGCCGACGGACGGCGGCCTGCACTGGTTTGTCGATGAAGCAGCGGCTCAAGGGCTGAACTGATTATCTGTTGCCGGCCGGATAGCTCCACCCGGCGCCGGCAAGAGATAATCAGAAAAAACTTCTACATCGCGTCCAGCGCCTTTACCAGGTAGGTCAGCATGAACGGCATAGGGATCCAGAACCATTCGTCGGCGTATAGCAGCATACCGACGAAGAGGACGGTGAACACCAGGAACAGTATCCAGTCCATGGCCTTGGAATTTTTGTTTGTACTTGTCGTGTCCATGTTCTTTGTATTTGGCGCAAAAATAGTAAAAAGGGCCAGGTTTTGAAAAGCAGGCGGGCGGACAAACGCCTTTTCGGCGAAAAAATGACAAAGCAGAACTGGCAAGCGCCAGCTTGGCAGGTTCGCAGCGAAGAAAAGCGCCTTCCTGCCCACCTCAAAAAAAATCAAAATGCCTAATTGTAACGTTTTGCGTAGCTGCCCTGAAGACGTGAACCCGGATCCCCAAATTTATTTGGGCCGGAGACGTTACCCCAGTCAATTTGAGGGAACGCGGGTTTATCGTCTTCGACGCCAAAAAATTTTGGTTCACCCTGTGGAATTTGTATTTATTCCACAGGGCAGGCCGAGTTAGCGTTGATTTTTAGTCTCTGATCCGGGACATACATCATTGTAGCTACGCAATCCGTTATAATCAGCAAAATGCATTATGAAAAAAAGAGTAGCCATCATCACCGGCGGGGCCCAGGGCATCGGAAAGGTAACGGCGGCCCGCCTCGTAGCGGAAGGCTGGCAGGCCATAATCCTGGACGTCGATGCGGAAGCCGGCAGAGAAGCCGCCTCGGAAATTGAAGGGTTGCAATTCCTGCCCTGTGATGTTTCCCGGGAAGAAGACGTGAAATCTTCCGTAAAAGAAGTGATCAGCCAATACGGCCGTATCGGCGGCCTGGTGAATAACGCCGGTTTCGGCATCAACAAACCCATTGCCGAGCTTACGCTCGAAGAGTGGAACCGCGTGATCGGCGCCAACCTAACCGGCGCCTTCCTCTGCGGCAAATATTGCGCCCCCCACCTGAAGGAAAGCCGGGGCGCCATCGTCAACATCGCCTCAACCCGCGCCTATATGTCGGAACCCGATACCGAAGCTTACTCGGCATCGAAAGGCGGCATCCTGGCCCTTACCCACGCTCTGGCCATGAGCCTGGGGCCGGAAGTGCGCGTCAACAGCATCAGCCCCGGCTGGATCGACGTGACGGGACACCAAAAAAGCAGCGAGCGCAAAGCTATCGCCTAGAGCCGGGAAGACCACGAGCAACACCCCGCCGGCCGCATCGGCCGCCCGGAAGACATCGCGGAGATGGCCGCCTACCTGCTTTCTGATAAAGCAGGCTTTATCACCGGGCAGGACTTCATCATCGACGGGGGGATGACCCGGAAGATGATCTATCTGTAGGTTCCCGCCCTGATATATATCATCCCTTCCAATGATACTTGTCATTTCCCAACAATAAGTTTACCGCCTACTTTTGAAAGCAGGAGCGGCATGCGCGTGCGCTTCTGCTTTTGTTATTTTAAAATCATCCATTTAAGACACCTCACTAAAGCTATTGATCATGCATACCGAATTGCTGGAAAAATATAATGTCCCGGCCCCTCGTTATACGAGCTATCCCACCGTCCCGTACTGGGATGAAGACGCGCCTTCGGAAAAGGAATGGAAATCGAGAGTGCTCGGCGCTTTCGAGCGGGGCCGCGAGGTAAGCCTCTACATCCACCTGCCCTATTGTGAGAACCTGTGCACCTACTGCGGCTGTAACAAGCGGATCACGAAGAAGCATTCCGTGGAGTCGCCCTACATAGAAAGCGTACTTAAGGAATGGGCATTGTACACTGAACTGCTCCCCCAGAAGCCCGTCATTCGCGAACTGCACCTGGGGGGCGGGACGCCCACCTTCTTTTCTCCCGACAACCTGAAAATGCTGATCGAAGGGATACTGGAAAAGGCGGAGCTGGCCGAAGAATTCGAGTTTGGCTTTGAAGCCCACCCGAACTCCACTACCATGGAGCACCTGAAGGTACTGAGGCGGCTGGGTTTCCGGCGCATCAGCATCGGCGTTCAGGACTTTGCCCCGGAGATCCTGGAGATCATCAACCGCAGGCAGGATTTTGAGGACGTGCACCGGGTCACCCGCCAGGCGCGGCGGCTGGGGTACACTTCCATCAATTACGACCTCATCTTCGGCCTGCCCCTGCAAACCAAGCAGCACATCAGGGAGACGGTCCGCAAGGTGAAGCAACTGCTACCCGAGCGCATCGCTTTCTACAGCTACGCCCACGTCCCCTGGATCAAGCCTGCCCAGCGCGCTTATTCGGAGGCAGACCTCCCCCAGGGCAAGGCCAAAAGAGAGCTGTACGAACTGGGCCGCAACCTGCTGATGGAAGCCGGGTATACCGAGATTGGTATGGACCACTTCGCCCTTCCTTCCGACAGCCTGTACAGGGCTATGGAAACCGGTTCGCTCCACCGCAACTTCATGGGGTATACGCCTTACTTCACCGAACTGGCCATTGCCCTGGGAGCTTCCTCCATCAGTGATTGCTGGAGTGCTTTTGTGCAGAACGAGAAGCACATCGAAACCTATCAGGCGCTGGTCGATGAGGGTAAATTCCCCTTTGTAAAAGGGCATTTGCTCAGCCGGGAAGACGAGATCCTGCGGGGGCACATCCTCAACATCATGTGCCGCAACGAGACCATCTGGTACCTGCCCGAATACCAGTGCGACGCCCTCTACGAAGGGTTGGGCCGGATGGGCCCTCTGGAAGAAGACGGCCTGGTGCGCCGCTATCCCTTCCAGTTGAAGGTAACTCCCAAAGGGAGGCCCTTTATCCGAAACATCTGCCTGGCCCTGGACGCCCGCTACTGGCGCAAACAACCGGAAGGGCAGCTGTTCAGCCAGGTGGTTTAAATTATTTCCTATGGCAAAACAAATAGGTATCTGGCTCGACTTCAAAGAAGCTGTTATTATTGAGCTCAACAACCAGGAGGCTTCCATTGAGAAGATCCCTTCCGAAGTCGAAGATTTCTATGTAAAAGGCGGTTCCCGTACCCGCCAACCCTGGGGCCCTATGGATAAAACCTCAGATACGAAATACCTCGGCCGGCGGGAAACCCAGCTCAAGCATTATTATGCCCGCATCATGGACAAGGTGGAAGGCGCCGGCGAACTCTTCCTTTTCGGCCCGGCAGAGGCAAAAAAAGGCCTGGAGAAGGCGATGCTGGCCAGGAAGTCCTTCCGGCCTCAGCTGCTGAGCACAGAAACTGCCGACAGTATGACCGAAAACCAGATGGTGGCCAGGGTCCGGGGGTTCTTCACGCGCTAAGTGACAAAAATCAATATCCGGGAATGACAAAGGGCAATACATTTTTGGATTACTACCTATATTTTAGCAAGTGGTGAAGTTTGTTATATCAGAACTAAACACAATCCAATATGTGGCGCCCCAAGATCAAGAACCGTGCCTTTGACCGTATGGGCGAGGAATATGCCAAGCTCATAGACCCCAACCACTTTCTGGGCCGTAGCGCTTTTGACATTCCCTACAGAAATGTTCCGCCGGTGAATATTATCCAGGAGGGCAAGCTTTTTGAAATGGAAGTCATGGTGCCGGGCTTCAAAAAAGAAGAGCTGGAAGTAACCGTCAAAGATGATATTCTGACGATCCGTGGCGAAAAATCCATGTCCAGAGCGGATAAGGACGGCCAGTATATCCTCGAAGAATTTGATTTTGACACCTTCGAGCGCAAATTTAAACTGGCCAACGCCATCGGACACGAGAAGATCACCGCCAAGTACGAAAACGGCATCTTACGCCTTTCCTTCACCGACGTACCGAAGGAAGAAGAAAGGGCTTACAAAAAAGTAGCGGTGGAATAGGCCGCAATTGATTTCAGGCGCAAGGCCGTGGGCATTCCTTCGCCCGCAGGCGCCTGAAACGCTATATACATCAGTTTCAACCCGGCTACAACGCGTTAGTATGTATGAAGGTTGGGCTGGTGATAAAGCCGGTAAAAGCGCAAAAGAGGTCTCCTCTGTTTGCGCTTTTACTTATTTATAGCCACTTTAGCAGTCAGGAAAAAAAGATACACATGCAATCGATCCGCCGGGCTATCGTAGCCCTTGACCTGTCGCCAGCCGACCAGTATATCCTTCAGTACCTGGCAGCCAATGCTGCTCTGCTGGGTATTGAAAAAACCTACTTCGTTCACATCATGCCCGACTTCACCGTGCCCAAACACGTGGACGTCGAATTCCAGAAGCTCTTTGCCCCCGAATACCCCGTAGATGAAAAAGTGCGGGATAAACTGGGCTTCGATATACAGGAGGCGTTCGGCGAAGATATCGACATGGAATATTCCATCGAAGTGATCGAAGGGAAACCCTATGAGAAGCTGCTGCACTGGACGAAAGTCAAGGAGGCCGACCTCCTCATCGTCGGCAAAAAAGAAACCAGTGAAGGCAGTGGCATTACCGCCCGGCGGGTGGCCCGCAATGCCCGGTGCAATATCATGTTTCTGCCCACAGGCGGATACCGCGAAATTGAAAACGTCTTAGTACCTATCGATTTTTCCCGGCATTCTCTCCATGCCATTGAGGCAGCTCTGGCCATCAAAAACCGCCAGGAAGACACCCTCATCCACGGCTTATACATCGTAGACCTGCCACCGGAAGATTATTATTCCCGCTCCCGTCCGGGGAGGGGCTACCGCGGCGTCCTCATGGAGTCGGCACAGATCGCCTTCGATAGCTTCGTCAAGGATCACGGCCTTTCCAAAGAGGCGTTCGGCATGAACTTTCTAGAAAATAAACAGCACGACATTGCCGCTCACATCGAAGATTTCGCCATGGGAAAAAGGAACAGCCTGCTCATCATGGGCGCCAAAGGCCACTCTCCTTTTGAAACCTTCCTCTTCGGCAGCGTCACCGAAAAACTGGCCGAACGCTTCAATAAGCTGCCCCTGCTGATCGTGCGGTGAGGGGGGGGGATTATATTGTTGTATTGCTATATTGCTGGATTGCTGGATTGCTGGATTGCTGTCCAGGTACCTGGGGATAGTTCATTTTTCTGTGTCTTTCGCCCCCCCCCCCCTTTGATTTTCAGGAACTTGCGAACGGCGAACAGCGAATCGCGAACAGTCCAGGTACCTGAGCCCCTGCCCGCAGTACCCGCATAGCCCAACCCTATAGCAATATAACCATCTTGGACTTTGGACGTTTTGAGATATACCCTTTGGGACCCGTTTTTAAGTCGGAAATCGGAAATCGGAAGTCGGAAAACGAGCGTTTGGCGCCCATCCTTAGCTCCATTCCGGCTTCCGACTTCTCACTTCCGACTTTTCCCCGGGTTCGTCCAAAGTCCAAAACCATCCAACAATATAACCCTATAACAATACAGCCATATAACAGCCCCCCATCCCCATGCTAATCGCGTTCCCACCCAACCTGAGGCCGCGCCCCTTTGTTTTCATAGTGTGTCATTTCAAATGAATCGTGTAAATGGAATACATTGATTACTATAAGATACTGGGAGTTGGCCGGGATGCCGGAAAGGAAGAGATCAGGAAGGCCTACCGGAAGATAGCCCGGAAATACCATCCCGACCTCAACCCCGACGATAAGGAAGCGGAGAAGAAATTCAAGCAGGCCAACGAGGCCTACGAGGTGCTGAGCGACTCCGAGAAGCGCAAAAAGTACGATAAGTACGGCAAAGACTGGGAACATGCCGAAGCTTTTGAGCAGGCCCGCCGCCAACAGGAGGGGCGGGGCCGGACGTATACCTACACCGAGGGGTTTGGCGAAAGCAGCGACTTTTCCGATTTTTTCCGCTCCATGTTCGGCGACGAGGCGGCTTTCGGCGGTTTCAGCCGGGGGCGCGGACGGACCATGTCCTTCCGGGGTGAAGATTATCGGGCCGAACTGCACCTTCAGCTCCGGGATGTGTATCAGGGCCAGCAGCAGGTACTCACCGTCAACGGCAGCAAGATACGCCTCACCATCCCGGCCGGCGTGGAAGACGGGCAAACCATCCGCATTAAAGGGCAGGGCGGCCCCGGCCGGAACGGCGGCGAAAAGGGCGACCTGTATATCACCTTCCGCATCCCCGAAGACCCCGATTTCCAACGCATCGGCAGCGACCTCTATACGGCTGTGGATATGAGCCTGTATACGGCCATCCTCGGTGGGAAAACGGAAGTGCCCACCCTCGATGGGAAGGTGGCCGTCACCATCCCCCCCGGGTCCGAAAACGGCAAAAAGATACGCCTGAAGGGCAAAGGCATGCCGGTATACAAAAAGAAGGGGAAATACGGCGACCTCTATGTGGCGCTCCAGGTACAGCTCCCGAAAAACCTGAGCGAGAAGGAACGGCAACTGTTTCGCCAACTGGCGGAAATTGAAGCGGAACAACAGCGCAATAAATAACGGCAACCGAGTATTATGTCTGTAAGATACGTCACCATAAATGAGTTTTCGGAATTTCATCGGGTCGATGTCCACCTGATCGAAGAATTCATCCATTTCGGCCTGGTGCAGCCTCTGGAAAAAGAAGGGCGCCCCTGTATCCGGGAGGAAGATATCGAACCCCTGGAAACCATGGTGCGCCTCCATTCCGAGCTGGATGTCAACCTCGCCGGCCTGGAAGCCATTATGCACATGCGCCGCCGTATGCGCCACATGCGGGCGCGTATTGAAGAATTGGAGCGGCGCCTGCAGCGGTATGAGGCCCTGGCAGCAGCGGACAGGCGGGGCCAGGGAGCGAATAATTAGAACATGCCTTTCACCACTGGCACTGAAACCGACAGAAACAACCACGGATAACATGCCCGATCGCACCCCTCCCTTCCTCATCATCGTCACGGGTCTGCCCGGCACCGGCAAGACCACCTTTGCCCGCGCCCTGGCAGAGAGGATCGGCGCCCATCACCTCAACACCGACATCATCCGCGACGAGTTGGGCCTGCGGGGACAATACGACAAAGCAAGCAAGCAGAAGGTATATCAAAAAATGAGGAATAAAACCTCCGAAGCGCTGAAGGCGGGTAGGACAGTGATCGTCGATGGCACCTTTTTCCGGAAAGCACTCCGGGAGCCCTACGAAGAACTGGGCGTGAAATTTAATGCGCCGGTGTACCGGCTGGTGATCGAAGCTCCGGAAGAAACCATCCGGAAAAGGACCGCCCAAAAAAGAGAATACAGCGAGGCCGATTTTGAGGTATACCTCAAAGTCCGCGATGAATGGGAGCCTCTGGAAAAGCCTCACCTCTCTCTTGTATCTGCCGATCTGGAGGGCATGGTGGAAAAGGCCTTCCTTTACCTCCAAACCCAAAATAAAGCCTTATGACTGATGCACAAGTTCAGGATCTGGCCCGGTCCCTTCCGGAGGCGCCTCAACTGGTGGAAACGCACATCTCCTGGGTTATTCTCACCGGAAAGTGGGCCTATAAGCTCAAAAAACCGGTGCAGTTTGATTTTCTGGACTTTTCCACCCTGGAAAAACGCCGCCATTACTGCCGGGAAGAGGTGAAGCTCAATAACCGGCTGGCTCAGGGAATGTACCTCGGGGTAGTTCCTGTAATAAAAAAGCCCGAAGGCTTCCAACTGGAAGGCGAAGGTGAAGTGGTGGATTATGCCGTCAAAATGAACCGGCTGGACAGTAGTCGGCAGATGGATAAGCTTCTGGAAAAAGGAGAAGTAGGCCATTCCCACATGGAAAGGCTGGCGGAGCAACTGGCTGCCTTCCACCTCCGGGCAGATATTATCGAAGAGCCTCCGGAAGCGGAAGGCCTGAAAAGGGATTTCTCTGGCCTGGAGTCCGTGAAAGGCCACCTGAAAAAACAACTGGGGGAAGACGCCGCCCGCGAATTGTCGGAATGCCTTTCTTTTGCCTGCCGGTTGCTCGACAGGATATTTCCCCGCATGGCGGAACGCAGCCGGCAGGGCCTGGCCGTCGACGGCCACGGCGACCTTCACTCCCGGAACATTTTCCTGCTGCCGGAGCCTGTCATCTTTGACTGCATAGAGTTTAACCCACACTTCCGGCAGGTCGACGTGCTGGACGAGCTGGCCTTTCTGTGTATGGACCTCGATTACCACAACGCCCGCCACCTGGAAGAGCCGCTGCTGGAGGCGTACCTGCGCGAAAACCCCTGTATTTCGGAGGATGTCGACTGGACTATTTTCGCTTATTATAAATGGTATCGCGCTAATGTCAGGCTCAAAGTAAACGCGTTAAAGGCCATGGAGGAGGAAAGCCCCGAGGCGGAAAACGCAGTGGAAGAGTACTGGCAGCTGTTCACTACCTATTACCATGCATTGTTCGCAGAACAAGGTGGATAATAACCATACCGAACCAGGCCGGGCAGGCCGTGCTTCTTTTCTTTTTTGCCTATAGCTCCCCGGATGGCGCCAAAAAGAAAAGGAGCACCATAAATGATGCTCCTGTATTCCCTAAAATCACCCAATTGAGCTCTTTGCCCGATATAATCGGGGGTTAAGCCTTGTTTGCCTTGTCAGTACTACAAAGAAAAGAGGTTGAACGGGCTTTGCAAGTGACTTTTGTCATTTCTCCTCCATGATTTTGGTCACCCGGCAAAAGCGGAGGGCTGAAATGCGCTATACCTCCCTTCTGATTTGCGAACATGGCTGAAATTTTATAATTTCTGTAGAAGGAAAAAATAATAATTCGCCAAAAGGGGCAAAACATCCATAAATGGCTGTTACTGAGAAAAGTCAGAATTGCCAGTGATTTTTCTCATTCAGTTTACCGATAAAAAATCGCTGTTTTGATATTGGTAAAGTATCCCGGGATACGCCACTCCTTTCAGGCCAGCTCCTAACAGACAAAAGCCATGAGAATGATCAAAAAGATATTGTTCCCGACCGATTTTTCGGTGACAGCGCAAAATGCCTTTCGCCATTGCCTCCTTCTTGCCGACAAATACGATGCGGATATAGAGATATTGCACGTGATCTTTCCCGAATATGAGGCGCTGGACCTGCCGGTAATGGCCGCACAGGCCACCAAAGAGAAAGCGGAAGCCGCCCGGTCGGTAATGAAAACCTTTGTAGAGGCCTCTCTGGCCCAGGTACAGGCGGCACATCAACTGGCCGCCGTCCCTAACATAAAACCGGATATCGAAATTGGCACGCCGGGTAAGATCATTTGTGATACTGCCCGCAGAAACAATGCCGATCTTATCGTCATGGGGACAAAAGGGGAGCACAATGTGCTGGAGCGCGTTTTCGGCAGTGTCACCACGGCGGTTATTTCCAATGCCCCCTGTAATGTTTGGGTTGTGCCGGAGGAGGCCCTCTTTGAGAAGATCGACATCATTGCCTACGCTACCGACCTCATGGAAGCCGACCCCTACCACATCTGGGAAGTGGGAAAGATACTGGAGCCTTTCAGCCCGATCATCCATTGTGTTCACGTCAATGTCAACGGGTCGGTAGAAGGCGCCATCGACTTTGCCAGCCTGGGGTCCTTTTTCGAGCATCATGCCCCTTCCCTGCAGATCAATTTCCATCCGCTGTCGGGGAAGTCCGTCATTCAGGCATTGGAGGAATTTGTCGACACCTATGACGTTGACCTGCTTGCCATGTATGCTCCCCGGCACAACTGGATCGAAAGGGCCTTTCGCAAAAGCCACACCCGGCACATGGCCCTCGAAACTCACGTGCCGCTGTTGATCATCAAGAAATAACCTAACCAAACCATATTTCATATCATGGGCGAACTCAGCGTAAAACCAGCAGCAGAATCCAGGAATAAATTCATCAAGTCGCTGCTCCAGGACATTGAAGCCCTGGACCGCATGCTTCGGGAAGGCCTATTTGAAAAAGGCAAACAACGGATCGGCGCCGAACAGGAGATTTTCCTGGTCAACGAGCTGTTCCAGCCGGCCAGTGAAGGGCCGGAGCTGTTGGATAACCTGCCGCCGGCTTTTACGACTGAGATCGGCCGATACAACCTGGAGGCCAACCTCGACCCTTTCTTCCTGGACGGCCAGGCCTTCAAAAATACCGAAAAGCAGTTGCGTGAGATGCTGGGAAAGCTGTCGGAAGAGGCCCGAAACCGCCACGTCTCCCCTATTCTCACCGGAATTTTGCCCACTTTGCGGCATTGCCATCTCGAGCTGAAATACATGACGCCCCAGATCCGGTATTCCATCCTGAGCGAAGCCATGCGGCGGCGGCGGGGCAGTGATTTCGAGATCCACATTCAGGGGGCCGACGAGCTCATCGCCCGGCTCGATTCCGTCATGTTCGAGGCCTGCAATACCAGCTGGCAGATGCACCTGCAGATCCACCCGGAAGTTTTTGCCGAGCGGTACAACTGGGCGCAGTGGATTGCCGGCCCGGTACTGGCCGCCTGCGCCAACTCTCCGCTGCTTTTCGGCCGCGAGTTGTGGCATGAGACGCGGATCGCCCTTTTCCAGCAAAGTGTAGATACCCGAAGCTCTAATAACCACCTGCGGAACAAGCTGAGCCGGGTGGGGTTTGGGCTGCACTGGCTCACTGGTTCGGTTGCCAACCTCTTCAAGGACAACATCAGCCGGTTCCCGTTATTGCTGACCGGGGAGATTAAGGAAAACGCCCTGGAAGTGCTGAACAGCGGCCAGGCGCCTCAGCTCCGGGCCCTGCGCCTGCACAACGGGACCGTATACAGCTGGAACCGGCCCTGCTATGGTATTAGCGATACCGGCGCCCCCCATCTGCGCATTGAAAACCGATATATCCCTGCCGGCCCTTCCGTGCAGGACGAGATCGCCAATTTCGCCTTCTGGGTAGGCCTCATGAAAGGCATGCCGGAGCAGTATGGCAACCTTTGCGACAAGCTGCCCTTCCAGATGGCAAAGGACAACTTCTACCGGGCTGCCCGCTCGAGCCTCAGCTCTGTATTCAACTGGAACGGCCAGCAAATTCCTGCATCTACCCTCATCCTGGAGAAATTGCTGCCCATAGCCGAAGACGGGCTCCGGGAAGTGGGGGTAGACAGGCTGGAAATTGACCACCACCTGGGTATCATAGAACGCCGGGCCCTGCTGCGGCAGAACGGCGCCCTCTGGTTGATCCGCAATTTCCGCAAGCTGGCCGACTGCTACGGCAAAGGGGTGGCGGTACAGGAAATTACCTCCGCCATCATAGAGCGCCAGCGTGCCGATGCGCCCGTGCACGAATGGGAGGATGTGGATTGCAACCGTTACTATGAGGTGGGAAGCGGCAAAGAGACCGTGGGGCGGGCCATGAAAACCGACCTGTTCACCATTTCTCAGGAAGAACCCCTCGGCCTGGTACAGGCCGTTATGAAATGGAAAAAGATCCGCCACCTGCCCGTCGAGGACGAAGAAGGCAAACTGGTGGGCCTGATCACGGCCACCAACCTGAAAGAAGCGGGAAACCCCGAGAACCATATTGCCGCCGATATCATGGTGCGCTGCCTGATCACCGCCCACGAAGATATGGCCCTGGAAGAGGGCGCCGAACTCATCAAGCGGTACGGCATCGGCAGCCTGCTCGTCGTCAGAAATGAAAAACTCATCGGCATACTGACCGATACGGATTTTCGGAGGCTGTACGGCAATTATTAAACGCAACCAAACACACAAATACCAATAGCGAAACATATCGAAATATTCGAGGACTTCGCTACTTTTGACCAACTCAATTAATGAACATGAAAGATGTATCCTCTCCCGCTGAGAGTGAAAAAACAGAACCCGCGCCCTCCTCTGACGTACAGAGGATGGAACTGATCTACAACCGGATATTCCTGGAACATGATACGGGAATGCACCCCGAGAGCAAAAAACGGCTTCTCATCTTCGACGACGTGCCCGATACGGAAATCATCGATGGGCTGCCCTTTATCGAACTGATCCATTCCCAAAGCTATATCGAACAGGTAAAAAGCGCCTGCAAGCTCAGCGGGCACCTGGACGGCGATACGGCGACCTCTCCCCGCAGCTTCGAAGCGGCCCGTTACGCCGTCGGGGCAACTGTGATGGCAGCCGATAGCGGCGGCTTTGCTCTGGTGCGCCCCCCGGGCCACCACGCGCATCCGGGGCGGGCCAGCGGCTTCTGCTTGTTCAATAACGTGGCCATAGCTGCCCGGAAGCTCGCAAACGAAGGGAAACGGGTGGCCATCATCGATTTCGACGGCCACCTGGGCGACGGCACTTCGGCTATTTTCTACGATACCGATGAGGTGCTGTACTGGTCGCTTCACCAGTATCCGGCTTACCCGGGCCATGGTTTTGTCGATGAGATCGGCTCCGGCAAGGGCAAGGGCTACACCGTCAACATCCCCCTGCCCCCCGGCAGTGCCGATGATATTCTCGAAAGCTGCCTGACGAACTTCCTCCCGGTCGTGGAGCAATTCCGGCCCGATGTGATCGCCGTATCGGCGGGCTTCGACGCTCATCAGTATGACCTGTTGCTGGACCTCAAGGCATCGGCCAACTTTTTCTATACGGCGGGCAAGGAACTGCGCAGCCGTTTTGACAACATCTTCGCCACGCTGGAAGGCGGATATAATGTCGACGAAATGCCCAAGTGCCTGTACAACTTCCTGGCGGGAGTGAATAGGGAGCCCATCCCCTATGAAGAGGAAGCCACCCGGTCTGGAATGAGGGTTCTGGAGACTTTTGAGATCTACATGAACTCCGTTATGATGCACCTCAAAGATTACTGGAAATTTTGACGATTATTTAGCTGCTTTTTATATCAATTTGGCATTTTATACTGTTCTATTTCTGAATAAACCAGGATTACGGAAAAGAACTCGAGCGCAAAAGCAAAAAAGCCGTTCATTGAATAGCGAAAAGGTGGAAATAGATGACAAACCGCATGGGATTATTGTAAAAAATACACTATCCTTGCTCCCCGTATTTTTCCCTGTTCCCATACAGTTGAAAAATATTTTCACCTCAATAACTTGAGTGAGCGCTTGTCCAAATAAAACCGGGTGTTACCGACGAACCGAACCATTAACTACTGTATAAAAGTAAGCCAAAAGACATGTCAAAGAGACTTAAGAAGATTTTCCAACCCAAGACTATCGCCGTGATCGGCGCTTCCGACCGAAAGGATTCTGTTGGATATTCCGTAATGAAGAACCTTCTGGCCGATGGGTTTGAAGGAGAGGTTATCCCGGTCAACCTCAATCACAGTAAGATACAGGGCAGGAAGAGTTATCCTAATGTCAAGGACATTCCACAGGATATTGACCTGGCTGTGATCGTCACGCCCTCCAAGGCCGTGCCTGAAGTGGTTGAAGATTGCGGGCAGGCCGGTGTCGGCGGCCTGGTGATCATCTCCGCCGGATTCAAAGAAGCCGGAGAAGAGGGCCAGCGCATGTACGATGAAATTGCCCACAAGGCCCGCCACTACGGCATGCGGGTCATCGGCCCGAACTGCCTGGGCTTCATCAATCCTCACCTGAAGATCAACGCCACCTTCGCCGCCCGCTCGGCCCGCCTGGGCAACATCGCCTTCATCTCACAGAGTGGAGCGCTGTGTACGTCCATTCTGGACTGGGCCAATGAACAAAATGTCGGGTTCAGCAACTTCGTTTCCATCGGCTCGATGATCGATGTGGACTTTGCCGACCTGATCGACTATTTTGGTACCGACCAACGCACGTCCTGTATTCTGATATATATGGAATCGCTGGTTGATGCCCGCAAATTCATGAGTGCGGCCCGGGCCTTTGCCCGCTCCAAGCCCATCATTATCCTCAAAGCCGGGCGCAGCGCAGAGGGCGGCCAGGCCACTCTTTCCCACACCGGCTCTATGGCCGGCAACGATGCCGTCTATGACGCTGCGTTCCAGCGCGCCGGCATCATCCGGGTGGACACCATCGCCCAGTTGTTCAACTGCGCCCAGTCGTTGGCCATGCAGCCCCGCCCCTACGGCAACCGGCTGGCCATAGTGACCAATGCCGGCGGCCCCGGCGTGCTGGCCACCGACAGCCTCATGCTCAACGGCGGCGCCCTGGCACAGCTATCGGAAGCCTCGATGAAAAAGCTCAACGGCTTCCTTCCCGCCCACTGGAGCCACAACAACCCCATCGACGTACTGGGAGATGCGTCTGCTGAGACTTACCAGAAGGCCGTCGACGTTTGCCTCTCCGACCCCAACGTAGACGGCGTGCTGGCCATCCTGACCACTCAGGATGTTACCGACCCCACAGAGGCCGCCAAGGCGGTGGTGGAAGTGGCCAAGAAGTACCGCAAACCCGTCCTGGCTTCCTGGATGGGCGAAGAAGACGTGAGAAAAGGGCGCGACGTCCTGGAAGAAGGCAGCATCCCGCACTATCGCTACCCCGAAAGCGCAGTGGATGTCTTCCTGAAGATGTACCAATACTCCCGCAACCTGGAGATGCTGTACGAAACGCCGCCGGCCATCCCCCAGCAGATGAACCTGAAAACGGATGTGGCCAAGGCCATCATCCACACCATAATGGACTCCGGCCGCCGGACCCTCATGGAAAACGAGGCCAAGGAACTGATGAAGAGCTACGGCATCCCTGTAGGCAGCTTCAAAGTGGTCTCTTCCGCCGACCAGGCCGTAAGGTTCGCCCATGAGATCGGCTACCCGGTCGTTTTGAAGATCGCTTCTCCCGATATCGGCCACAAGACCGATGTGGGTGGTGTAAAAGTCAACCTGGGTAATGATTCTGAAGTGCGCCACGCATTCGAAGAGATCATGAAATCGGCCCGCGAAAAACGGCCCGACGCCGAAATAAGGGGGATCCTGGTGGAAAAAATGGCCGCCAAAGGGTTTGAGCTGCTCATCGGCGCCAAGAAGGACCCCATCTACGGGCCGGTGATCGCTTTCGGCAAAGGTGGTGTAGCTGTTGAGATCTACCGTGACATGAAGCTGGGCCTGCCTCCCCTCAACCGGGTGCTGGCCCGCCGCATCATGGAGAGCACCCGCATCTTCCCGTTGCTGAAAGGCTACCGCGGCATGCCGGGCGCCAACCTGGAAGAACTCGAACTCCTGCTTGTCAAGTTCGCTTATCTGGTCATGGACTTTCCCCAGATCAAAGAGATCGATATCAACCCCTTCTCCATTACCGAGAAGGGCGGAATGGCCCTGGATGCACACATCGTCCTGGAAAAAGACAAACCCGCCATCCGTAAGCCATACAGCCACCTGGTCATTTCTCCCTATCCGGAAAAATACAGCAAGGCGGTGCTGCTCCGTTCCGGCCAGGTCGCTTACCTGCGCCCCATCCGGCCAGAAGACGAGCCCCTGGAAGCACAGATGTTGGAAAACATCTCCCAGCAGTCGCTCTATTTCCGCTTCTTCGGCTATGTGCCGCAGGTGACCCACGACTTCCTCACCCGATTCACCCATATCGACTACGACCGCGAAATGGCGATCATCGCCGAAGTGGAAGAGGCCGGCGTGAGAAAGATGGCGGCAGTAGTGCGCATCATTTCCGACGCCTGGGGAGAATCGGCAGAATATGCCATTCTGGTGGCCGACCCCTGGCAAAAACAGGGACTGGGCAGCCAGATGACGGATTACATCATCGAGATCGCCCGGGAGATGGGCATCAAGAGGCTTTATGCTTCTGTGCTCGCAGCCAACAAGGGAATGCTGGCCCTCTTCGAAAAGAAAGGTTTTAATGTCGAGCGTGAAGACTTCGATACCTTCCATGCCGAGTACATGCTCGAAGAGGCGTTGGTAGAATAAACTGAAGAGGCCCTGAGCAGGAAGCTTTGTTTCATTGTTTCATTGCTTATGTTCAGGGCTATGCTCACAATGTAGTGTTGTGTACGGTGTACGGGCAACCGAGAGAAGCCATCGGGTGTACGATGTACGAGGGTTCCGGCTGCAAACGTACACCGTACACCTCCCAGGCTCTCTCAAGGCTGTGCACCGTACACCTCCCAACCTCTCTCAGGACTGTACACCGTACATTTTCCAGCTCATCCCCTCCTGCTGTGCGGTCAGTACACCGCCGTTTTCACCACCTCTTCGTAGTAAGCTTCGTAATGCGGGAGGATATTGTCTATATCGAACCGGCGGGCCTGATCCAATGCATTGACGCGGAATTTGCGCAGGACGTCATCGTTCTCCAGAATGTGAATGGCATTTCTGGCCATATCTTCCACATCGCCCACTTCACTGAGGTAGCCGGTTTTGCCGTGAATATTTACCTCGGGCAGGCCGCCCGCGTTGGAGGAGATGACCGGCACTTCGCAGGCCATGGCTTCCAGGGCCGCCAGGCCGAAGCTCTCCGCCTCGGAGGGCATGATGAAGAGGTCGGAAACGGCCAGCAGTTCCTCCACGGCGTCCTGCTTGCCGAGGAAGCGCGTTTCGTGGCAGAGGCCGAGCTTCCGGCATAGCTCTTCGAGGTTGTGGCGCTCCGGCCCGTCGCCGATCAGCAGTAGCTTGGAGGGCAGCCGCTCGTAGACTTTTTGAAAGATCCGGATCACATCTTCCACTCGCTTCACCTTGCGGAAATTGGAGACATGGACCAGGATGCGTTCGCCATTGGGCGCTATTGCCTTTTTGAAATGGTCTTTATTGACTTTGCGGAAGCGCTCAAAATCGATGAAGTTATTGATGACGCGGATGTCGTTGTGAATATCGAAGTAGTCGTAGGTTTGCTGCTTGAGGCTCTCGGAAACGGCCGTCACGCCGTCGGATTTGTTGATGGAAAAGGCTACCACCGGAGCAAAGGCATTATTGTTGCCCACCAGGGTGATATCGGTGCCGTGCAGCGTAGTAATGACGGGGACGTACCGCCCTTCCGAGAGGAGGATCTTTTTCGCCATGTAGGCTACCGCTGCGTGGGGGATGGCGTAATGTACATGCAGCAGGTCCAGGTTTTCAAACTTGACCACATCGACCAGCTTGCTGGCCAGGGCGGTGTCGTAGGGCGTATATTCAAAGAGGGGATAATCCTCTGTCGTCACTTCGTGGTAAAAAACATTGGCGTGGAAAGTGGTCAGGCGGGCTGGCCTTTTGTAAGTGATGAAATGAACTTCATGGCCCTTTTTGGCCAGGCCCAACCCCAGTTCGGTGGCCACTACGCCACTTCCACCGTAGGTAGGGTAACAAACGATCCCTATTTTCATGGTTGCATTACTTTTTTGCCGTGCCGCTGTTTTCGGCCCACAAACGGAGGCCCGCTATGGCCGGGGAGCCCGGAGTACGATTCCCGCAGCGCCGGCGCCCTGCTGAATGAGGTTTGCCTGCTGTCCCGGTTTTCGGTGCTGCAGGAGCGCCACGCCAATCCGGGCATCAAAAGCTAAAGATTGATACAGTTGGGACCGGAAATAGTTTAAAAGTTTGGGGGAGGCGGCAGGCGGGCCCTGTAGAATACGCGCAGTGACTATTCCACAGGGCGGGCGTTTTACGAAAAAAGCTATGGTGCAACCCGATATCAGGTTGCACCATGGGAAGCTGATTGAATTAACTCAATCAACCAATTGAACCACGCCCCCTACCGCGCTTTGATCAGCTTGGCGGTTTTCACTTCCCTCCCGGCGATGATGCGCACCAGGTACAGTCCGTTGCTATGTTGTCCGAGGTCGAGTTCATAGGAGCCGCTGCTCACTTTCCTGTCTATCCTTTCGAAGATAAGTTGCCCGACCGTATTCAGCAGCTGTATGCGCGCATCTACCGGCTGGGTGAATTCGACATTCAGCAGGGTGATGCCCCGCGTGGGGTTGGGCGCCAGGCTGATATCGCTGATCCGGGCGGGGGTGCGGATGCTGGAGACCAGGAGCTCGGCCTCCAGGGTTTCCGTACAGCCGTATACATTGGTGACCGTTACGCTGTATACCCCTTCGCCCAGGCCATTGACCACCTTGGACCTCTCACCGTTACTCCAAAGATAGGTGAACGGCCCGGAGGGGTCCGCAACGGAAATGGCGATCGTACCATCTTCAGCCGATTGGCTGGAAGGCGGAATAATATCAGCGGTAAGCTGGAGCGATTCGGGGCAGCGCCGCAGGTTGATGTTGTCGAGGTCGAGGTAATAATCCGCCTCTCCCCCTCCCCAGACTCCGCGGAAGCGGAAGACGGCCACCTCGCCCGCCAGGCCGCCGAGGCCCAGTTCCACCGTGGTCATATCGGTTGTCGGTATGTGGCTGTTCCCGGTGATCACAAGGGCAGGAGCGAAAGACGCTCCACAGTCCAGCGATATCTCGACGATCAGGGAATCATCAGCGCTCAGGATGGTGGCATCCTCCCCGGAGAAGAAATCTACATAGCGGTAATCGAAGGTAAGGGTATCTCCCTCTTCAATAGGGCCGATCGCAGCAGTGGTAATCTGCATGGAGGGGGTGCCCGACCACAGGTTGTCGTAAGCGACAGCGGTGGGGCTGTTGTGGGCCTGGCCGATGTTGATGCCCGGGCTCAGGGCCCAGCCCGCCGGCACGCCTCCGTCTTCGAAGTCTTCCCGCAGCGGAGGCATGACAGAAGTCTGGAACCGGGTGGTTACTGTATCGTTGAGCGCCAGGGCGTCGTCTCCGAATTCGGACCAGGCCTGAATGGTATAGGCGCCGGGTACTGAGGCGTCGAACGTAGTGGCAAACGTGTAGGTATATTCATCGCCGGGAAGCAGGATAACATTGCCGATGTTCTCCACGACCGGGCTGCCCCCGTTGACGCTGTACGCCACGTCGAAGCCGCCGGTGGGAAGCGACCCCAGGTTGACCAGGCTCAGGGAAATGGTGTCATTGGGGCTGCCGCAATTGGTGGCGGAGACGGCTTCGGCGCGGGAAGCGGCAATATCGTTTTCCAACTGAGGTGAAACCAGGATATTGTCCAGTCCGATACCTTCCCGGGCAATAGAACCGTCGGAGGAAAACACAAAACGGAGTTTTACATTGGCCGAGCCGGCGGCGCCTTCCAGGGTATTCTGGGCGTAATGCCAGCCCGGAACGCCGCCGTCATTTTCCCACCAGCCATTGGTGGGGTCATTGTACCAGTTCAGGCCTGTGCCGGCGCTTCCCACTTTCGACCAGGTTTCCCCATCATCGGCAGACACCTCCAGCCAGGCCTCGTCGAAGTTGTTCTCCGTATTGACGATGATGGAAAAGGAAATGCGTGGGTCTTCCGCCAGCGCGCTGAAGTCGAAGCAGGGAGAGAGGAGATAAGAGAGTTCGTTGTTGTTATAGCTTCCGGCAAGGTTGGTCACCCAGGCGCCGGCGCCGCTGGCCGCACTATTGATCAGCGTTCCGCCCGGGGCTCCGTACTCCCAGCTGGGATCCCCCAACCCTTCCCCGCTTACCGTCCATCCGCCGAACCATTCCTCAAAGCCTTCGAAATAGGGATATTCAGCTACCTCAGGGACATTGACGATGGTGAGGGAAGTAGTATCATTGGCCGTTACGCTATCGCCCTCCAGAGCGGTCCATACCTGAATAACGTATTCTCCGAAATCGGAGAAATTGAAGGTGGCGTCAAATTCGGTGGTTTTCGTGCTGTCCGTAGCGATCACGCCGGTGAAGAAGCCGTCCTGAGGCATGGTGACGCCGCCGGGAATGCCATTCACCGCAAAATTAAACGGGATCAGGGACTGAGGGACGCCCCCGAAATTGGCGATGGCCACGGAGATCGTCTCGGCGGCGCCCAGGCCACAGGCCGTGAGCGGAGAGAGGATCTCGGCAATGCCTACATCGTTGGCATAGGGCGTTTGAAAGCTATACGGGCCTACGGCGACGCTGGTGTCGCCATTCGAACACAGGGCAGCCAGGTAGAAGTCGTAAACGGTGTTTTCCTGAAGGTTGACAAGGGCGCCCGTCGCCCCGGTGGCCGTAGTGAAGTTGCCGGTACCGGGGCTGAAACCGGTGGTATCATATTCAAGGAGGAAGTCTCCTTCGGGGTCAAAGGGCGCCCAGCTGATATCGGCACTGAAGGAGCGGATCCGTTCTATTTCGACAGAACTGCTCAGTGGAGGAGAACATACGGGGCAGGAAATGCTGCCTCCAAATACCAGGCCGATCATGGGTTCGGCCCCCATTTGGCCATCCTGGAAAACGAGGTTGCCCCCCGCATCGAAGAGAGAATAGGACACCTCCCCTGGAAAGAAAAAAGCGGGAGTATATAGCAACAGGATAGAGTCGCCGTCCATTACGGGTATGAAAACGGTGGTGGAATCGCCGTCGTCATCGATCTGGTTGAGGCTGTAGATTTCTGCGTTGTTGCCGGTAATTATGGTGAGGGCAGCGCCATTCCAGCCATTGCCCGCATCGTCGAGCATGGTCAGCGCATATTCACAGGAAGACTGGCTGATGAGAGGGGGGGCAAGCAGGAGTGTGAATATTAAAGTCCATAGGGTAAAGCTCCACTTCATAAATTTCTGATTTTGTGTTCTTTATGTATTATACTGGCATATTTGGGGTGGAAGCCTGGTTTGTTTTCGCCGGGCTGGTTAACGAAGCAGGCTAAAATTAATCAAAAAATCGATAATCGCATTTCGAAGTGTAGTGCAGTAGCCGACGAAAGTAAAGAAAGTGCCTGCGAATCGGTTTTGGAACCAAAATTTAAACCAGTTCTAAACCTTTTATGCGGGCCACTGTTAAGACCTTGGTATTTAAGCCAAATATTACAATAAGCCGAAATAATTGTAGCGTAACTCCCTGTATAAAAACCTGTTGTGCTGTGGCGGTATACTCCATAAAAGACCTGGAAAAGCTTTCTGGAATAAAAGCCCACACCCTGAGGGTATGGGAGCAGCGCTATGGGATTATCGAACCGAGGCGAACCAAGACCAACATCCGCTATTACCTGGACGATGACCTCAAGTTCATTCTCAACATCGCCCTGCTCAATAAGAATGGCATCAAGATCTCCAAGATCGCCAGGATGAGCAAAGAGGAGATCGCGGAAAAAGTGGCGGCCATTTCCGAGATCAACTTCGAATACGCCACCCAGCTCGACGCCCTGACTATCTCCATGATCGAGATGGATGAATACAAATTCGACCGCATCGTCAGCACCAACATCCAGCAATTGGGTTTCGAACGCACCATGCTGGAGATCATCTACCCCTTTCTGGACAAGCTCAGTGTCCTTTGGCTTACCGGTTCTATCAACCCGGTCCAGGAAAACTTCATGAGTTACCTGATCCGCCAGAAGATCATCGTCGCCATAGATAAGGAGCCGCTGGCCGGCGGAAAGAACGTCAATAAGTTTCTGATCTACCTGCCGGAGGGAGAGAAGCAGGAATTGAGCATGCTTTTCATGCACTACCTGCTCAAGTCGCGCCGCAACCACGTGATCTATATCGGGCAGGAGATCACCCTGGCCGACCTCAAAGACGCCTGCAATATTCATCATCCGGATTACATTTTCACCATGATCACGGAAACGTTCGCCAAGGAGCCCGTGCAGCAATACGTTGAACGTTTATCGACAAATTTCAAGGAGTGCCATATCCTGCTCTCCGGGTACCAGGTAGTCGCCCAGAATGTTAAACCTTCAGAGAACATCTCTATCCTGCGCAGCCTTGACCAGGCCCTGGAATTTTTAGATAGCCTGAAAGAAAAAAAGGCCGTGCGTTAGCCTTCGCCAGGTCAATTAAAATCGGCCGGCGCCCCTCATTTTATCCGCTATTCCCCTATCTTTGCGGCCACATTGAGTGGATGAAAACCGTCATGTTGAAGAAAAGACTGATCAATTTTCTCAAATTCCTGGCCTTCCTGGGGATTGGCCTGGGTATCCTTTACCTGGTGTACCGGCAGCAAAGCGCAGCTTTTCAGGAAGAATGCGCCCTTAAGGGCATCAGCCCCGAAAACTGCAGCCTGATTGCCAAGGTGGCCAATGACTTCCAGGAAGCCAACTACTTCTGGATACTGCTGGTACTGCTGGCCTTCCTGGTCAGCAACATCAGCCGCGCCATACGCTGGAACATGCTTATTCGCCCCATGGGCTTCTCCCCCCGCCTGGTCAATTCCTTTCTGGCAACCATCCTGGGGTATTTTGCCAACCTGGGCCTTCCCCGGATGGGGGAGATCGTCCGGGGAGCAACGTTGTCCCAGTACGAGAAGATCCCCGTGGAAAAGGTGATGGGCACCATAGTGGTCGACCGCATTTTCGATGTCATCAGTATCCTGCTGGTAACGAGCCTGGCTTTTTTGCTGGAGTATGATAAGATCATGGCCTTCGTCCGGGAAAACGTCTCCCTGGGAGAACGCCTGGGCAATACCAGCAACCTGCTGCTGTTGCTGGGGGCCTTTGGCCTGGCAGTACTGGCCTTTTTTTTTCTTCTCCGGAAGCAGATCGCCCGGTCCCGGATCTACCAGAGGGTAATAGAAATTACCAAAGGTTTCCTGCAGGGTATAAAAACCGTACGCCGCCTGAACCGCCCCTGGCTTTTCCTGGTACACAGCGTCAACATATGGTTCATGTATTACCTGATGACCTACCTCTGCTTTTTCGCTTTTGAACCCACCGCCGGCCTGTCGATGCTCGCCGGCCTGGTAGTCTTCGTCTTTGGCGGCTGGGGGATCGTCATTCCTTCTCCCGGAGGTATGGGTACTTACCATTTTCTGGCACAGACCGCCCTGTCCATCTACGGTGTCAGTGGAGACGATGGCTTTTCCTGGGCTAACATCGCCTTTTTTTCCATACAACTGGGATGTAATGTGCTGGTCGGCATCCTTGCCCTGGTTCTCCTGCCGGTGATCAACCGCCATTATGACCCCATTGAAGCGGCCCCGCAGCCGGAGGAGCAGGTGGCGGCGTGAGGAAAAGTTGATTTGTGCCGGTTAATTTGGTTATTGGTTGCCAGGACAAGCAGCGCACAGGCTGCCCTTGAGCTAAGGGCGCCGGGATTTCCGGCAACGAATAACCAACAAGCCAAATTTGTTATGCTGAAAAAGATCAAAGCCAAGATACAGGGCCGGGAACAGGCCCTTCGGACGGTAGAGGGCTGGAAGGCCCAGGGCCTCCGGGTGGTCTTCACCAACGGCTGTTTCGACCTGCTGCACTATGGCCACATCCACTACCTGGCCCAGGCCCGCAGCCTCGGCCACCGGCTGGTGATCGGCCTCAACAGCGACGCTTCCGTCCGGCGCCTCAAAGGCCCCAACCGCCCCATCAATGACCAGGCCAGCCGCCAGCTGATGCTCGCCGCCCTGGAAGCCGTCGACCTGGTCGTTACTTTCGAAGAAGACACTCCCTTTGAGCTTATCACCCTGCTGCTGCCCAACGTCCTGGTTAAGGGAGGAGACTACCGGCCCGCCGATATCGTAGGAGCCGATGTTGTCATGGCGCAGGGTGGAGAAGTCAAAGCTTTACCTTATATTGAAGGATATTCTACCACTGCCATCGAGGCTAAAATTCGCCAAAAGGAATAATGAGTTATGACCAGGATACGAGACCTTACCGCCTATCTGGAATCTATTGCTCCTCCGGTATACCAGGAAAGCTATGACAATGCAGGCCTCATTACCGGAGACCCCAACGCCGAAGTGAAGGGCGTGCTGGTCTGCCTGGATTCGACGGAAGCGGTTGTTGAGGAGGCTGCCGAGAAGGGGTGCAACCTGATCGTGGCCCATCACCCCATTGTATTCCGGGGGCTGAAGCGCCTTACCGGCAGGAATTATGTGGAACGGGTCGTGATCAAAGCCATCCGCCATGATATTGCCATCTATGCCATCCACACCAACCTGGACAATGTGTATCAGCAGGGGGTCAACGGCAAGATCGCTGAACGGCTGGGGCTGGTGGAAACCCGTATACTATCGCCTAAAACCAACCTGAAAAAGCTCAGCGTAATGGCGCCTCCCGCTCAGAGCGCGTCTGTACGCCAGGCTCTGTTCGCCGCCGGCGCCGGCCGGATAGAGGCCAGCGAGCAGCAACACTTTACCGCCGGCCCGGAACAGGGTGTTTCCCTGGTAAAACTGGAGGCCTTTTTCGCCTCCGGCCAAGAACGGCAGGTGCTGGGAGCAATACAGGCCGGCGCCAACGGCCAACAACTGGCCTACGAACTTGTTTCAATAGAGAATGCCAATGCTTCCGTCGGCTCCGGCCTGGTTGGCCGCCTGCCGGAACCCATGGGCGAAAAGGGCTTCCTCCAACACCTGAAAACAGCCATGCAGGCCGGCTGCATCCGGCATACCCGGCTGCTGGGCCGGCCCGTGGAGACGGTGGCCCTGTGCGGCGGCTCGGGAGGCTTTCTCCTGGGCGATGCCAAGGCTGCCGGCGCCCAGTTTTTTGTGACCGCCGACTACAAATACCACGAATTTTTTGACGCCGACGGCCACCTCGTGATTGCCGATATCGGCCATTATGAAAGCGAGCAATTCACAATAGAGCTGTTGTATGATATTATTTCTCAGAAATTTAGTAATTTTGCGGCTCGTTGCACGGAGGCCGTCACCAACCCCGTTCATTATTATCACTAAAGGGGACGGCGGCCTGCTCCCGATAGCAATATAACAATCAAACAATATAACAATCAAAATATATGGCAGGAGAACCCACGGTAGCTGAAAAGCTCAAGCAATTGTACGAACTCCAGCAGATTGACTCCAAAATCGATGAAATCAAAGTGCTGACCGGAGAACTCCCCATGGAGGTGAGCGACCTGGAAGACGACATTGCCGGCCTGGAGACCCGCATTGGCCGCCTCAAAGGCCAGCTGGAAGAACTGGAAGGCGAGGTGAGCCGGCAGGAGGCCAAGATCAAGGAATCGGAAGCGCTGATCCTGCGCTACAAAGCCCAGCTCGACAATGTGAAGAACAACCGGGAATACGATGCGCTGATGAAGGAGCTGGAGCTTCAGAACCTCGACATCCAGTTGTCCGAAAAGAAGATACGGGGCGCCAATAAGGAAATTCAGAACAAGCAGGATACCTTGAACGCCACTGAAGAGCGCCTTGCGGGGAAGCAGAAGGACCTCGATGCGAAAAAGGTTGAACTGGAGCAGATCATCCAGAAGACGGAAAAAGAAGAAGAGCGCCTGCGCAAGCAAGCGGAAAAAGTGCGCAAAGGCATCGAAGAGCGGCTCATCCGCGCTTACGATAAGATCCGCACTACTTACCGCAATGGCCTGGCAGTAGTGACGGTAGAACGGAACTCCTGCGGAGGCTGCTTCAATATGATCCCGCCGCAAATGCAGCTCGAGATCTCCATGCGCAAGAAGATCATCGCCTGTGAACACTGCGGCCGTATCCTGGTCGATGATTTCATCATGGATGTCGGCCAGGAAGAAAAGGAAAAGCAGGAGGCGTAAACGGCCTATAGCCTTTTTCCTGGTTAAGAGCCTTAAAGGTTTTTGCCGGAAACGAAAGAAAATTCACACTTTTTCTTCCTTTCCCTTGCAAATGCCTTTAAGGCTCTTTTTCTTTGTAGGCATTCGTATCAGGCCCGCTCCCAGTTTTCCTTTCAAACGGCAGGCTTCCGGCCAGGCCAGTACAAACCTTAAATCCTGTTGCGCATGCTTCGGCCAATACTCTTTTTTTTATCTTTCCTTTCCATTGCCCTTCCTGTGCAGGCCATGGGGAATTCTGAATGCAATAATTCCACAGGGCGGGCAGCCAAGTACTTTGCTTTCACACCAACGGCCCTTCAGGCTTATGACTACGCTACCAGCCTGCGCTTTGGCGAAGCATATGCCCTTATGACACAAATGAAACTGGAAGACCCCAACAACCTCATTGTCCATCACATCGATAATTACATCGATTTTTTCACCATTTACATACAGGAAGATGAAGCCACCTACCGGCGGCTCAAAAAGAACCGCGACCTGCGCCTCGACAAGGTAAAGGCCGGCGACCGCAGTTCGCCTTACTATCTTTTTGTGCAGGCCGACATCCGCTTGCAGTGGGCCCTGGCCCGCCTCCGCTTTGAGGATTACCTGGGGGCTTTCACCGAAGTCAGCAAAGCCCACAAACTGCTGAGGGAAAATGAAGAGTTGTTTCCCGATTTTATGCCGAACAAGAAAGACCTGGGCATCCTTCACGCCATGGTAGGCACGATTCCGGACAGCTACCGATGGGGTGTCAAGCTTCTGGGCGGGCTGGAAGGCACCATTGCTCAGGGGCGTAAAGAGGTGGAAGAAGTACTGGCCTATGCGCGGAAAAACGATTTTATCTTCGAAGAAGAAACGGCGGCCCTTTACGCTTATCTGCTCCTTCACCTGGACAATAAGGAGGAGGAAGCCTGGCGGGCGGTTGCCGACAGCGGCCTGCGGCCCAAGCAAAACCCCATGCATTGCTTTGTAATGGCCAACATCGCCATGCGTACCGGCCGCAATGAAAAGGCCATACAGTTGCTGGAGCAGCGCCCCTCCGGAAAGGCCTTCTTTTCCTTCCCCTACCTGGATTACATGCTGGGGCTGGCCAAGCTGCGCCGCCTGGACAAGAATGCCGCCCCCCACTTTCAGCATTTCATTACCCACTATCAGGGGCGCAATTTCATTAAGGAAGCCTACCAGAAAATGGCCTGGCAGGAGCTTCTCAATGGCAACCCGGAAGGGTACCGCCGCTACATGCAGGCCTGCCTTACCCAGGGCCATGCCATTGCCGGGGGCGACAATAACGCCCTGCAGGAAGCGGAACGGGGCTCGGCTCCCGACCTCAGCCTCCTCAAAGCCCGCCTGCTCTTCGACGGAGGGTACTTTCAAAAAGGCTACCAAACCCTCTCCGCCCGGCAGCCAAACAGCTTCGCCTTCCCCGATGGCCAGCTGGAGTATTACTACCGCATGGGCCGCCTCCTGCACGGCCTGGAGCGCTACGATGAGGCATTGCAACATTACCGGGTGGCCATCGAAATGGGGGCGGACTCCCCCTTCTTCTTCGCCTGTAACGCCGCCTTGCAGATGGGCCTGATCTACGAATCGGAAGGCGACCGGCAAAAGGCGCGCGCCGCCTTCGAACGCTGCCTGAGCTTCAGCCCGGAAGAATACCGCACTGGCCTGCACCAAAAGGCCAAGTCGGGGCTGGCCCGCCTGGAAGGGGAGCAGGGGTAGGGTATAAGCCGGAAGTGCGAAGGCGGAAGTCGGAACAGGAGAATATCCTGGAGATCTGTTGCCTGTCTTCAGAGAACTTGTTCTTGCTTTCATCACTAAGGAATTCCCGGGCTGCGCGGGTAAGTTGCTCACCGAGCTCTTCAGCACTGTAGGCGCGGTTCTGGAGCCTGGGGCAGGATACCGAGGCGCAATTGAGGGCAAAATGGATCCGCGGCTCGTCAAATAGCGCGCGGATGATACCGTGCTCGATGTTAATTTTAACGGATAAATATTATCTTGACTGTCAGCAGGAGGGCTTCTCTCCCGTAAAATTTCAGCAACAGGTATGCAGCCATCCTTCCTAAAAACACCATTTGGCGAAGTGGCTTTCCGGAAGTACGGCTCCGGGGGGCGGCTGATGATTGCCTTTCACGGTTTTTCGGAGGATGGAAGCGCTTTTTCGGAGCTGGGAGTTGCGCTGAGCAGCGGTTGTTCACTATATTCCATAGACCTCCCGTTTCACGGCAATACCCGCTGGAAGGGCGAAGATTACCGGCCGGCCCAGCTGGCGGCCGTTGTCGAGGCTGTTCTTGAACAGGAGGGTAGCACACAGTTTGAGGCCATTGGCCACAGCCTGGGCGCCCGGTTATGGCTACACCTGACCCCTCATTTTCGCAACAGGATGGGATCGCTTTATCTGCTTGCGCCCGACGGCCTGCAGACGCGCTGGCTGTATCTGGTGGAATGGTTGCCGCTGCCATTTCGCCGGCTGATAGCCCGGCTTGCCCGGCGGCCGGAACGGTTCCTGGCGTTGGCCAGGCTGCTGTGCCGGGCCCGGCTGATCGATCATTTCCTGTTCCGGTATTTACATCATCACCTGAGCGATAGGCGCCGCCGCCAACGGCTGCTGCACACCTGGTTTTCCCTGGGCCATTTTCGCCTTGATGGAAATCAGGCGCATCGCCTCCTCGGCCGGGCCAAAGCCCCCGCTCTCGTCCTGCTCGGGAAAAAAGACCGGCTGGTCAACCCGGCGGCCATCCGCCGGCGGCTCAACGGGATAGAGGGCGTCAGGATCAGAGAAGTGGACGCCAACCACCGCTCCATCTGTCGCGTGGTTGTCTCTATTCTGGAAGAATAGCCAGATGAAGAAAATATTAAAAACGGCCCACCCGCCGGGACATTACCCTGGAGCGCTTCCTTCCGGGGCAACTGCTGCTGAGCCCATTCCTCTTGCTTACCCGTTCCACTTCCGATATACAACTGGCTGTAGCCCGGCCCGCTTAATTCTGTTTTACTTTCAGCCCGTAACCTTTCAGGATCTTCCGGGCAAGAGAGGCTTTATGCGCCTCATCGGGGCCGTCGTAAATGCGGGCGCCCCGCTCCTCCCGGTAGAAATAGGACAGGATGGTGTCGTCGGTAATGCCCAGGGCGCCATGGGCCTGCAGGGCGCGGTCGATGGCCTTCTGCAGCACCCCGGCGACGAAGAACTTGATGGTGGAAATATCGGTGCTGGCCGCCCGCTGCCCTTCTTTCTCTATCCTGATGGCGGTGTGCAGCACCATGTAGCGGGCAGCGTCGATCTCAGCGCGGCATTCGGCGATCCACGCCTGTATCATCTGTTGTTCTCCCAGCATTTTGCCTCTGCCCATTTCGCGGGTAGCGGCGCGGCGGCACATCATATCGAAGGCCCGCTCGCAGATGCCTATCCAGCGCATACAGTGGTGGATGCGGCCCGGCCCCAGGCGTTCCTGCGCCAGCCGGAAGCCCTCCCCCTCATTTCCCAGGAGGTTGGTTTTCGGTACGCGCACTTCTTTCAGGCGGATCTCGGCGTGGCTGTGCCAGCCCTCACCGGCATGGCCCATAACCGGAATATTGCGCACCAGCTCAAACCCAGGCGTTTCGGTGGGAACGATGATCATACTGGCCCGCTGATAGGGGTTTTCCGCTTCCGGGCTGGTCACGGCCATTACGATAGAAAAGGATGCCCCGTCGGCGGAAGAAGTGAACCACTTGTGGCCGTTGATGATGTAATGATCCCCATCGCTTACGGCCGTGGTGCCCATGCGCACCGGGTTGGAACCGGCATAGGCCGGCTCGGTCATGGCAAAGCAGGAGCGGATGTCGCCGGCAAGCAGGGGTTCGAGGTACCGGCGCCGGATATCCGGCGAACCGTACTTCAGCAACAGTTCCGTATTGCCGGAATCCGGCGCCTGGCAGTTGAAGGCCAGGTGCCCGAAAGGAGTAGTTCCCAGCAATTCCCCGAGCTGTCCGAATTCGGAGAGGCTCAGGCCTGCGCCCCCATGCTCCGCCGACAGGTGGGGGTTCCAGGCGCCGGTAGCCTGCGCCTTTTCTCTCAGGGCGCGGATCTCCGGCTCCACCTCCCGGAAAGGGGTCCTCAACCAGCGCAGCTCATGGGGGTAGATCTCCGCTTCCAGGAATTCCCGGACAGCGCCGTATAATTTCTTCAGCAGGGGAGTGGCAAATGCTTCTACCATTATCAGGGCAATTTTTTGCATAGTGAAAAACACCTCTCTTGACCCGCGCCCCATCAACCCAGTTTTGTCCGGCTCCGAAGGAGACGGGCAACCCAATCACCCAATCAACCAATCACCCAATCACCCAATCAACCAAACAAAGCGGCCAGGAACGTCCCCACCGTTGCGATGAACCCCACCATGAAGATGTTGTAGGAGATGGACAGGTAGCGGTATTTCTTTTCCAGTACTTTCCCGAGGTGGTAGAGGTCTCTGACCATGTTGCCGTATAGCAGTTCATTGTCGCTGAAAACCTCTTCCATGGCTTCCTCGAACTGGTCCAGTTCCAGGGTGACGAAGTTGCCAAAAAAGACCACATTGCGGCGCACCTCTTCCGGCGGCGTGCCCTCCCGGTTGAGCATGGTGACCTTGGGGCGGGCCGACAGGACGGCGAAGATGAGGCTCGCCAGGCCGGTGACCAGGAAAATGACCACCGGCAGCAGGATCTGAGGGCTGTTCTCTCCAATATTGCGATAAGACAGGAAAGTGATGAGCACACTGACCAGGATGGCGTTGACACTGATCATGATGTTGGCCTTATTGTCGGCAATGGCGCTCAGGTTGATGTGGTTGCGGTAGTTGGCCCGGAAATAGGTCTGAACCCCCCGGGTGGGCGCTTTGCGTTCCAGGCTGTCAAACCGCCCCCCAGCGGTTTCTTCTTCCTTGGCCTTCTGCTTTTCAAGAATCCTCCGGCAGCTGTGGATGGCCTGGGCCAGCGCCGGTTGAAAATGAGCCTGTGCGTAATGGGTGAACAGCTTGATGCGCAGCAGTTCTTCCAGGAGGATCTTTGCCCATTCCGTTTTGGAATACTGACGGCCGAGGAGGAATTCACGTTCCAGGCGCAACAGCGGCAGGCCTTCTTCGCTTTCCCCAAGATAGACGGCCGCCTGCAGGGCATCGCTGATAATGCGCCCGGCTTCGGCGCCCGGCTGCCGCCCTTCGGTAGCCGCCAGAATGCAATCGAGCACCTCTTCCTGCGCTTCCTTCGGGTAATCAAACCGGCTGAAGAACTGCCGGGCCAGCTCGATGCTGAAATGCCCCGGTTCGCGGTAGTCGTATAAATAACCGGTGGGAAAGAGAAATGCCGCCAGCAAGGCGCGTTCCCGTACTTCCGGGGCGGCGTTTTCTCCCCGGGCTATGGCCTCAACTTTGGCGGCGGCCGCGTCGGCAAGGGTGTAATTGTGTACGAGCAGGCGCCCGTCTTGCCGCTGCCCGAAGAGGTGCAGCACGAAATCTTTGGCCTGCCCGGCGATGCCGCCGGCCTTCGGTGGATCTTCACGCTTACCGGAGTCTTTCATCTTCTCTGACATAGTGGACCAATATACGAAAATTCGCGGTTCGGTGTTGCACGTACTTTTCCCGCCAAAACATCAATTTGGCTTCTCCCGATGTTGTTATGTATAATAATTTGAATATCTTTGTGATTCTTTACCGGCAACTCTCCGAAACCCCTGCTGAAAAGTGCACGCCCATCACGCATAATAAGTGCGGTTTTTTCCCAGTTATACTGACGCAAAACTGGTATTGTGCCGGCTCTGGATTGAGCCGCCTAATGAAGTTTTTTCTAAAATCTGATTATGAAAAGGTCAACCCTGTTATTCCTGGTGGCTGCCGCCTTTATGGCCACTGCCTGCCAATCTTTTGACGAGCTGGAAAACCTGGAGGATGCCGATTACGATGCCGAATACGCCGTGCCCCTTCTCAATACGGAGCTTTCCCTGCGGGAAGCGCTGGAGAACTTCCAGGACCTGGCCGTCATCACCATCGACCCCGACGGGCTCATCCATTTTACCTATTCCGGTGAGGTGCTGACCCAGAATAGCGATACCCTCTTTACCCGGATCAACGAGGCGCTCAGCGGTGTGCCCATCCCCATTACCGCCAAGCGGATGGGGCTGCCCCTTGAACTGCCCGAAGGTTTTGAATTCGACCGCCTGGTGTTCAAGGAGGGGGAGTTCATCTTCGGTTTTCAACATGCGCATCCCGACCCGGTGGAATTTACCATGACCCTGCCTCAGATCACCAAAAACGGCGAACCCTTGTCCTTTTCCGCCAGCCTGCCCGGATACAGCGGTTCCGGGCAACTGCCCGTCTATTCAAACCTCTTCTTCCCCTATGATCTCGACGGCTATGAGGCCGTTCCGGACCCGGCGACGGATTCTATTTATGTAGAATACGAGCTGATCCGTTCCAATGGCCAGCCGGATACCGCTCAGGTGGCCATCACCTTCCGCAGCCTCACCTTTTCCTATATGGAAGGCTTCCTGGGTGTTCAGCGCTATGAAGGCGGCCGGGACACCATCGTCATCGACTTCTTCGACAACTGGGTAACCGGCGACATCTACTTCGCCGACCCGACCGTCACCTTTAACATCGAAAATTCATTTGGCATTCCTACCGTATCGGATGTCAATGTATTTAAGGTGCTGACCGTGAGGGGCGAAACGCTGGAACTTGCCAGCCCCTACATCGAGAGTGGCTTTTCTTTCCCCTACCCCTCCATCGATGAGGTGGGCGAGATAAAGGAAGCGGCATTCGTGTTTGACAAAGATAACTCCAATATAGACGAGATCCTCGGCGCCGGCCCCGTGGCCATCGATTACGACGTGGACGCGGTGACCAACCCGGATTCCAACGTGAACATCCGGGGCTTCATCACCGACAGCAGTTACTACAAAGTGAGGGTGGATGTCGACCTGCCCCTCTACGGCCGGTCTGTCAACTTTCTGGCGCGAGATACTTTCGAGCTCGACTTCGGCGACTTCCAGCAGATGTACAAGGCCGAGTTCAAACTGGTGACTGTCAACAGCCTGCCCCTCGATGTATCTATACAAGGGTATTTCCTGGATAAGGATGGCGTCCTGCTGGATTCCCTCTTTCAGGGATCCATGCGGGTGATCGAGGGCGTGCCGGCCGACAGTGAGGGCAACGCCAGCGGCGTGAAGGAAGACGTCACTTTTGTGGATTACCCGGAGGAGCGCTTCGATAAGGTGCGCACCGCCGAAAAGCTGGATATCGTCGCCTCTTTTTCCACCATCAACAATGGAAATGTATCCGTCAAGATCCTGGAAAGCCAGGCCGTGCAGGTCAAGCTCGGCGCGATCTTCGGGGTGAGGGATTAGAAGCAGAGCGGTTCGCGGTTCGGTATTCGCGATTCGCACCGAACACCGAATACCGAAATGCGAATACCGAACACCGAACACCGAACACCGAACACCGAACACCGGCTATACCACAAACGCTTTAAAACTACATGGACAGAAATATTGAGACATGAAAACGTGGCTAAGCCTCCGGATATTCACTCATTCATTAATTTTTACCCGGCTCGAATGAGACGGGCAGTCCATATACTACAACCATACTATAATGCAGAAAATACTGCTTTCCTTTTTCATCATCACTTCCTGCGCCACTGCGGCGCTGTCTCAGGAAGACCTTGCCACTCATTTCATGCGCCACACCTGGCAATCCGCCCGGACCAACCCGGCATTTTTCCCGAGTTATAAATTTGTCGTGGGCCTTCCGGGCGCCTACAACACCCTGCTGGTGACCAACGTTACCTACGGCGACCTGATCACCACCAACGAGGAAGGGAAGGAGGTGCTGAATATCGACCGCGCCATCGAAAAGCTGGGAGCGGACAACGTGCTGCGCAACAACCTCGACATCGAGACCCTTAGCCTGGGCGTGCGCTTCGGCAGGGCAGCCCTTTCCCTGGGCCATGCCCTGCGCTTCAATGCATTCATGAACTACCCCAAAACCATGCCGCAGCTCATCTGGCAGGGCAATGCCCAGTTTATCGGCCAGGATGTGGCCTTCGGGCCGGATGTGGACCTGTATGGCTACCAGGAATTTGCGCTGGGCCTGGCCGTGGAAGTCACACCCAATATTACCATTGGCGGGCGCGCCAAGCTGCTGGCGGGCGTGGGCAGCATTACCTCCGAGCGCACCGGCCTGCGCCTGCGCACCGACAGCGATGTCTATCAGTTGGAACTGAATGCCGATTATTACGTCAACTCCGCCGGTTCCCTGAAGTACGACGGCTTCGATGAGCTGACCGTTGCCTTTGATTACGGCCGGTTCGATTTCGAAGAACTATTTACTGGTAATGCCGGCTTCGCCTTCGACCTGGGCGTACAACTGAAGTTGGGCGACAAACTGGAGCTTGCCGCCAGCGCTCTGGATATCGGTAAAGTCAACTGGGAAGAAGACGTAACCAACTACAGCCTCAACGGTACTTTCGAATACAAGGGCCTCGACCTTGCCCAGAATATTTTCGAAGACACCGTCACCGCCGGTTCCATCATAGACACCCTGCGGGAGATCTATCAGGTGGCGGAAACCTCCGTCGGCTATTCGACCACGCTGCCGTCCCGCTACTACCTCAGCGGCCAGTACCGCCTGCGGGATAACTGGACCGTCGGCGGGCTCGTCTACCTGGAAAACTACCGGGAGGAGATGAACACCGCCGTAGCTGTGGGCAGCAACCTGGATATCCTGCCCATCCTCAACGTGGGCGCCACCTACGCTTTCCGCAGCGAGCGGTTGGACAACCTGGGCGTCAACGCCACTCTGCTGCTCGGCCCGGTGCAACTGATGGCCGCCACCGACAACATCATTACCGCCATACGGCCCAGGGAGAGCCACAGCGCAAACCTGCGCCTGGGGTTGAATGTACTGTTGGGAAAGATTCAGGAGGAAGAATCCGGAAGAGCCGGAAAGCCCGATTTTTATTAAGGAAGTTCAGGGTTCGTAATCCGGGAATCGTTATTCGGGAATCACCATTCACGCACCCCACTCTTCAACCGCTCCCGCATCATGCTCATGATCCGGCGGGTAGTTTCCGATTCCATTTTCAGGAATTGTTCATACTCTTCGACGGTGAACTGCCCGATCACGGCGCCCAGCAGGAGAAAGCGCAGGCGGTTGTCCTGGCTCAGGCTGTGATCGATCTGCTGTTCCTGTTTCTGCCGGGAGAGGTTGTCGAATGCCACCTTCCGCTTGGCCATCATGCGGTGGAAAATGGCAAAAAGCAGATCGTTCTGCATCTTGAGGATAGGGCGGAGGACGTCGTTCTGAAAGCGCTCTTCTTCGGTGGTGGCTTCCTTCTCGGTAAGAATCTGCGGGCGGATGCCTTTTCGATTGTCGGACATGTCGGGAATTTTTATGGATTGACCAGGGTTAAATAAACACATGCGTTGGGAAATCTACGGAAGGTAAAAAATATCCGGGAAGAATTGTTGTGCGGAAGTTGTTAAAAGCCGTATATTTGCACTCGCAAAAAAGGCGTGGTAGCTTCCCGCTTTTATAAAGCGGGATCAGAGCGCATGATTTATAATAAGGCGCGGTAGCTCAGCTGGTTAGAGCGCATGATTCATAATCATGAGGTCGGCGGTTCAAGCCCGCCTCGCGCTACGAAGAGCCTGTCATTGAGTTGACAGGCTCTTTTTTTTCACGCTGAAGCAAGGGGGTAGCTCCCCGCTTTTCAAGCGGGGCCAGGGGGCCGGCGGTTCAAGTGGAGCACAGCGCCATCCCGGCTGAGCGCAGCGAACGCCGGGGCCCGCCCACGCTACAGCGGATACCTTTATCATGCTGTTTAGCTGGCATCCCAGGGCGTCTCCTGCCAACCGCTGATCACGCCATTATCTCCGCAAACCGGGCACTGCCAGACGATATTGTCTGTATCCAGGTCCAGGAGCGCCTGAATTTTCCCCCGGCATGGTTTTCGCCCCGGGCGACGGCGGCATTTGATGTTGCTGTTCAGAAAAGGCTCCTCTTCAAAAGAAGTGGCGAACGTGACGATCGCCCCAAAGAAATCCGCTAATCTCCTCGTGGGGCGGTTCAGGGGGCCGATTGCCCCCTCCTTTGTGAGATAGTGCTGCATATTGATGATCCAGGCCATAGAGAGAAAATTTAAACAGCTTCTAAAGCTAACCGGAAACAAGCTTTTTTCAAAGGACAAATAAACCCGAGATTCTTTACAGGCCAAAGTGATGGGCTGTTCATTGCCCCGTCCGGCCCTGCTCATTCGCCGGAACATACCACACCCCTTCCTTAAAATCCACCCCGCCCCCCATCTCCTCCTGCACCACCCTGTCCACAACAAACACCCCTTTTTTTGCCATTTCGTGGAAGGTATTGATCCCGCCATTCGGAAAGCCCACCCGCGTCCGGTGGATGTTGAACTTGTCGGCGAACTTCCGGCCGAAGGCCTCCTCCACGCCTTCTTTGCCGAGCATAAAGCCCAGCAGGCCGCCCCAGGTGGCGGTGGGGTTATCGGAATCCCAGCCGGCCAGGGCGCCGATCTTTATCGTCTCTTTGATTTCTCCTTCCCCGTACAGGAGGCTGATGATGCTGGCGCCGAAGTTGATGCCGGCGGCGAAACAGCCGTTGCATACCGTATCCTTCGTTGCCCATTCGTAGCCATCCTCCTGCCGCACCTGGTATTTTTCGTGGAGGGCGTCCCGGGCCTCCTCCCAGGTGGCGCCGGATTGGTGCTTCGACTTGACAAAGTCGTACATTTTCGCCGAGTAGGAATCACCGGGCAGGTGTTGGCGGGCTTCATCCGCCATCCAAAGCACCTGCTCTTTTATGGGCAACCCCTTATCTACAGATGACGCCAAGGCGTGCATGATGACGTAGAATTCCGCGATCCACTGTGCATTCTCCCGCGCCGTCGTTTGTATAGGCAGGCGTGCCATCTCCAGGGCCACATCGGGGCGGGCGGGGGCGAACAGGCCGAAGATCTCGGTCGTTAGCTGGGCGTCGATCATCTCGTAATGGGGGTTGTTTTCGGGATGGCCGGTGGCCGGAGGGACGAGTCCTTCCCGCATTAAATCGAATGCTTGCTGGTTAGACACCCAGAGGTAGTTCTCCTCTTCGGCTTTGATGTGCTTCAGCCAGCCAGCCGCTATTTGCTCGCCGGTGAGCAGGGTGGTTTTGTTGGTGTAAAGCAGGTGCTGGTAGAGGTACTCGATGTCCGTATCGTCGTCGGCGCCCCATACCCCGCCTTCGCCCTCGAAATAAAAACCGATGGTATCTGAAAGGTTGTTGGAGCCCCAGATGTTGGGCTCGTCCGGGCCGCCCCAGTTCTCGCGGGAGTAGAAGCCGGCGCCCCTGCCGTCTTTCCCCTCCCCGCCGATCTTGTCCATTTCGGTGATCAGCCCCGTCCAGTTGGCGATGCACTGGCCGAGCCAGAAGCCGTATAGCTTGTCCAGGTATTCCGTCCTGGAGATGGCTTTGTCTTCCGGGCTGGGTTCGTATTTTTTGTAGGTGAAACCGGAATCGGCCAGGATACCGCGCTGGCAGGCGGAAAAAAATAGCAGGCTCAGAAGTAGGGCCAGGGCGGTTTTCCTGATGAAGTTAAGGATGTTGGTTGCCATTTTTATCAAAACTTAGAAGAAAAGCCTAAGTTAACCACAATTTATTTAGGTGGCCTCCTGACAATAACATTTTTGCGCCCCCGATGCGCGGGCAGATCTTTTTATATTACCGGATAAAAATTGCAGATCATGAACCGGCTGTTCCTCACCATCCTTTCTGTTTGCTTTTTACATGGCGGATTCGCCCAGGCGCCCAATGTAACCGCCCATTTCCCTGTCAACCTGGAAAACTCCGCCCCTGCCCAGGAAAAGATCACCGCTGACTTCGACACGCCTTTGGATGCGGCCACCGTTCATTCCGGGACCGTGAAAGTGTTCGGCCGCTGGTCGGGGCCGCTGGCGGCGGCGGTGCAGCTCACCAACGGCGGGCAGCGCGTCGAGATCGTACCCGCCGAACCGTTCATTGCCGGAGAGTGGGTCACGGTCAACCTCACCCGGGATATCCACAGTGCCGACGGCGAAGCCATGGGACGGGGATACAGTTGGAACTTCTGGGTGGCCACTGCCGAGAGCAGCCTGCAGCAGAGCCCGGTGGATACCATTGTATTGCGCCTGCCCGGAGAGGAATACCTCCAAACCTACGGCGCTTACGCCGGCGATATTAACAACGACGGCTTTTCCGACCTGGTGGTGGTCAATGAATTTGTAGATGACCTCCGAATACTGTTGAACGACGGCGCCGGCAACTACACCGATTTCGCCATCATCCCAATGGGCAACCTCCTGCCCAGCCCCAACGAAGGGGCAGATTTTAATGGCGACGGGGAGATCGACTTGGCGGTCAGCACCGCGCACCAAAACGAAGTGCGGGTCCTCTTCGGGGATGGGCAGGGCGGCTTTACTCCGCCGGAGATCTATTACACCGATGAAGGCGCCCGCGGCCTGGTGGTGCTCGATTGCAACGGCGACGGGCACGACGACATTTTCATCACCAACCGCATTGCCGGCAACCTGTCGCTGCTGGTTAATGACGGAACCGGGCAGTTTACGGTAGAACCGATGGATACCGACGGCAGCGCCGAGACCTCCTGCGCCGTGGCCGACGCCAATAACGACGGTTTCCCCGATATCTTTATCGGCATGTTCACCAACCCCGAACTGGCGCTGCTCCTGGGCGACGGGCAGGGCGGCTTCACGCTTTCCGACAGGGTATCCGTCACCGGAAGCCCCTGGATGATCGCTACGGCCGACCTCAACGGTGACGGCTTTGCCGATGTGGCTTCCGCCAATTCCAACGGCAACCGCATGGCGGTGGCTTTCGGCGATGGCGCCGGGCAACTCTCTGAACCCACCCATTATACCCATTCCACTTTGCGTTTCCCCCTCGCTATCGACCTGGGCGACCTGGATGGAGATGGGGATATTGACATCGTGACCAGCAACTATTCCGGCCCTACTTTTGCCGTTTTCGAGAACGACGGCGCCGGCAATTTTTCGGTAGCTTCCATCCTCCCTTCTCCGGATCTGGCCTCCTGCGCCATTCTCCATGACCGCGACAATGACGGCGACATCGACATCAGCGGTACGGATGAAGGGGTGGATGAGATCGTGTTGTTTGAAAACCCCGGTATGGTGAATGCCGTCCGGGGTGGCAGTGGAGCGAGGCTTTCCGCTGAGCTTCTGTCTAACCCTTGCCGGGAGGACTGTGGGCTGGCCCTGGACCTTGAGGAAGCAGCGGAGGTGAGGCTGAGTATTTTTAATGCTCAGGGCCAGGCCGTCAACCGCCGCAGTTTTGGCAGGCTGCCAGCCGGGGAGCACCGGTTGAGCTGGCGGGCGGATGGCCTGGCAGCGGGGGCTTATTTTCTGAAACTGGAGGCAGGAGAGAAGCAATGGGCAGAACGCCTGGTGGTTGGCGATTAATCTGGGGCCCGGCCTTCGTCCGCCAACGCCTGCCTGCTGCAGGCGGGGGCGGAATGCCCTCACCTGTCCGAATGCGCAGGTTTTACAACAACCGGTAATCTTCCGAATCCGTCAGGTTTTTGCAGGGGTTGCGCCAGCTCACATTTTCGCCATCGATCAGCTTGTTGGCCACTACCGGGCCCCAACTGCCGGCAGGGTAGCCATAGAGCTTAATGTTGGGCCGGTTCTGCCAGGCGTTCAGGATGGGGTCCACAAAGTCCCAGGCGGCTTCCACGGAGTCGCCGCGGGCATAGAGGGTGGGGTCGCCCTTCATCACATCGAGGATTAGGCGCTCGTAGGCTTCGGGCACATCGGCGTCGGTCAGGTCGGAGTAGTGGAAATCCATGTCTACATTTTTCACCTTAAAGCCGGCGCCGGGCACTTTCATGCCGAATTTGAGCAGCAGCCCTTCGTCCGGCTGTATGCGTATGATGAGCTGGTTGTTCATGTTCATCAGGTCGAGCTCGCTGCGGAAGAGGTGGTGCGGCGGAGACTTGAAATAAACGACGACCTCGGTAGCTTTGGTGGGCAGCCGTTTGCCGGTGCGGATGTAGAAGGGCACGTCCGCCCAGCGCCAGTTGTCGATAAAGAACTTTAGGGCGACGTAAGTTTCTGTGGTGGAATCTTCATTCACGCCTTCCTCTTCCCGATAGCCCGGCGCCTGTTTTCCGTTGATCGGGGCGCTGATGTACTGGCCCCGGATCACGAACTTATCCACCTCCGATTCTCCAATGGGGCGTATGGACTGGAAGAGTTTCAGCTTTTCGTTGCGGATGGAGGAGGCGTCGGAGGTTATCGGCGGCTCCATGGCCATGTGAGCGACGACCTGCAGCATGTGGTTCTGTACCATATCGCGCAGGGCGCCGGATTTATCGTAGTATCCGCCGCGTTTCTCAACGCCGATATCTTCGGCGGCCGTCACTTCGATGTGGTGGATGTAATTGCGGTTCCAGAGGGGCTCGAAGATGCCGTTGGCGAAGCGGGTCACCAGCAGGTTCTGTACGGTCTCTTTGCCCAGGTAATGGTCAATGCGGTAGATCTGGTCTTCGTGGAAGTACTTCTGGAGCTCCTCGTTGAGCTTTCGCGCGGAGGAGCGGTCATAGCCAAAAGGTTTTTCGATGATGAGCCGCCGCCAGCCGGCTCCATTGTCATTGAGCCCTTCGTCGGCCAGAAAGGCCGGTATCTTGGGATAGAGGCTGGGGGGGACGGAGAGGTAGAAAATGTAGTTGCCTCCCGTCTGCCTGTTTTCATCGATGGCCGACAGGCGCTCCCGCACCTTTTTGTAATCTTCCGCTGACAGGGTGTCTATGGCCTGATAGTACAACAGCTCAGCGAAATCCTCATTTTTATTTTCGCCCTCGAGGTGCGGGTTTTCCAGGAAGGCCTCCTTTCGGAAATCGTCGTCCGACAGTTCCGTACGGCTGACGCCCAGGACTGCGAAATTTTTGGGCAGGAAGTTCCCTTTATACAGCTCATAAAGAGCGGGGATCAGCTTGCGCTGCGTGAGGTCGCCGGAAGCGCCGAAGATGACAAAAACCTGTGGGTCCATATTGGGTTGGGTTGTTCGTTTAGAGCTGTTAGGAGGAAAAGGGGGATGCCTGATTTTATATGGCATGCCAAAGACTTGACAAGTTTCCTTTGGCG
>JAGFJE010000563.1 GCA_024103175.1 Phaeodactylibacter sp.
CGCGACATGCGCCTGGCCGAGCGCCTCAGGCGGGAAGGGCGCCCCGACAACTGGCCGAAGATCAACGAGGCCTACCGCCGCGTGCGCAGCCGGCAGGAGCGCGTTGCCCCTCTTCTGCCTTTGATCTCTAAAGAAGGCATCCGGGCCAACTTCCAATTTGTAAAAGTGGACGAGCTCGAGTATGAAAGCCGCCAGAAAGCCGCCGGTTACCACTACGCCCGCGCTCAGGAATGGCTGGAGGACGCCCGGCTTGGCGACAAGCTGGCCGCCCGCCGCGCCTACGATGAACTGGATAATATCAACCAGTACTTCCGGGATTATAAGGATAAAGCGGCCCTGCAGCAAACGGCCCGCCAACTGGGAACGACGCACGTGCTGGTTCGCCTGGAAAACCGCTCCCGCTCCATCCTTCCCGTAACCCTGGAACGGGAGATCCGCCGCATCGGCGTCGGCGGGCTGAACAGCTTCTGGCAGGCTTACTATACCGAACAGGCGAGGGGGGTGGATTTCGACTACGAAGTGGTGATGAAAATTTCCAACCTGGAAGCCGGCCCCAACGTGGTCAGGGAGCGCGAATTCGAGGAGGTGAAAGAGATAGAGGATGGGTTCGACTATGTGCTGGACAGCCGGGGCAACGTCATGAAAGATTCTCTGGGCAACGACGTCAAGGTACCGAAAAAAGTGCTGATCCGCGCCCGCGTATTCGAAACTTACCAGACGAAGGTGGCGTCCATCGCCGGGCGCCTGGAGTTTTACGACCTGCATACGGGCGATCTCCTCGACTCCAAGCCGCTGGCCGCTGATGCGGTTTTTGAGAACTACGCATCCACTTTTCGGGGTGACAAGCGTGCCCTCAGCGAAGAGGCCTGCCGCTACCTCGGCAACCGCCCCCAGCCCTTCCCCTCCGACGAGGCCTTGCTGATGACGGCTATGGAGCAGCTCAAGCCGGTGATCAAGAGCCGGATCGCGGAAACGAGGAAGTTGATATGAGTCGGGTTTTCTTTCAATATTTTAGCCCAGGTTCGACTGGTAGAACCCAATTTCGGCAGTTCGGAGTTCGCTTGCCCGAGGATGTCTCCCGCATGCGCGAACACCGAATACCGAACACCGAACACCGAACTTGGGTCAGGAAAGCCCTTTAGAACCTAACGGAAAACCCCACATTCAAGGTTCTGCCCAGCAACTTCACCTCATTGCCCAGCACGATATTCTGCGGCGCCTGCGGCCCCATTTCTCCGGGAGAGAGGGAGTAGATGTACTGCCGGTATTTGATGTTGTCGTGGTCGAACAGGTTGAATACGGAAGCGGAGGCCCGCGCCCGCAGGCCGGAGAGATTGAAGTTGTACCCTACCTCCGCATCGGCGCGGTGGTAATCGGGCAGGTAGATGATGAAGTCCTCGATCCGCACTTCTCGGCGGTCCTGTTGCTGAAAACGGGACAGGTCGGTGAAGGGGCGGCCGCTGGCGAAAATGTAGGAAGCGGAGAGTTCCCAGTTGCCCAGCCGTATCATATTGGCCCACTTGAGTTGGTGGCGGCGGTCGTCCTGGGCGGGAAAGGGCTCATTGCGGTTGATCTCGCGGTAGTTCTGCGTCGTTTTGCTCAGGGTGTAGGCCAGCCAGCCGGAGTAGGGTCCCCAGTCTTTTTTCAGCAGGATATCGACGCCCCGGGAGTTTCCCTCGCCTCTGAACAGGCGGTAGTTCAGCTCGCGGGGCGGCGTCATGCCTCCGGAGGTGAAGCCGGGCGCCAGCAGAGCGTAGGCCACCACCCCTTCCAGTTGTTTGGAGTAGAATTCCACATCGAGTTCAAACCCCTGCTTTCGCCAGTTAAAGCCGAGCATGGCCTGGTTGGCGTGGGCAATGGGAAATTCATCGTCATCGGCCAGCACCCAGAAGTCGAAGGAGCGGCCGAAGCGGTCTTCGTAGTTCATTTCCCGCAGGAACTGGTTGTAGCGGCTAAGCGCGCCCTTGAGGCTCCATGCTTCGTTGAGGTGGTAGTTGAGCTGCAGGCGGGGCGATAGGTATACTTTTCCGTCGGGCAGGTAATAAGTTCCGCGGAGCCCCAGCGTGCTCGTCCAGTGTTTATCCCATTGTTTTTTATGCTCTGCAAACAGGGCATGCTGGCCGGCCGCTTGCCGCCGGGCGAGTATGGTGTCCTGTTCAACTTCCAGGCTGACCTCCACGCCATTGCGCAGGAAGTTGTAACCTCCAACCAGGCTTTCCCCTTCAGAGAGGGACCACTCGTTTTTCAGGTTAAATTCCAGCCCTTCGATGTGGTTGTACTGCCCGTTGTCGAGGATCACCAGCGAGTCGTTTTGTAAGGGGCGGGTGATGAAGGTATTCGTGCTCCCTTCGGTTTGGAAGGAGGAGTAGCTCAGGCGCAGATCGGATCCGAAGGCGGGGCTCCATTGCTGCGTTCCCTGCACACTGAAGCCCGTATTCGCCCAGTCGGCATTTTCATTATACGCTTCCCGAGTGGTGATGATGCTGTTGCGGAATCGGCGGCTGTACTGCTGCTCGTACTGGTAATTGAAGGCGTCTTTGCTGTGGAAAAAGCTGGCTGCCCAGTTGCTGGCCGGCGCCGGGCGCCATACCCAACGGGCATAGGTGTCGAAAAAATTAAAATCTGGCTCATCGGACAGGATATTGCTGGCGGCGGCCATTCCATTGGGTAAGGACCGGGCCGGCGCCGGGCCATCGTCGCGGATCAGGCCGTACAGCCGGGTGTCGGCCACATCCTGGCCGGTGATGCGGCCACTTAGGGTTAGGGCCATGTTTTTCCCCAGGGGGGCGGCCAGGTAGGCGTTGGCCATCAGCAGGTTGAGCTCGGCGGTTCCCTGCAGGCCGGGGCCATCCGGCTGTTTGGAGTCCATTTCGATGACGCCGGCCGTCCGGCCGCCGAATTCGGCGGGGAAGGCATTCTTATACAACCTGACCTCATCGATCATCTCCGGGTTGACGGCGCTGAACACGCCGAAGAAGTGGCTGATGCTGTAGAGGGTGATGCCGTCGAGCAGGATCATATTCTCGCTGCCGTCACTGCCGCGGATGTTGAGTTCTGCCGAGAGGTCGTCATGAGCGCTGATGCCCGGCAGCAACTGCATCTGTCGGAAGAGGTCGTTGCCACCCAGGAAGGCGGGCAGGCGGCTGAGCTGGCCGGCATCCAGAGAGAGGCTTTGCGCGTTTTTCCGGGTGGAAAGCACCGGCGGGCGTTCGGAAACCGTGACCGGTTCGATCTCCTGAATGTGGGGAGGAAGTTTCAGCTGCTGGTATTGGCGGGCCTGCTCGGGGGACAGATGAATGGAAAGCGGGTGGTAGCCTACATATTGGGCCCGGATGGTGATGGAACTCTGACTCTCGGGAACCCACAATTCAAACCGGCCGTTCCGGTCCGTTTCGGCACCGGTATAAGGCGATTCTACCAGGACGGCGGCGTAGGCAAGGGGCTCTCCACTCAGTGCATCGGTTACTTCCCCCCGCAGCATCAACATTTGCTTCTCTCTTTTGCGGGCTTCCTGGGGGCGTATGAGGATTTCCTTGCCGGACAACATCTGGAATTCCAGCCCGGCCGGTTCCAGCAACTGGCGAAGGGCTTCCCGCAGGGGAAGCCCGTTAATGAATTGGTCAATGGTTATCCGGGAAAGGGCGTCGTTGTCGTAGGCGATCTGTAGCTGGTAGTTTTCTTCGAGCTGTTCCATAGCGGCGGCCAGGGAACAGTTCCGGAACTGTTCCCTGACAACGGGCTCTTCAACCTGTGCCAGGCCGGAGAAAGCGAACCCCAAGCCTAGCGCAATCAGCAATAACTTTCTCCTCATTAACAATTAACTTCTGTTTCTATTGAGCTGATTCCTATAACGAAGAATCGCCCCCCCTCCCTCGGAGAGCCTGCTCCGACGCATGTCGGAGGGGTTGGGGGGAGGCTTTACTCCCCCTCCCTCGGAGGGAGTTGGGGGGAGGCTGTTTTTTCCCGGATGGTGACCACACTGTCCTTCCAACCGGCTTCCAGCTTCATCGGCCAGCACACCCGGTACAGGGCGCTGTCCAGGTTGTTGCGCTCATAAGCGCCGGTATAGGTGCGCGACAGGATGCTGTCGGGAGCGTCGATCGTGATGTCGAACTGCCGCTCCATTTCGCGGAACACATCGCTCAGCGGAGCGCTGTGGTATTCAAAACGGCCCAATTGCCAGCCCGGGCTGCCGCCTCCCTCGAAGGCGCCTTTTTCCCAGCCGCCATTATTCCATAAGGCGCGTTCTCCGGCGGATAGGGTATCCCTGTTGCCGCCGGCCTCTACTTCGACCCTCCCCGTATAGCAGTAAACGTCAAAACGCCCCTCGAAGGTGTTGATGTTGAAGCTGGTGCCCAATACTTTCACCTGGCCTTTGGGGGTAGTTACGACAAAAGGTTTTCCTTTTTCCACCTCAAAGAAGGCTTCTCCCTCCAGGCTGGCCTGCCGGGCGCTCTCCCACGTGTCTTCCTGGTAACGGATAGTGG
>JAGFJE010000079.1 GCA_024103175.1 Phaeodactylibacter sp.
CCCACATTCACCCCAAAACTTCTGTTCCTTGCCCGTTCGTCCAGCACCGGGATGTCGTACACCTGGGTAAAGCCGTGGTTGTAGCGGGCATCGACAAAGAGCTGGCCGAAGGGGGTGTGGAAAGACACGCCTCCGCCCAGGGCCGCCCCCACTTCAAATCTCTCGTAATTGATGGCATCCAGGTCGATGTCGGTATCGAGCAGCTTAATATCGACCAGGGCGTTGGCCCGGGTGATGAGCTGGCCGTCGAGGGCGTAGCCGAAGGTGGGGCCGGCGGCGAGGTAGGCGTTCACCCGGCCGTCGCCGAACTTGTATTTCATCAGCAGAGGGGCTTCCAGGTAGTCGAAGCGGGAGATGGCCTCCACGCCCACCGGAATGGGGATATTGAAAAGGTCGAGCGCCGTGCTTTCCTGGATGCTGAAGCCTTTGCGGGTGTAGGCCAGCTCGGGCTGGAAGTGGAAGCCGTAGCCCAGGGGTACTTCCAGGACGGCCCCGATGCTGAAGGCATCGATCGTTTTAAAATCGGGCGCCAGGGCGTCCAGCCCGTCGGTGGCGTTGATGTCGGCCAGCTGGTAGCCGCCCCGCAGGCCAAGGGAAACCTGCGCCTGGGCGGTAAAGGAGATCGCGGTGAAGGCCAGCAGGGCCATCCATTTCATAGATGCTTTCATGTGTCGTTTTCTTTGGTGATTGAATTCATCTGAGTCTGAATTACGCATTGCAGTGGAACATTGCCGCCCGCCTTGCGTATTGTTTGTAACTTTGTGACGAGGATAGAACGGCGGGAGTACGTTAATACGCGTTAAGCGAAGGTTAGCGGAATCATAAAGTCCGGCCGGTTTGGTGAAAAAGTGTTAGAAAGCAAAGAAACACAGAAATGAAATGATCGACTGGAAGAAAATCAGCGAGCGCTTTGCCTACCGGGGCTGGCGCAATATGATACAAAAGCGGTTTGAAATGCCCGACGGGCAGCATGTGGATTTCGATGTAGTCGGCATCGACACTTTCGTGACCATCGCCGCCTTTACCCAGGCCCGGGAGGCCATCCTGGTCCGCCAGTTCCGCCCCGGCCCGGAGATGGTGCTGGCCAGCTTCCCGGAAGGCCTGGTCGACCCGCGGGAATCCCCCGAGATGACGGCCCGCCGGGAATTGCTGGAAGAAACGGGTTTCGAAGCCGGCCATATCAGCCTGCTCAAGGAGAAACGCAGCGCTTACACCACCGAGCGGCAGGTCATCCTGCTGGCCAGCGAATGCCACAAAGTGGCCAAGCAGAAGCTCGACGCTACTGAGTTTATTGAAGTGTTCACCCTTCCCCTGCCCGAATTCAGAAAACTGCTGCGGCGGGCCGAAGACAACAGCTTCGTCAACGTAGACGCCGGATACCTGGCGCTGGACCGGCTGGGGTGGTTGTAGAGAATAATCGTTGATTTGTTGATTTATCGACTGGTTGATTGGGTTGCCCCCGGAGCCTTTCCAATCAACCCAATCAATCCAATCAACCCAATCAACAACTACGGCCTGGCCCCCTCCTCCATCAGGTACTTATCGAACCAGCCCATTTGCCGCTGGGTATAATCCAGGCGGGCGGAGGCATTCCGGTTGCCGTGGCCCTCGCCGGGGTACAGCACCAGGCTGACGGGCGTATCGGTTCGGGTTTTGATGTGGCGGTACAGCTCCATCGACTGGCTGGGGTCGACGCGGGTGTCTTCGGCGCCGGCCATGATCAGGAGGGGCGTTTCACACTGGCCGGCATAGTAAATGGGGCTGCGTTTGAGGAAGAAATCATAGTCCTCCCATACGCGCTTGCGGGCGTGCACCAGGTAAAGCTCCTCGGGAATATCGCTGGTGCCCCACTTGGAGATATTGTCGCTGATACCTACGAACATGACGCCGGCGGCGAACTTATCGGTATAGCGCGTGGCCATCCAACCGGTGGCATAGCCGCCATAGGAACCGCCGGTGACGCCCACCTTGTCTTTATCCACCAGCCCTTTATTCACCAGGTAATCTACCCCATCAACGATATCGTCGAATTCCTTACCCGCCAGGTCGCCCTGGCTCGACATGGCAAACTCCAGCCCGCGGCCGGTGCTGCCCCGATAGTTGGGATAGAAAACGCGGTAGCCTTTGGCGGCGCCCATCTGCCCGACGGTGGAGTAGTAGGTCAGCCAGCCGTTGTCGTAGTGGCTTTCCGGGCCGCCGTGCACGACGGTGATGAGGGGATAGGCCTTGTCTTTTTCCTCGTTCAGGGGATGGATGAGAATACCCTGCAGCTCCATCCCGTCGCGGGCTTTGTAGGTGACGGTTTCCTGGCGCCCCAGCTCCTTATCGGCCAGCCAGGGGTTGCTGTTGGTGATGCGCTGGGGCTCCTCCATGTCCAGCGGAAGGAGAAAGGCCTCGTCGAGGAACTGGGGAGTGTTTGCCGTCAGGATGACGTTGCCGTTGCCGGCGCGCTCAAAGCTGGTGAAATTGAGCTTTCCGGTATTTTTCATTCGTTTCAGGTGGCTTCCGTCCACCTTGATGGTACCCAGCGTAGAAGATACGCCTTCACTGGCAACGAACTGCAGCGTCCCGTCGTCTACCCATTCGAAATCGTCGAACATGCCTTCAAAGCCGGGCTCGAGCAGGCGAGGCTCGCCTCCTTTCGCCGACACCAAAAAAAGGCGCCCGGCGATGGGGTCATGGATGTCTGCGCCACCGATAAAGGCCAGCCGCTCGCCGTCGGGGCTCCAGCCCATCTTGCCCAGTTTACCGCTGTGCCTCACTTCCTTAAGTTGTGACTGATCGTCCGCTTCGATGATGAATATCCGTTGTTTCATATAGTAATCATCGATGAGCGGGGTGGGCGCCACGGCAATGGCCAGCCGGAGGCCGTCGGGATTCCATTGTATATCGTGAAAGTCGCCGGCAACATCGACGGCCATGGGCTCTTTCTTGTCCCAGTGCATTATATAGGCGCGGGAGTAGGTGAGGTTCTGCTCATAGAGGATAGGCTCGTAGGGCAGTTTGACCTCCTCTTCTGTTTTTTCTTTGGGTTCGCCGGCGATAAAGGCCAGCTTTCTGCCATCGGCCGACCACTGGTACTGCGATATGGAGGTTTCAAAAGCGAACACTTTCTGTGCTTCTCCACCGGAAAGGGATACTTCGTAAAGGGACGCCACCTCGTCCCCGTCCATCCTTGCCAGAAAGGTGACGCTGTTGTGGCCGGGCCGAAACTCGACATTCCGGGCGCTGCCCCGGGTGAAGAAGGGCAGGGCCTCTTTCGTCTTCAAATTGTAAAGGTAAAGGTGATAGCTGGCCGGCTTGTTTTCTTTGTAGGGGTCGGCCGGCGCCATGAGGGTGTAGGCCGCCATCAGGCCGTCCTCGGAAATGTCGACGCTGCTAACCATCTGCAGGCGGGCAATATCATCCGCCGTAAGGCCCTGGGCCTGCGCCAGCAGGATTGGAAAAATAAAGGTCAGGGCAAAAAAGATCCTTTTGATCATGTTGGCTCGTTTTTGGTGAGAAGATTTTTTTGATTTGAAGTTTATCCTGGCAGCCCAAGGGCAGGGATAATTGCCCAAAGGGCCGGAATCAGGAGCGAAACTTCTCGCGCCGAACAGGAGTAGGGATAAACTTCAACTTTCTAATAGGAACAAGCCAAAGGGGCTGGGGTTTGTTTCGGGCGCGCCTGATTCTCATGGTGCGTTTTATGCCTGGTTAGAAGGAGGCGTTGCGTTACGGCGTGCGGCCAGGGATGGCCGCGACACAAAGAGGCCTGGTATTGCCC
>JAGFJE010000570.1 GCA_024103175.1 Phaeodactylibacter sp.
CTGCTGTCCATGGCCATGAAAATATTCCCATCGAGCCGGAACTGAGCATGTTTGATGGTTCCCACGGCAGGGCCGCCTTCTCCTTCCTCATATCTGGCAATGAGATTGATACCGGAATCTTCGAATACGGAAGTGTAAAAATGAATGGCCTCTTCGGCCTTTCCGTGTTGTTTTTCGGTGAACATAAGCGCAGGCGAGATCTTCTGCCCCACGTCGGAAATCCTGCCCAGTGTCAACTGCCAGGAGACGCCGTATTTGTCCTGCACCCAGCCGTATTTTTCACTCCACGGATATTTGCTGAGCGGCATCATCGGCTTTCCGCCTTCCGATAATTTTTTCCAGGCATCGTCGATCTCCGCTTCGCTTTCGCAAACGACATAAAAGGAGACGGATGGATTGAAGGTGAACATCGGCCCGCCGTTCAGCGCCGTAAATTCCCGGCCGGAAAGAAAAAACCGGACAGTCTTAACAGCTTCGCCCTGGTGTTGGATCTTCCCAATTTTTGAATCGGGAAAGACGGAGGTGTAAAAATGGGCGGCTTCTTCCGCCTGGGTGTCGAACCAGAGAAAAGGGGTGATTTTTTGTTTGCCGGACATGATTGTTATTTTTGGGTGACTGATAAAGCTATTTTTTCTTCCTAATATCTTGCTTCTGATTTTCCTTTACCCTGAATTCGACGATCCTTGCGATCAGCTCCAACGGCGGCGGCTCATCAATAGGAAACTGTACCGAACCTTTTCCCCGCCTGTACTTCGACAGCTCTTCCGAAAATGCCGCATGCCCCGTCGGCGTGGCGTAAAAACCGATGTGCTTTTTGTAGCCGGCAAAGTATACGAGTGGGCGGCCATTTAAATGATAGGCAGGCATCCCATAAGAAATGCCTTCTGTCGCTTCCGGCGCGGCGGCTATAATTGTAGCCCTTATTTCTTCCAGAACACGACGGGTGGTTTCCGGAAAGTTGGAAAGGTATTCGTCAATGCCCCTTGGTTTTTTCATCAAATTGGTTTAATGGGTTAAATTTATAAACATTTTGTTTAAAATACAACAGCTTTTTTTCATAGCAGGCAATTATTTTGGTGGACGGTGGACGGTGGACGATGGACGATGGACGAATGAGGGCGCTCCGGAAAACCCTCCCGGCCGGGAGGGTTTTCCGGAGCGCCCTCAACGATGAAACAGCCTCACTGTTTTACTTCTCCCCATACACATTGATGCTGAATATCCCTGTCCCTCCCTCGCGGAATGCCTTGAGTTCTTCCTGAGAGAGGTACTCCAGCAGCAGTTCATCCGGAAGGTGCAACTGCCGCTCCTTATCGATACGGATGTTGGAGAAGCCGGCCCGTTCGATGGTTGCCAGGTAGTCCTCTTTCTGCATGGCGCCCGCAACGCAGCCGGCGTACATTACGGCGGCGTCCTGTAGGGCGGGAGGCAGCTCGCCCTGCAGCACGATGTCCGAGATGCTGAAGTGGCCGCCCGGCCTTAGTACGCGGTGCACCTCGGCGTAGGCCCTGTCTTTGTCCGGCACCAGGTTCATGACGCAGTTGCTGATGGCCACGTCGATGGAGTTTTCCTCCAGCGGCATGTCTTCGATGTCGCCCAGTACGAATTCCACATTCTGATAGCCCAGTTTGCGGTTGTTTTTCTGCGCCTGAGCGATCATGGCCTCCGTCATATCCAGCCCGATGACCCTGCCGCTTTCTCCGGCCAGGCGGCGGGCGATGAAGACGTCGTTGCCGGCGCCGGCGCCCAGGTCGAGGACGGTGTGGCCCTCCTGTATCCGGGCGAATTCGGTGGGCAGGCCGCAGCCCAGGCCGAGGTCGGCGTCCTTGTTGTAGCCGGCGAGCGCTTCGTAGCCTTCGCTGAAGTCTACGCCGCCTGGAGAACAGCAGTCCGGGCCGCAGCAACTCTGAGAAGACTTAACGACTTCCGTGTATTTTTCCTTAACGACTTGCTTGATTGCATTTTCCATAAGTGAGTTGTTTTTGTTTGCAGGTAAGACGAGGCGGTTGGTTTTTGGACGCAGACTAATTTTCGCAACATTCCTCCTCCTCCTCCTCCACGTTTTTGTCAGCCGCCGCCTCCCTCGGCTGATACCCCAACACATTCCCATACTTATCCGTCGCCACTTCGCAGCACTGTAGCACGATATCCCGGAGTTTTTCCCGCCCCCGCTGCACCCGGGATTTGGCGCCGGAATAGGAGAGTCCCAGTTTTTCCGCCAGCTCCCGCTGGGACAGCCCCTCGGCTTCCGTCAGGTAGAGGGCCTGGCGGTATTTCTCCGGCAGCAGTTCCAGCATGAAAGGCAGCCATTGGGAAACTTCTTCGGTGAGCGCCTGCACCTGCTTTTCTTCCTCACCGGGTAATTCTTCCGGAACAGGGGTAGGCTGCCGCCGTATCTTCTGTTGGCGGAAGTGGTCGTTCACGGCATTTTGCGCAATGCGGAACAGCCAGTATTCCGCCTTTTCTTCTTCCCGCAGCTGGTGCAGGTTATGGTGCATTTTGAGGAATATCTCCTGCAGGACGTCATCGGCGCTGGCCGCGTCCCGGACTTTGCTACGCACAAAGGCTTTCA
>JAGFJE010000576.1 GCA_024103175.1 Phaeodactylibacter sp.
CTTTTTGCCCTTCAATCCTCGGGAATAGGCTTAATTGCCGGTGGCAGGGCAAAAAGATGTCACCTCGACGCTAAACAGATATCTAAGCGGCCATTTGATGAATGCCCTCTGTGGTGTGTCCAAAACAATGGAAATTACAACATGAAAATTCCGTGTTAACTGAACACCCTAGATGTCACCTGGAGCACCGCTAAACACATACTGATTATAAAAGTAATGATTACAAACATAATCGCTATGAATACAATCTTTACTTTTGTAACGATTATATTCATAACGATCATTCCGGCGCCCGATCTGGTTTTCCCAAGGGATCAGGCCTGCTGCAGCACTTCCTCCAGCCGATCGAACATATCGTTCCAGCCCTGGTCGGCGCCTTCCATTTCCTTCTCTGACGTCGTCGTGCTGGTGAAATTCAGGACCAGTTTCGTTTTGCCTTCCTGCTCCTCAAAAGTAACGGTGATGAGGGATTCGGCAGGGCTGTCGGAGGCCATGCCGTAGTAGGAAGGCGGCACCGGATTGCCCTGCTCATCCGTGAAGGTATCGGCGAGGACGATCTTTTCGGGTTCAATGATCTCCTTATAAACGCCTTTCCCCCAGAAGTCCTGGCCCTCGGGCGAGCGCATGCAGTAGCGGAAGGCGCCGCCCACCCTGAAGTCGGCCTCGCAGTAGGGGGTGGTAAAATCTTTCGGCGCCCACCAGCGGCGGAGGTGTTCGGCCTTCGTCCAGGCACGGAATACGAGGGAGCGGGGCGCATTAAAGAGTCGGGTGATCTCCATTTCCCGCCGGATAGCGGGTTCAGTCATTTTTGCCATGGTCGTTGGATTTTAATTGTTTCAGATAATCTTCCAGGGAATCCAGCCTTTCTTCCCAGAGCCGGCGGTACTGCTCCGCCCAGTCGGATACTTCGCTCAGGGGCTGCAACCGGGCGTGGCAGTAGCGTTCTCTGCCATCCTTCCTGATCATCACCAGGCCGCACTCCTCCAGTATGCGGATGTGCTTGGAAATGGCGGGGCGGCTGATGTCGAAATTATCCGCCACCGCGTTGATGTTCAGCGGCTCGCGGGCGATCAGTTCGATGATCGCCCGGCGGGTGGGATCGGCGATGGCCTGAAATACGTCTCTTCTCATAAATTTATTATGTAATCATTCGGTTACAAATATAAATAAAACTGATTGGTTACGCAAGTTTTTAAATAAATTTTTCAGGAACAAGCCATCAGGCAAGGGAAAGTTGTCAGCCGGCAACAAGGCGCGCAAGAGTAATTTTACAAATTTGCCCTACCTTTATCGCACCGCCCCATAAGAAGGGCCACATTTCCCTCACCAAAACAGCAATGATAATGGCTTACAAACTTACCCGCCTCATCACATTTCTATTCTTCTTCCCCCTCCTCCTCACCGCCCAGGATATCACCGGCGAATGGCAGGGCGTGCTCGACATCCAGGGCGTCAAGCTGCGCCTCGTGCTGCACGTCGACGAAGACGGGGACGCCTACACGGCTACGCTGGACAGCCCCGACCAGCAGGCCTACGGAATACCCGTGCCGGAGTTCTCCTTCGAGGCGCCGGACATGCGCTTCGCCGTCCCCAACCTGAAGGTGGTGTACGAAGGACAGGTGGACCGCAGCTTCACGGAAGTGAAAGGCACCTTCACCCAGGGCGGCATGAACATCCCCCTAACCCTGGGCCGGGAAAAGCTGGAAGTTGCCGATGAGGATATGGCCTGGATACAGGACAACTACGCCAAAAAAGAACTGTACATCACCATGCGGGACGGCGCCAGGCTCTTTACTTCCATCTACTACCCCAAGGACACCACCCGCTCCTACCCCATCCTGATGTGGCGCACGCCCTACAGCTGCAGCCCCTACAGTGAAAATGAATACAGTTTCCGCCTGAAATTTTACAAGCACCTTCTGGACGACGGCTACATCTTCGTCCTGCAGGACGTGCGCGGCAAATACATGAGCGAGGGCGAATACGTCAACGTACGCCCCTTCATCCCCAACAAGCGCAGCCCCCAACAGGTGGACGACAACAGCGATACCTACGACAGCATCGACTGGCTGGTGGCCAACCTGCCCAACAACAACGGCAGAGTGGGCATCCTGGGCATCTCCTACCCCGGCTTCTACTCCACTATGGCGCTGCCGGAAGCCCACCCCGCCCTCAAGGCAGCCTCTCCTCAGGCGCCGGTGACCGACTGGTTTATCGGCGACGACTTCCACCACAATGGCGCTTTTTTCGTCATGGACGCCTTCAATTTCTTCTCCAGCTTCGGCAAGCCCCGCCCCGAACCGACCACCGAAAGCGCGCCCCGCTTCGACTGGCCGGTGGAGGACAACTACCAGTTCTTCCTCGAAGCCGGGCCCATCAAGAACCTCAACAAACTGTATCTGCACGACTCAATCGCCTTCTGGAACGACCTCATGGCCCACCCCAATTACGATGAATGGTGGCAGGCCCGCAACCCACGGCCACATCTCAAAGGAATAACCCCCGCCGTAATGACCGTCGGCGGCTGGTTTGACGCCGAAGACTCCTTCGGCCCACTGGCCGTATACAAGGCCATCGAAAAGCAGAACCCGCCCTCCACCGAGAACCGCCTGGTGATGGGCCCCTGGTACCACGGCCAGTGGGCTGCCGGCGATGGGGAGAACCTGGGCAATATCCACTACGGCTTCAACACCACCGAGCTGTATAAAGAAACGGAGGACCAGTTCTTCAACTACTACCTCCACGGCGAAGGCGAGATGGACATCCCCGAGGCCACCATCTTCGTCACCGGCGCCAACGAGTGGCGTAGCTTCGACACCTGGCCGCCGGAAAATACCGAAACGCAAAAGCTGTACTTCCAGCCGGCCGGCGGCCTGTCGTTTGAAACCCCGAAAGGAAAGAATAGCTACGACGAATACGTCAGCGACCCCATGAAGCCGGCGCCCTACACCGAGGACGTCCACCTTCGCCGCACCCGCGAATACATGACCGACGACCAACGCTTCGCCGCCCGACGCCCGGATGTGATGGTATACGAAACGCCCATCCTGGAAGAGGACATCACCTTCACCGGCCCGCTGGTGGCCAACCTCTGGGTGAGCACCACCGGAACCGACGCCGACTACGTGGCCAAACTGATCGACGTGTTCCCCGACAAGATGGAAAATTACCCTGCCAACGAAGAGCAGCCGCCTATGGGCGGCTACCAGATGCTGGTGCGCGGCGAGGTCATGCGCGGCCGCTTCCGCAACAGCTTTGAGAAACCCGAACCATTCGAACCAGGTGAAAAAACCCTGGTGCGCTTCGAGATCCCGGACATCGCCCACACCTTCCAGGCCGGCCACCGCATCATGATACAGGTACAGAACTCCTGGTTCCCGCTGGTGGACCGCAACCCGCAGAAATTCGTCAACATCTACGAATGCGATGCCGAGGATTTCCAGAAGGCCACCCACCGCATCTACCACGAGACGGGGCATCCGTCGTTCATGGAGGTACAGGTGCTGAAGTGAATTCGTCCACCCAAAACCCGCATCGGCCGTTAAAATTTAAAATCCTCCCCCAATGCAATCATTTTCCGGACACTTTATCGTTAAGAAGTAATTGGCGCCGGAACTTTTAGCCCAAGTTCGACTGGTAGCCCCCAACTTCGGCAGTTCGGTATTCGGCGGTTCGGTGTTCGCTTGCCCGAGGAGGACACCCCGCATGCCCGAACACCTAATAGCGAACACCGAACACAGGTTGGGGCCTACATATCGAACACCAGTTAGGGCCGGCCAACAAACTAAAATCACTCGATGATGAGCAGCATGAAGCGTTTTCTCCTGTACTGTTCAGGAGCCGACCTGAAGATACTGGAACGGTGCCCCACCGATGAGAACAAGTACATCGGCATCGGCGGCACGGTGCTCTTTACCGGCATCCTGGCCCTTTTCTCGGCCGGCTATGCCATTTATACCGTTTTCGATTCTTACTTTTTCGCCATAGCTTTCGGCCTGATCTGGGGCCTGATGATCTTCAACCTCGACCGCTACATCGTTTCCAGCATGAAGAGCCGAGGTTCCTTCTTTCGGGATTTCATCGTGGCCTTCCCCCGCCTTATCCTGGCGGTACTGCTGGCCCTGGTCATTTCCAAGCCGCTGGAACTGAAGATCTTCGAAAAGGAGATCGAGGCCGAGCTGATTACCATGGAGCAGGAGGTCTACAAAAACCAGGAGGCTAAGATCAAAGAGCGCTACCAGGGGCAGATCGAGGCCTATCAGCAGGAGGCCGACGGCTTCAACGCCGAGATCGACAAGCTGGCCGCCGCTCGCGACACCCTCGCCCTGATGGCCCTGCAGGAAGCCGACGGCACCGGCGGTTCGGGTAAAAAGAACCTCGGGCCCATCTACCGCGCCAAAAAGGCCAAGGCCGATGAAGCCCAGGCCGAACTCGACGCCGCCAAGGCCCGCATCGAGCCCCTCATCGCTGAAAAGCACGCTGCCATGGCCGAGCTGGACAGCCTCATGAAATCCGACATCTTCACCCTTGAACGCAAGCCCTACGGCGGCATGGCCGCCCGCATGGACGCCCTCCACCGCCTGGGCCGGCAGAGTGAAGCCATCTTCCTGGCCAACATCTTCATCATGCTGCTGTTCATCGCCATAGAAACGGCTCCCATCTTCGTCAAACTCATATCTTCCCGCAGCCCTTACGACTACCTCCTGCACCAGGCGGAGCATAAATTCGAAATGGCCAACCTGGAAGAGGTCACCCTGCTGCGCAACGCCACCGAGAACAAGGTGCAGTTCGATACCGAAACCGGCATCCACCGCACGCGTAAGGAGATCGAGGTGGAAAAAGAACTGGCCGAAGAGTACTACGAGCGCAAGAAGGCCGCCCTCAAAGACAAGCCGCTGGCCGACTGGAACTGGAGCCTGCCCTTCTTTCGGGGGAAGGTTTAGTCGTTGATTGGTTGATTTTTACCCGGCTGAGGGACGAAGACGGGGGTTGATTGGTTGATTGGTGCTGCAGGGTACGAATCCCGAATACACGAATTTACGAATCAACGAATACACGGTTAAATTCCGTTAAAATCTTTTATTGCCGCCCATATCTCCTTACCTTGTCGGCAGACAAACCCAAATTGCGTGTTCAGAAAGCTCGCCATATTGACCGCCTTGCTGGTTGCCGGCGCCCTGCTCAGCTCGGTTTTTGCCGAACTGGCTACCGGCAAGCACGCCCCCATACAGGCGGCCGAAGAATGCGCGGTTACCCTTTCTGACGGTAGCGACAGCCTGTTTCCCGGCTTTGACGAGGAAGGGTTTTCTTCTGCAGGCGTTACGCCCTTCTTCCATTCAAAAGAGCGGATACAGGCATCGGCCATCACGCCGGTTTCGGAAGCAGTAAAGCTTCCGGCTTTAAAACAACCCCTCTTTCTGCTCTTCCATGCTTTCCTTTTTTACGGCCACGTTTAAACCTATCGGGACGACTGCACTGGTATAGCCCAGGGCGAGCTATTTGTATTGCCTGAAGGCGTGCCTGCCGGTTGGTTCCTCCTTGCCGAGCGTGCTCATTGCACCTCGCCTCTCTTTCTTCACGAAAGCCAATTCATTCTACCATTCAAAATATCGTAACTCATGAAGAGATTAATCGGACTGGCGGCCCTGGTGCTGGCCGGCCTGAGCGCCGCCCGGGCGCAGGCAGACATGCAAACAGAAGCGCCGGCAGCAGGCGGGCCGGCAATGACTTTCGAGGCCACCGAAGTCGACTACGGCATCATACAACAAAATGCCGAGCCTTACCGGGAGTTCCGCTTCACCAATACCGGCGACGAACCTCTGATCATCAGCAACGCCAGGGGCAGCTGCGGCTGCACCGTCCCGGAATGGCCCAAAGAGCCTATTCCTCCGGGCGAGAGCAACGTTATCAAGGTTCGCTACGCCACCAACCGCATCGGCAAGTTCAACAAGACGGTGACCCTGACTACCAATGATGCCGGGGGGCAGCACATCCTGCGCATTAAAGGAGAAGTATTGCAGCCTGCTCAGGATACAGAAAGCGGGAATAACCGTTAAAATAAACCTTGTTTCATTTTCAATTTCAATTTGGCGGCAACAGGGCTCCCTCCGGGGAGCCCTTACTGCCCTTTTCCGATACAAAAAGCATTCTACCGATGAATATTCCCACAAAACTGATCATCCGGGCCTTGTACTTCCTGCTGCTGGCAGGCACTGCACTGGCCATTTATTTTAACCAGTAAAACATACCGTCATGAAAGTCAATATGGATAAAGTCTCCTTCTTCTTCCTCATGGGAGTTATGGGAGCCGCCGCGCTGGCCGGGCTGGCCTATGCGGTGATGGCCATGCTGGGGAAATAACAGTAGCTGGCGCTTCCGGCAAATGTTAAAATCAGGAACTACGGTAAATTTTTTCGCCCGTTCCTGCGGCCGGCGCCGTGGTTGGCTTTTCTAACTACAGAAAAGCCCAGCCATGAAAAAAGCCTTCAGAATTTCTGCTTACGTCTTTGGCGCCGCCGCCCTTTTTCTGGCCGCTGCCGCCGCCTACATTCAGTTTATTCCCGCTCCCAGTTACGGAGAGCAACAGATACCCGACATCAGCGTTGAGGTGACGCCGGCAAGGGTATCTGAGGGGCTGCGCATTGCCTCCATGCTGTGCAACGATTGTCACCTTGGCAATGACGGCCGGCTGAGCGGCAAGTTCATGAA
>JAGFJE010000598.1 GCA_024103175.1 Phaeodactylibacter sp.
ATCTGCCCCAGGTGATAATAACTGTGCTCGATTACGCCTTCGATGTTCCTCCGGTAAGTTCCGTATTTCTCCTCCACGAAAACGGATTCCAGTTTTTCCTCCGGCATGCGCGCTACATGAACGGCAAACTTTTCGGCATTGGCCCACATCTCATCCAAAAGGTTTTCCCAGTCTTCTTCTGACCGGATGGGAGGAAGATCAAAGCTGTATTTATCCCGGATCTCCAGGGCGCCGCCTTCGAAAACGTTCACAATGCCGGCTATGTAATAATTGATGTGGTAGGCCAGGGCGGCAATGGTGTTCAATGGCCCGATCCGGGTGGTGGCCTGCTTCCAGTCCACTTGCGACAATTGATCCCGGTAATTCGTATTGGCGATCCATTTGCCGTTTAGAAGGACTTCTCTGAAGCGGCTTGCGAGTTGCTTTGAATTTTCCATTTACGGTTGAATTATGCAGAACAAATATAACAATATCACACCATACACTTCGCTGGCAGCTTGCTGAAGAAGCGGGGTGGCCCCGATCGGGTAGGAGAAGTAGGCGGTGTAAGCCCGTCCGAAAATCAAAGAGCCCGCAGGTTCCTATCGCCTGCGGGCCCGTTAAACGGATCAAGAATGGGATCTATCCAATCAATACCAGTTAAAGCCTAACCCAAGGGTGAAGGCCGCCCCGTCCCGGTGCTGATCGTTGTCCAGAAAGGCCCGCCCGAGGTGTATTTTACTCTGAATATCGAGGGCAAAGTTCTTTTTCTGCACGATCTCGTATCCCGTGCCGGCGGCGACGGCGCAGCCGAAGTTCCAATCCTCATCCTTAAAATCATCTACCTCGTAGAAGGCGGGGAAATCCATGGCCAGGCCAATGCCGCCGTTGACCCACCAGCGGCTGCTCGGCCAGTACTGCAGCGAGGGGATGAAGGCCTCGAAGCTGCGGTCCCTTCCTTCGTGCTCGTAGATCATGCCCGGGAAGGTGGCCAGCAGGGCCATTCTTTCCGAAAGCATCCACCCGATCTTGAGGTTGGGCAGGCTAATGCCGCCGCTGGCCTTGTCGAAGGGTACTTCCTGGTTGCTGTCGGAAACGCTGATGACGCCGCCGCCAAGGCCGAAACCGATCACGAACCCTTTTCGTTCGATGGCCGGCTCAGCGCCCTGCCCGAAGGCGCTAAGGGTGAAAAGGGTGAAAAGGACAAACAATAGTTTTTTTCCCGACAAGCGGGGTTTCATTACGTTCAACATGGTTCAGTTTTTTATTGGTGAAGGTTCTTAGAAATACACCCGGTACATCAGGTTGGGCAGCAGGCCAAACTGGGTGGTGTAGCCCACCCCGCCTTCCGCACCGGCGTCGTAGTACTCCGTCAGCCGGCCCTGGTTGCCGGTAATGTTCTCCAGGTTGAGGAACAGCTCGTGGGTGGTGGATCGGCGCTCTATCTTGTAGCTGGCCGAAAGGGTGAGCTGGTACAGGTTATCCAGCCTGTCTTCGTAAGCGCGGCCGTAGTCCCAGTACCGGCCATTGGCGGGGTCGACGGCCAGGTTGCCGCCGACGTCGCGCAGCAGGGGGATGATCCGCTGCCCGCCGCTCAGGAGGAAGCGGGCGTTGACGCCCAGGGTTTTATTGCGCTTTTTGCCCAGGTTGGTGAATTCCTTGCCGGCGATCGCATTCACGATGTAATTGCCATTGAAGCGGGTGTTGCGTTCCACACCCTCCAGGGTTTTGTAAGTGGATTCGTAGATCGAAGTATTGAACAGGAAGTAGTAGCCGTCGGCAAAGAAGCGCTGCAGGGACAGCTCGATGCCGTAGTTGCGGCCTGTGCCTTCATTCACCAGAGCGACGTAGTCCAGCTCAGCGCCTTCATTGATGGTGGAGAAATAACTGCCGGGGTCGTCCTCCACCGGCAGGTTGTAGAGGCGCTGGTAGTAGGCCTCCACCCGGGCCAGCAGGTTGGGAGTGGCCCGGTAGTCGTAGCCCAGTACGAAGTGGTGGGCTTTCAGCAGGCCCAGATTCAGGTTGGGCCGGCCGAAACTGCCGTCCGGCTGCTCCACCGAGGCAAAGTAATGGTGTACGCTTTCCATGGTGCTGTGCAGGCCGTAGCCAAAGCTGAGCGCCCCTTTCGGCGTCATTTGCCAGCGTGCGGACAGGCGGGGCTCCACGGTATGTTCGCCATTGAAGAAGACATTGTGGTTGTGCAGGCCGGCCACCATCGTCAGGGCGCCGTTCCAGCGATGCTTCCAGCTCACGAAGGTGCGCAGGTTGCCGAGGCGTTCGTCGAAGTCCAGGGCGGTTTGCAGGCCGGCGTCGGCAGCGCTCCTCCGCGCCTGGCCTGCCCGCTGGCCGAACAAGGTATACACCGCTCCGGCCTGAACGGTATTCCGGGCGTTGAACTTGCGGTGGTAGCTGGTGCTGGCCCGGTAGGCCGTTCTGCGCAGTTCGCTGACAAAACTCGGCGTTCCCGTGCCCAGGGAATCGGTTCTTTGCCGTACATCGTCGTCTATGCCTTCGGCGGAAAAGGAGATGGAGGATCTCAGGTAACTCCGCCCGTCCAGTTGGATGCTGTGGTTGACGCCGGTATTGAACAGGTAAGTGGCCTTGTCGTAGGCTTCAAAAATCTCTCCGCTCATGATGTCATCGCCGGGCGTATTCCAGTCTTCGAACGTCACGTCGTCCAAGGAGAAGGTACTGTGGCCGCCGAGCCCGAAGGCGGAGAAGACGCCGTATTTTTCCGTCGGCAGGTACAATTTGAAGGCGGCATCCTGAAAGGCGGGTTTCCCTTTTACATCCAGCAGCCCCGCGCTGTTGAGGATGGAAGCGGTGGAATAGCGGTAATTGGCGAGGAAGGAGCCCCCATAGCCCTGCTTCAGCGGCCCTTCCAGCGTCAGTTCGGTGCCCAGCAGGCCGATGCCGGCGATTCCTTCGAACTTTTCGTTGTTGCCGTTGCGCAGGCGGATGTCGTACACACCGGAGAGGGCGTTGCCGTACTCGGCGGGAAAGGCGCCGGTATAAAAATCGGAGGTGGCCAGCAGGTTGGCGTTCAGGGCGCTGGTGGCGCCCAGCACGGCGTTCTGGTCGGCGAAATGGTTGGGGTTGGTGATGGGCACGCCTTCCAGCCGCCACTGCAGGTATTTGGGGGAGTTGCCGCGCACGATGATGTCGTTGCCGCCGTCGCCGGTGGTAGCCACGCCCGCAAAGTTGGAAGTGATCAGCGCCGGGTCGTTGAAGCTGGCCGCCAGGCGGTTCATCTCCTCCATGGAAATAGAGCGGGCGCTGATCTGCGCCATTTCACTTAGGGGCTCTCCCCGGCTTTGGGAGGCGGTGACCACGGCCTCGGCCAGGTCGGTAGCCGCCTCGGCCAGTTCCAGCTGAAGGACCGTCTCCTTGCCGGCGTTGACCACCACATTGGGAATGGAACGGGGCCGGTAGCCCAGGTAAGAAAGGTTCAGGCCGATCCGTCCTACGGGTACATTCGGCAGCCGAAACTCCCCGTCCGGCCCGGTGACGGCGCCGATGAGCGGCTCACTGCCCTGTATGGTTACGTTGACCCCTGTCAGCGGCGCTTTACTGTCGGCGTCGAGAACCGTGCCGCGCACCGTCTGGGTGGGGGCGGCAGGCTGGGCGGATAAAGGTAGCGCCAAGCAGAGCAGCGCCGCCAGCAGGCACAGGTGGTAAATGGCCTTTCCGGCCGTTTGGTTGTTCCGGGCGGCAGCGCCCCTTGATGTTTCGAAAGCAAAAGATCCCATTGGTAACGTTTTTTGATTTTGTTACCACAAAGGTGGGGCTGTTATGGGGGCCTATCGTCCGCGAATGTAATTGCGGACGTTTTGGTGAGATTCCGTACGTTCAGGGTTTATTCGCCTTTACCCAGGCTCGGGGAGTGGCGCCCTCTTTCTTTTTGAAGAAGTCGTTAAAAACGGTCTTGGAGTTGAACCCGCTTTCGTAGGCCAGGGCCAGCAGGGTGAGGTGGCTGTTGGCGGGGTCCAGGGCTTTTTGTTTGAAGGCTTCCAGTCGGTAGGAATTGACCAGCTCGTTGAAGTTTTTACCGATGTGTTCGTTGAGCAACCAGGAGAGCTTGTTGGGGTGGAGATCAAGTTGGGCCGCCAGCGTTTTCAGGCTGAGGGTGGAGTCCAGAAAGCGTTGTTCTTCGTCCAGCAGCTCCGAAAGAGCGGCCAGGTATTGTTTCACCTCCTGCTCACTCAGCAGGGCCCTGACGGAGGAGGCATCCTCAGCGGCGGCCTCATCGGCTCCGTCCGGTAATGCAGATGGGGAGAAAGTGGTTTCCACGAGCCGGAGGAACCGCTCGTAGCGGTGCAGTGGCTCCAGGAATGGGATATTCCTGAAGTTGATCACAGGCCCCATCCGTCTTTTCACGCCTTCTTCCAGGATGTCGAGCGCCAGTTCGTGATTGCCGAGGTAAACCTGCAGGAACAAATGCCAGGGGAAAAGGGTAGAATCAGCGCCTTCCTGCACCCGGGCGGGGATGGCGCTCAGGGCGATGTCGATGTTTTCCGCCGGATACATGAGTTTGTACAAGGCCCGGCATTCCTCCGGCCGTTCGGCCTGTGGGTGGTTGCGCAGGAAGCCGTCCAGCTTTTCGTAGTCCTTCAGCAGGATGTAACAGGCCAGGCTCATCTCAATGGCAAAGCCGAAATTCGGATCTACCTTTAGAGCCGCCTCCATGCTCTCCAGTGCTTTGGGGTAATCCCGGGAGAGGTAGTGAATGACGCCTTTGGTATAAAAATGGTTGGGGGAAAGCGGATTAAGGGCCAGGATATTGAGGGTGTGGGCCATGGCCTTTTCAAGATCGCCGATGGCGGTGTAGAGCTCCGCCAGGCCCTCCTCCGCCTCGGTGAAAGAGGGGTTGAGCGCCAGGGCTTTGTTGTAAAACCGGCGGCCGCTTTTGAAATCCCACTTTGCCCAGAAGCTGAGCGTCGCCCGGGCAAACCACCCCAGATAAGACTGGCCGTCGAGCCGGAAGCCTTCCCTCAGGAAACTTTCCGCCCTTTGCATATAAGCTTCGTCACCCCTCCAGGAGGCGCGCATGGCGTAGCTGTAGCCGATACCGAAATACGGAAGGGCGAAGCCAGGGTCCTGCGCTATGCTCTGCTCGTAGTATTGTATTCCTTTTTTTATGCCCTCAGCATCCCATTTGAGGTGGTGGTAGCGGCCTTTGAGGTAGAGGTTGTAGGCTTCGACATTTTGGGTGGGCGCTTCGATGAGGTGTTCCCGGATCTCGAGGTGCCCGAAGTTTTCCCGGATCTGGTCCGCGATCAGGAGGCTGATCTCGTCCTGAACGGCAAAAATATCTTCCAGCTTCCGGTCGAAGTTTTCGGACCAGAGATGAAAGCCGTCGCTGGCCTGTATCAACTGGGCGGTGATGCGGATGTTGTTCTTTGCTTTCCGGACGCTCCCCTCCAGCACCGTAGCTACGCCCAGCTGCCGGCCGATGGCCCGCACGTCGACATTCCGGTTCTTAAAAGCAAAGGAAGAAGTCCGGGACGTCACCTTCAGCCCCTGCACCCGGGTGAGCGCATTGATGATCTCCTCGGTGATGCCGTCGCTGAAGTACTCGTTCTCCGGGTCGGCGCTCATGTTCACAAAGGGGAGTACGGCGATGGACTTGTCTGAAGTTGTCATTAGCAGGTTGCTTCCATTTACTCAACTAATCCGGACTGATTTTGTTTTTCAAAATGATTTTATGATCAAGCTATACAACAGCCCTCCATCTCCCCTACCTCTCGGCCCAGGCTTAGTTTTTTGCACTCCGAGGTTCAACTGTTCCGTTTCCAGCATCGCTTTGGCGCAGTCGATACTTTCCGGAAGATCTGCTGGGTTTATTGAGTTGTCGTGCTGTAAAAACTGATAGGATGATACTTTTCCGTCCGGATCTACCCTCAGGTGAAAAATAACCGGTTGCCCGACATCCCCGGAACATTCTTTTTTGAGCGCTTCAACCAGCGCCATTACTTTATTATGGCGGCTTTCAATCAGGGAACCCTCCCCTTATTCCACCAGCCGCCACTCAAAACAAGCCCCTCCTTTCCGGTCGGGCCTCGCCCCTCGGGAGTCGGCCGAACAAAGGCTCCCGGCAAACGGGTCGGCAAACAAATACCGGTGTGTATAAAGGGACATCAACATCAAATCCCCTTTGAGCATATCCTGCCATTGAAAGGTGGAGGCCTCGCCCTGATCCTCTGCTTCTATCCTCACCTCCGCCAGCCCGCCTAATCCTTTGACCGTGACGTACCCCCCGTTGGAGACGGATTGCAGGGCAACGCGGCCATTGCCGCGATCGAGTACCCGGAAATGCGATAGATCGCCTTCGGCAAAATGGCTGTTTTTGTCCACCGGGCGCAGGTGGTTGCGCCAGTTGGCCAGTACGGTGCTGTCGGCAATACTGGTAAGAGTGATCACCATATCGTATGGTATAGGGCGGGTAAGGCCCTTACACCTCGGTTCGATCACCTCAAAGCTGTTGAAATCGGCATTGCCTCCTTCTTTTCCCTCCGTGTTGAAGTTGAAGAGCGCATACCGCACCCCCTGGAAAGTGATCAACGAATAGGGCAAGATGATCTCACCACCCATTGGTGTGTAGTTTTCCCCATCGAGGCTGTAGCTCAGCCAGGCCTTGTCCGTATCGAAATTGCAATGGGCCCGGAGCCATACTTTACTGTTTTTTAATTTAACATCTACAGGATTACCGGCCTGTTGGTTGTAGAATCGCAAAAACCGCCCTTCCCCGGTTTGGGCCACACCGATCCATGCATAGGGGACGTTCAGCAATGCCAACCCGGCATGATCTCCAGTTTCCAGCCCGGAAACGTCCAGTTCCGTAATGGCAAACGATTCGGGGCCCATTCCTCTTTGGGTGAGAGCGTTCCTGGCCGTCCAGAACGTCTCGGCGGGAAGGGAATGCAAACGCAGATAGCCTTTTCTTTCCTCCAGGGACCATTTGGAATCGACGGGCACGTGGTTCCACTGCCATACATTCTTCAGTGCCGGCCCGCTGAAATCATCATCGCGCTCAAAGGGGGCGTGGGGCTCGGATGAAAAGCCGGTGTTGGGCTTTACCCAGGTGCGGGGAGAGCGGGTGAGGTTGCCCGGCAGGCCGAAGTAAGGCCAGCCGTCCTTCCAGGTGACGGGGGACAAGGCAGTTACCCGGCCCACCGAATTGTAGTCCAGCATGGACCAGCCCCACCATTCTCCGGATTGTATCTGCACGATCCCGCCCTGGTGCATGGGGATGCAGCCGACAAAGTTTTCGACGGGCTCGATCAACTCAAAAGGAGGGGGATCGGCACTTCTCCCGAGGCGCCAGCCCGTACCGACGCCCAGGTTTTCTTCGGCGCTCATCACGTTCACCTCGTAGGGGCCGTAGGGTTCGTCTGCCCGCAGGCAGGCCTGGTAGCAGACCGGGTCGTAGTTGGTATTGGTGATGTAATATTTGCCGTCAATTTTATAGATATGGCTTCCTTCTCCGGCGCCGCTGCCTGCCTCGACGATCACTTTCTCGGTGCCCGGCACCACATCCATCAGGTCCTTGGTGAGCTGCACCATTTTCACCTCATTGTATCCCCAGACGGCATAGATCTTACCGTCGTCATCGAACAGAACGGTGAGGTCGTGGAGCTTCGCGTTCATGGTGCGGTGCTTCCAGGGCCCCCTCGGATCGGCAGCAGTGAATATCTGCGTGCCATAGCGGTTGACATTCGAAAAGATGTAAAAAGTATCTTTGTGAAAGCGGAGGCAGGGCGCCCAAATTCCCTGCCCGTAAAACGTCTTTCCATCTTCCATCCTCAGCTCCGGGCCGATGTCCAGCCGTTCGACGGCATAACTGAGCAGTTCCCAGTTGACCAGGTCTTTGGAATGCAAAACCGGCAGGCCCGGCATGGTGTGCATGGTGGTGCCCGTCATGTAGTAGTCATCGCCAACCCGTATCAGGTCGGGGTCGGAGAATTCTTCGTAAAAAAGGGGGTTGGTGTAAGTGCCGTTTCCGTTATCGGCTGTCCAGGTGCAGTGCCGGGTAGGTTCATCCGCACCCTGGCTTTGGCTTTTGGCGCCCTGTGCGCAAACCTCTTCACCGAACAAAAACGATGAGAGGATCAGTATTCTGAGCCCGTATTTTCGGGGGAAATTGCTTTTCATTCCATATTAATTTTCCTCATTGTAGCGTTTTGCGTAGCTGTTCTTCGAGGCCGTTCGGAGACGTTGTCAGGATGCCCAAATTTATTTGGGTTCGGGGACGTGGTGCGCCATATTATATCGATAAGAGCATGTTTGGAGGGGGATTTTTCGTCTCCGAGGGGTTGTTAAAAAAGTATAGTTGGACAGGATTAACAAGATTTTCAGGATATGTACACCCCTGTGGCGCAAGCCACTACATCTTGTAAATCCTGTAAATCCTGTCTACTTTAGACCTTTTTGCACAACCCCCACCGAGGCACACGTCCCCGTAGCTACGCAAAACGTTATAATAAGTAACTTTCAAACCCTCAGCCCCCCACGGAACCCCCGGGCGGCATAGTAGGACTGCGCGCCGTTGTGATACACGAACACATGGCCGTAGCGGAAATCACCAAAGATGGCGCCGCCGAGCTTTCTGATGTCCGCCGGCGTTTTCAGCCAGCTCGATGTTTTCGTATCGAAATCTCCAAGTTTCTGCAGTTCCCGGTACTGTTCTTCCGTCAGGATCTCGATGCCCATAGCGGCGGCCATATCCACAGCGTTGCTTTCCGGCTTATGCTCTTTCCTGGATTCCTGCCCTTCGCGGTCGTAACAGACGCTTCGGCGGCCCCTGGGGCTTTCCGGCGAACAATCGTAGAAAATATATTCGCCCGTCTTTTCATCCTGGCCTACTACATCCGGTTCGCCGCCCGTGCTTTCCATCTCGTGGAGCGGCTGCAGTTTTTCGGGATGAGCCTCCAGCCGGGCCTGTACTTCAGCCCAGTTGAGGCCTTTATGGCGGCGGGTGTTTTGCTCGAAGCGGGCTTTTAGGGTGCGGAGCAGTGCTTCGCGTTGTGTTGGGGATAATTGTTTTTTGTTTGTCATTGCTGATGAGGTGTTATATTTTCCCTGCCCTTCTGGTGGCCTGATAAGGTGATTACCTTCTGTGGAGCCAGGTTTTCTATTACCTGATCTTATCTTCTATTGTTCGTTTGACTAATTCCCTTACCGCTCATTTATTGACGCAATTCGGCAAAATTCAGTCAATAAGGGAACTGTTTTCTCCAAAATTAGGCGTACGATTGGGCTACCTTCCTTACTGAAGAATAGGAAGAGCATGGACAGGTAGCTGGTGTTCACTGATGTGGTTCACTCTTTAAACCTTTGAAGAATCAATTTTCTACCATTCAGTTCTAATTTACCCTCAAAATTAAGTGCATCTATTGCTGATTCTTGCGACTCAAATTCAACAAATGCAAATCCTTTTGATTTTCCTGAGTAATGATTCTTGGGAATTGTAATATCTGATATTTCACCAAACCGAGAAAGCACTGCCTCTAATTCGCTTTCAGTTGCATACCAATCTACACCGGCAACAAAAATCTTAGCATAATCTGATCTATCTTTTTTTTCTACTTGCCTCTCTGAAGAAGTTTTTTCCTGATCACTTTCGGAAGGGGGAACTATCTGGAATCTTGGTATGCTTTTTTTAGACACCCCTTTCTTCAACCTCATTTTTTGAGCTTCTGCTGATGACACCTTACTCTCTAAAATTCCAAGCTTTCTTAAATCTTCAAGTATTTGTCGATAATAATCAGTATCTACTATACCAACATGATCAAAAATTTCTTTGGGAGAAATCAACCTCCCATTAATGCCGAGTTTTACCACTGTTTTCTGCTCCCTTGATAAATCTAGGTTTTTAAAGTTGTCCAGCCAGATTTTTTCTTCTTTAGTATATATGAACTTATAAAAGAGGGTTACAATAAAAGACTTGTTCGGTGATTCGATTTTTGGAGGAACAAGTTCATTTCTATTCATCAACTCAAACATTCTTCTCATACCTTCTCCAAGTTCTCGTATGTATCCATATTCCCTTAGTACTCTTGCTATATAGGTGTTTCTTGTTTCATGCGCTCCTTTTAATTCTTCTAGATCTTCAATTGTCAATTTAGAAAGCAGCTTTCCCGGGCTCAAAACCTCCAATCTGTCATCGAAAATTCTTATTTCGATTCCCCTTCCCTCTATACTGTAGTCTCTATGGGTTACTGCATTAACTAACGCTTCTCTACATGCTGGTTCTGGATAAATGACTTGAGTCTTAAATAGCCCGTCTTCTGAATACCGAGTTTCACTTAAGGCAGGCCTTAAGGCTTCCCAACTTTCTTCAAGTAATTTGAAAACGTTCCCTGATACATCAGCTACCTCGGTTACATTATAATTCGGAACTGGTTTCTCCTCTATTCCACTAACTCTCAATATCCTTACTCTTGATCTGGGGTGCCACTTATTAATATTCTTTGCAAATAATAGTAGTGCGGCCTTCCTTAATCTCAATCTGTCTCCATCAAATTCTGCTAACTCTACATACTGCAAGAACTTTTCAGGAGACATATCTTTTATCTTGGTGCTTTCCTTGGCAACCATCGACAAAAGCTGGATATCAAGATCAGCAACCGTTGCCAAATCTTCAAAGTTTCGATCATATTGCCTGGAGGCAGTTTCTTCTCTTGCAAATCGAATATTGTCTACTGCGGTTGGTACACTATCCCTATCTTCACGCTTAAAGCACTCACCTTTACTTGTTTGATGAACAAATTTTGAACCCTTATCTACCGAAAAATAGATAACCTTTTTGCCTTCATAGTCTATGATGTTTTTCCTCTTTATAGGAAGAGGAGTTTCTTTCATAACATAGTTCTCGGAAGCATTTAGAATAGCATTTAACTTCTCTTCAGAATGGGGAAGCCCGGTTATAGTATTATTGTCTTCGATTCCTATAAATAGTTCTCCTCCGTCAGCATTTGCAAAGGCAACTAGTTCTTTTGCAACGTTGTAGCAAATATCCTTAAAATCTCTTGGTTTTTTGTTATCAGGCGGCCCCTCGAAGCCGCTTTTGAACTCGCGATAATAACTTTCTCCAAGTTCTATAGCGATTTCAACCCTTTCTTTTAGTCTGAGTAAATGTTCCATCTGTATCTATAGTGTATATTTCAACAAATTCGTCCCTATTTTCATAATAAGGAAGCCCCCCTACGTTGCGCTCCCTTCCACACCAAAGCTACGGAAGGGCAGACAAGATGATCACCGCACGATCACTCCCCATACGGCACCCAAATATTCTTCACCTGCGTAGCCATCCGCAGGAACACCTCCCCCACCCCATGGGCCGGGTTCATCCAGTCGCGGTATTTGCCGTGGCTTACCCAGGTGCGCTTCATGTTGGCGGCCGAATCGTGCTCCACCATTTTGCCGCCCGTCTTGTTGCCGAAGTACCAGATGCCGTCCACGTCGTCGTGGTTGGCGAGCACCTGGGCCAGGGCGTCCTGATCGCCGGTGACGATATTGAGCACGCCGCCGGGCACATCGGAGGTGTCCAGCACCTGATAGAAGTCGGTGGCGGACAGGGGGAAGGAGGCCGAGGGCACGGCCACCACCCGGTTGCCCATCGCGATGGCGGGTATGACGGTGGAAATGAAGCCCAGCAGGGGCGATTCATCCGGGCAGACGACGGCCATCACGCCGATGGGCTCGGGCATGGCCAGGGTGACGTTGCGGAAAACGGTATGGTGCACGGCGCCGTCGTACTTGTCGGCCATGGCGGCGTAGTAGAAGATGCGCTCGATGGAAACGTCCACCTCCTTCCTGGCGTCCTCCGGCTTGCAGCCCGTCATTTCAATGGTCCGGTTTACAAATTCCTGAGCGCGGGCGGCCAGGTTCTCGGCAATGAAGTACAGCACCTGCGCTTTGGAGTGCCCGGTAGTGGTTGCCCAGCTGCGGGCGGCATGGGCGGCCTCCACAGCATTGCGGATATCTTTGCGGTTGCCCTCCCCTACTTCGCCGATGATGCCGCCATTGGCGCCTTTGACGGTGATGCTGTAGCCGCCGTCGGGGCGGGCCTGCTTGCCGCCAATGTACATCTTGGGGGTACGGTCGATGGCCGGCATTCCATTCTCACTTCCCTTTGCCTTGCTCTTGCCCGGCCGTATGGGCTTGTCCTGGAACTCCTCTTCCACTTTCAGCTTCACGTACTCGTACAGCCCCTCCTTTCCCCCTTCTCTGCCGAATCCCGATTCCCGGTACCCTCCGAAGCCCGAGGCGGCGTCGAACACATTGGTGCAGTTGATCCACACCGTGCCCGCCTTTACTTTGGGCGCGATGTCCAGCGCCAGGTTGATGTTCTCCGTCCAGATGCTGGCGGCCAGCCCGTAGCGGGTGTTGTTGGCCAGTTGGACGGCCTCGGCCGGGGTGCGGAACGTCATGGCCACCAGTACGGGGCCGAAGATCTCTTCCTGAGCGATGACGTGAGAGGGCGATACATCCGTGAACAGGGAAGGCGGGTAGAAATAGCCCTCCGTCGGGCAGGCCCAGGAAGGCTGCCAGAGCGCAGCGCCCTGGTCGACTCCCTTTTGCACCAGTTGCTCGATGGTTTTGAGCTGCACCGGCGCCACGATGGCCCCGATGTCGATGCCCTTATCCAACGGGTTGCCCACGCGCAGCTTTTCCATGCGGGCGCGGATCTTATCGTAGAGCTTATCGGCCACGCTCTCCTGCACCAGCAGGCGGGAGCCGGCGCAGCACACCTGCCCCTGGTTGAACCAGATGGCGTCGACCACGCCTTCCACCACGCTGTCCAGGTCGGAGTCCTCGAAGACGATGAAGGGCGACTTGCCGCCCAGCTCCAGGGACAGCTTCTTGCCCGAGCCGGCGGTGGCCTTGCGGATGATGCGGCCCACCTCGGTGGAGCCGGTGAAGGCGATCTTATCGATGTCCTGGTGCTTGGTAAGGAGGGCGCCCGTTTCGCCCGCTCCGGTGATGATGTTGACGACGCCGTCCTGTTGGGGATGCGGCAGGCGCAGAGCGTCAATATCAATTTCAACACCATGCGTGGTTCTTTCATCTTTCTTCGGCGCTTCTTCACCCACTTTACCTTGCAACGCTTTCTTTAGCGTGGTCTTGCCGACATTGCCTTCGCCGACCAGCACCAGTTTGGCTTCGTAGAGCGGCTCGGCGTTACTTTCAAGGCTGCGGAGGTATGCCCAG
>JAGFJE010000600.1 GCA_024103175.1 Phaeodactylibacter sp.
GGAATGAATGATTGAGTACGAATTCCATATATTAAACTTTTTTTTACAGTAACTAATGCATTTAGAATAATATTCATTCCTTCGTTCCCCCATTCCATCATCCCTTCATGGGGCTTTCCGGAGCAACATCATTGTTTGATAGCTGCACGTCCAAAGACCAGAACAATCCAACAATCCAGCAATCCAACAATCCAACAATCCAACAATCCACCCATGGCCCCTCAATGCGGCTCCCGCGACACCTCCTCCCCCGACCCTCCCTTCAGGAACCCCAGGTCGCATCCCCGGTCGGCCTGCTCTACGTGGTTGATGTAGAGGTGTACATAGCCGCGGGTAGCGGCGGGCGCGGGAGGCGCCCACCGCTTTTTCCTCTCGGCCAGTTCTTCTTCCGGGACGTGGAGGGTAAGTTTTTTGTTCTTCACATCCAGCTCGATCCGGTCGCCATCCTGCACCAGCGCCAGGGCGCCGCCGATAGCGGATTCGGGCGAAACGTGGAGCACCACGGTGCCGTAGGCCGTTCCGCTCATCCTGCCGTCCGAGATGCGGACCATGTCTTTGACGCCTTTTCTGATGAGCTTTTCCGGCAGGCCCATGTTGCCGACTTCCGGCATGCCCGGATACCCGACGGGCCCGACGCCCTTGAGCACCATGACGCAGGTTTCATCAATGTCCAGATCGGGGCTGTCAATGCGCTCGTGATAGTCTTCTATCGATTCGAATACCACCGCCCGTCCGGTATGCTGCAGGAGTTTGCCGTCTGTTGCCGAGGGTTTGATCACCGCCCCGTTCTCGCAGAGGTTGCCTTTGAGGACCACGATGCCGGCCTCTTCCTTCAGGGGGCTATCGATGGGCCGGATGACGTCCCGGTCGTAGCAGGGGGCGTCCTTGCAGTTTTCTCCTATCGTTTTTCCGTTTACGGTTATGGCGTCGTTATGGATATGGCCTTTCAGTTCGTTGATGGCCACCGGCAGGCCGCCGGCGTAGTAGAAGTCCTCCATCAGGTATTGCCCGGCGGGCTGCAGGTTGGCCAGCAGGGGCATGTGGCTGCCGATCCGGTCGAAATCATCGATGTTGAGTTCGACTCCTATTCTGCCGGCGATGGCCGTGAGGTGGATCATGACGTTGGTTGAGCCGCCGATGGCCGAATTCACCATGATGGCATTCTCGAACGCCTCTCGGGTGAGGATTTTCGACAGGGTCAGGCCCTCCTTCACCATTTCCACGATCCGGTTGCCGGCCAGGTGGGCCATCACCTTTTTGCGGGCGTCCACCGCCGGAATGGCGGATGCGCCCGGGAGGGTGAGCCCCAGGGCTTCCACCGTGCTGGCCATGGAAGAGGCTGTGCCCATGGTCATGCAATGGCCGGCGCTGCGGCTCATGCACGACTCGGCCTCCAGCAGTTCCTCCCGGGTGACCGTACCTTCCTTCATGGCGTCGGCCAGCTGCCACACGAGGGTGCCGGAGCCTACGTCCCGCCCCCTCCATTTGCCGTTGAGCATGGGGCCGCCCGGCACGATGATGGTGGGCAGGTTCACGCTGCAGGCGCCCATCAGGGTAGAGGGGGTGGTCTTGTCACAACCGGTAAGCAGGACGATGCCGTCGAGCGGGTTGGCGCGGATGCTTTCTTCCGCGTCCATGCTGACGAGGTTGCGAAACAGCATGGTGGTGGGCTTCATGATGGTCTCGCCGAGAGACATCACCGGGAATTCCAGGGGGAAACCGCCGGCTTCGTACACCCCTCTCTTGACGATCTCGGCAAAATCACGTAGGTGGGCATTACAGGGCGTGAGGTCCGACCAGGTATTGCAGATGCCGATGACGGGCCGCCCGCGGAACATATGATCCGGATGGCCCTGGTTGCGCAGCCAGCTGCGGTGCACGAAGCCCATCTTGTCCTCCCGGCCAAACCATTCTTCGCTGCGGAGTTTCGTTTTGTCTTTTTTCATGGAACGAGGGCAATTGGAATTATATGAATTGAAAGTAACACTATTTGTTATATTGTGCAATCCTACGTAATAAGCAATTAAAAATGCTCAACACGCCACTCGCTCTCCCCTGCGGCGCCACCCTGCTCAACCGCCTGGCCAAATCGGCCCTCACCGAGCGCCTCAGCCGGGCGGATTATTTGCCCAACGCGCTGCACCGCCGCCTCTACCAAAGCTGGGCCGAACAAGGCCCCGGCCTGCTGCTGACCGGCAACATCATGGTGGACAAGCGCTACCTGGAGTCGGCGGGCAATGTTGCTGCCGAGGACGAGAGTGCCCTGCCCGCCCTTCGGGAGTGGACTTCCGCCGGAAAAAAAGAAGGCCAGCACCTCTGGGCGCAGATCAGCCACCCGGGGCGGCAGTGTTCCATTCTCGTCACCCTGCGCCCCTTGGCGCCCTCGGCGGTCAAGCTCAAAAAAATGGGCCTGTTCGCCAAACCGCGGGCCATGACGGAGGCGGAGATCGAAGACGTGATCCGTCGGTTCGTGCGTACGGCAGTGCTGTGCAAGGAGGGCGGCTTCACCGGCGTGCAGTTCCATGCCGCTCATGGTTATCTGCTCAGCCAGTTCCTTTCCCCGCGCACCAACCGGCGGACGGACGCCTGGGGCGGCGCCCTGGAGAAACGCGCCCGCCCGCTGATGACTATCCTGCGGGAAGCGCGCCGGGCGCTGGGCCGTGACTTCCCCATCAGCGTAAAGCTCAACTCGGCCGACTTCCAGCGGGGCGGCTTCAATGAGGAAGACGCCATGCAAGTGGTGCAAATGCTGGACCAGGCTGGCGTCGACTTACTGGAGATCTCCGGCGGCACCTACGAGCACCTGGCCTTCTTCGTGATGGACCAGGTGGAGGTGAAGGAAAGCACCCGCCGCCGGGAAGCCTATTTTCTGGACTTCGCCCGGAAAGTGCGGCAGGTAAGTGACATTCCCCTCATGGTGACCGGCGGCTTCCGCTCCCGCTCTTTCGCCGAAGAAGCGCTGGAAAAGGGTGAGCTGGACGTGATCGGCATGGGGCGCCCCTTCCTCACCGAGCCCCAACAGGTGGGCGCCTTCCTGCGCG
>JAGFJE010000097.1 GCA_024103175.1 Phaeodactylibacter sp.
CCCGAGACAAGAGGGCATGGCTGCCTGTTTCATCACCTCACAGTGTTTGGAAGTCGGAAGTGGGAAGTGCGAAGTCGGAATTTTTGGCTTTCCGCCTTCCGATTTCCGCTTTCCGACTTCCGACTTCCGATTTCCGCCTTCCGATTGGCTGTGAGGGCAGGAGTCGAACCTGCACGGGGCGGTTAGCCGCAACGCCAAAGCGCCGCGTTTATCCCGAACCCCCCACCCCCGAGACAAGAGGGCATGGCTGCCTGTTTCATCACCTCACAGTGTTTGGAAGTTATTCGTTCTTTCAAATCGAAGCGGCTTCTTTTAACCGCTGTTGTTAACACAAAAGTATACTCAGTGCGGTTTTTATGCAAATTTTTTAAAGAAAAAATTAAAAATTTGAATAAAGTTCAATTTAAGGGTTGTTTGATTTAAAGTATTTAAAATTGATCGGATTGAAATTGGATAAATTGAGGATCTTTAAAAAAAGCTAAAATAAGAGCAGTTAAGTAGCAAAAAAAGGGCTTAAAATTTGCAATTGTAACAACAAGTCCTTAACTGGGCCGGATCTTCCTGTTTTTAGTAAAAGAATACCGCTGAAATAATTCCGCCTTTTCCTGTATTTTGGATCAGGGTAAATGCCCGGGAAGCAACACGGGCGACACTTTTCTGTCTTTAGGAATAGATGCGAAATAAGTAGGCGGGCATTAAGGTTGTCGGGGCGCAATTTTCCATTGCGCTCGGACTTAAGCGAGGATTATCACGTAACCTAAATGTGTCCGGTTACTTTTACCTATACAGCCTGCTTCAGGCGGACGCCCCTGTTCCACCGATCAGCCACCCGGCTAAGTATAATTTTTATTTTCGAGAATCCCCTGTCCACCGGTGTAGTGGCCAGGCTGTAACCTTTGGCATTTCAACAAAACGAAAAATTATGAGGCAATTGTACATTCTCTTTCTTTTCACGGGTTTCCTGTTGATGAACGGATGCGGGAGCGGCGGTGAAAACTATGAGCAGATAGCCCGGGAAGCCTGCGATTGTATGCGGCCGCTGTACGAATCTTACAATGAACTCAAAGCAGCACAGGAGGATAACGATGCGGAAGCCCTGCAGCGGTTTGCCGAGGAGATGGAAGCTGTCAATGAGGAGGTGAGCGCCTGTGCCGATCGGATTGAAGAGCGCTATGGCGTCCTGGAAGGCGAGCGGGAAGAACAGGTTAAGGCGGCTATGCAGAAAATATGCCCGGAGGTGATCCAAACCCTCAATGAGGCCGAACGAGCCCTGGTGCAGTAGAAAGTACTAACGTGGGCTGAAATGCGCCGACATGCATGCTGTTGCGAACACCAAAATCCGAACCGCGAACTCGTCCAGCGTTAGACGTATACCCTCCGGATCTATCCTCCCACGGAAACTGCCTGCATCAAAAATGCACAGATCAGCGCGCCGTAGGTGCCCAGCGCATAACCCAGAACGGCCATCAGTACCCCAACCGGCGCCAGGGCCGGGCTGAATGCGGAAGCGACGATGGGGGCGGAGGCTGCCCCGCCGACATTGGCCTGGCTGCCCACCGCCACGAAAAAGAACGGCGCCCGGATGAGAAAAGCGGTGGCCAACAGGATGAGGACGTGTATCATCATCCAGACCAGGCCTATGGCGAACAGGCCAAGGTTCTGCAGCACCTCGCCCAGGTTCATCTTCATACCGATGGTGGCCACCAGAATATAAATGAATACGCTGCCCCAGCGCGATGCACCGACCCCTTCCAGTTTGCGGGTTCCGGTGAAGGACAGGGCCAGCCCAAGAGTGGTGGCGATGACGATGAGCCAGAAGAAATCGGACATCAGAGAGCTGAGCCCGGCATTGTTCAGGGCTTCGCTGTAGCGCTCCATGAACGGGGTGATGACGTCTGACCCCCAATGGGAGAGGGAAACGCCGCCAAAAGCCACCGCCAGCAGTACGAAAGCATCTTTGGTAGTGGGAATGCGGGCCACGCTGGCCTGATAGTCCTGTACTTTGCGCTTGAGTTCCTCAATTGCGGAGTTGTCGGCTTTCAGCTTCAGGTCCAGCCGGTCGGATATGCTGGCGCCGTAGAGCAGGAAGCCCATCCAGATATTGGCCACCACCACATCTACGACGATCATGGAGGCGAAGAGGTTGTCGCCGACATTGAAGATCTCCTTCATAGCGGTCTGGTTGGCGCCGCCGCCGATCCAGCTGCCGGCGACGGTCGACAGGCCCCGCCACACTTCATCCGGGCTGGCCGCTACCAGGCCGGGCGCCAGGTAGTTGATGATCAGCAAGGCCACCGGGCCGCCGAGGATGATTCCTGTCGTGGCGGCAAAGAACATGATCAGCGCCTTGGGGCCCAGGTTGAGGATGCCCTTGAAATCGATGCTGAGGCACAGCAGGACCAAACTGGCGGGAAGCAGGTAGCGGGAGGCTACAAAGTAGAGCTGAGATTTTTCGATGAACGGTTTGAGCACTTCCGGTTCGATGTTGTTCTCGGCAATGATGCGCTTCATCGCGCCCCAGCTGGCGGTATCCGAAAGGCCCGGCGCCACACTTCCCTGCAGGAAGCCGCGCAGCTCCGCCAGGTCGTACCACTGAGGGGCGATCAGCCCCAACGGCCAGTGGAGCAGGGCCGGTAAAAAGTAACACAGCAGGAGGGGGGGCACATAAGTATAGAACTTTTGCCACCTGGGGTTCTTGCTGCCGGAAGTAACAAAGACCAGAGCCAGGACGACGATGAGTATGCCCAGGACAATGGCATCATTTTTGAACACAGGTTGTATCATATTCCGCCGGTTTGGAGTTCAATCCGGGCAAATATACTCGACAGGAACGGGTTCGCAAAATATAATCTGCTGTGCCGATCCAAAACAAAATTGCAACTTTGTGGTGTTTTTGTTGCGATTTTCAGACAACATTCCTTAAAACAATGACTTTATGTCGGACGAACAATATATGCGAGAGGCCATCCGCCTGGCCACCGAAGGCGTAAAAGCCGGTTATGGAGGGCCTTTCGGGGCGGTAGTTGTCAAGGATGGAGAGATCATCGGCCGCGGCCAAAACCGGGTGCTTATCGATAATGACCCCACTGCCCACGCCGAGATGGTGGCCATCCGGGAAGCCTGCCGGCGCCTGGGCCACTTTCAGCTCGATAGCTGTGTGGTGTACGCCTCTTCCGAGCCTTGCCCCATGTGCCTGGGGGCCTTGTACTGGGCCCGGCCCAGCCGGATCGTATTTGGAAGCAGCCGGGAAGACGCCGCCAACATCAGCTTCGATGATGCGTTTATATACGAGGAATTGAACCACCACCACAGCAAGCGCCATATTTCCACTCAGCAGATGATGCGGGAGGAGGCGCTCAAAGCCTTCCAGGCCTGGGTGGAAAAAGAGGACAAGACACGATATTAGGATCAGCTCCTGCAAAAAGAAAAACGAAAAAACGATGAAAATAAACTGGCAGCGGATAGCCCTGGTTGTGGTTATCGTTCTGGTTAATGTGGGTTGCGACCAGGTGACCAAGCAACTGGCCAGGGAAGAGCTTATGTCGGAAGGGCAGATATCTTATCTGGGTGATTTTTTCCGGCTTTCTTATGTGGAGAACAAAGGCGCCTTCCTGAGCCTGGGCGCCGGCCTGTCCGACCAGCTCCGGTACTGGGCGCTGCTTATCCTGCCCACCGCCCTGCTGGCAGGCCTGCTGTTTTACACCTTTTTCTCCAAAAATATAAACCGCTGGCAGGCCGTCGCCTTCGCCTTCATCATCGGGGGCGGGGCCAGCAATATCTACGACCGCATCCTCTACGGGCAGGTGGTGGATTTTATGAACATGGGCCTGGGCGGCCTGCGCACCGGCATCTTCAATTTCGCCGATGTCTCCATTATGGTCGGCCTGGGCATTATGCTGCCTATGATCTTTAAAAAAGAGAAGGAAGAAGAAGGCAAAACTTCCGTTTCATGATAATCGAAGAGCTGAAACTGTATACTTCCCATCCGCAGGAACAATGGGGTTTTTATACCGGCGCCCTGGGTATGGAAGGGCAAAAAACAGATAGCCGTTCTTTTTCCCTCCGGGCCGGAACCACCCGCCTGGCGTTCGAGTACCGGGAGGGCAACCCTTACTACCACTTCGCTTTTAACATTCCGCCTTACCAGTACAAACAGGCTCTGCAATGGCTGAAAGAAAGGGCGCCCATCCTCCGCGACGGCGACACTGAACTGATCGACTTTTCCAACTGGAATGCTTACGCCATGTACTTCCAGGACCCGGCCGGCAATATCGTGGAGTTCATCGCCCGCCGCAGCCTGGAGTATCCTCAGATAGAGCCTTTTTCCGCCTCCGGAATCTTGTCCGTCAGTGAGATCGGCCTGCCTGTCCGCACCGTCAGGGCAAGTTTTGAATTGCTCCACCGGCAATCCGGCCTCCCGTTCTACTCCGGCAACTACGACAACTTCTGCGCCGCCGGCGACCCGCACGGCCTGTTCATCATCGTCGACCCTCGCAACAAGGAGTGGTATCCTACCGATATGCCTGCCCGCTCGTTCCCGCTCGAACTTACCTTCCGGGAGCAGGGGCGGAGCTATAGGCTTGGGCTGAAAGAAGAGCAGTTGTCCATCACGCCAGCCATATAGCCATATAACCATTCCCCTCACTCCTCCCCCGCCCTTTTCAACCGCTCCAGCACTTCCACCTCGAATACCATAGGCGTATCGGGCGGCACCAGAAAGCCCTCCTTTCCATCCGGCAGCCCCTCCTCCCCGTAGCCCAGGGGAGAAGGCACGAAGAGCTGTATCTTCCCGCCCGGAGCGATCAGCTGCAGGCCCTCGTTCCAGCCCGGGATCATATTGCCGATGTAGAACTGCAGAGGCTTGTCGCGGCGGTAGGAGGAATCGAACACCTGGCCGTCGAGAAAGTAACCTTTGTAGTGAACGGAGATGTAGTCGCCCCACTGCAGCTTTTCCCCTTCCCCTTCTTCGAGGATGCGGTACAGCAGTCCGGAGCGGGTACGCTCCAGGGGGATGAGTTTGTCGATAGCGTAGTTGACGATGGCATTCTGGCTTTCTTCCATCTGGTTCTGCGGCTCGGCGACGAGGTAGGCGGAGAGCTGCAGGATGGCCTGGTCTTCGTCTACAGGCGGCGGGGCTTCCTCTTGTTGGGAGGCCTGGCCGGCCTTTTCGCCGGCATTGCCGCCGCAGGCCGCCAGGAGGAGGGAAAAAGAGCTGAGTATCAGGATGGCCTTTTTCATAGGAGGTGGTTTGGGGCTAAGATAACCAACTTCCGGCCGGGAATGTAAAAATTCAGCCAAAGGGAAGGCTACTCGCCTCATAGCGTGTTGGTTATACCCCTCTCTTCCGCCTTCCCCCCATCAACCACTCCTCCCTTTCCGCTGTTCTACCAATAAAAAAGCATGTCAAAATCCAGCTTTCAGGATATCATCAACTCCGCTACGCCCGTCCTCCTTGATTTCCATGCCGACTGGTGCGGGCCGTGCAAGGCCCAGGCGCCCATTCTCAAGCAGCTCAAATCGCAGATGGGCGATAAGATCCGGATCGTCAAGATCGACGTAGACCGCAACCAGCCGCTGGCCAGCAAGCTGGGTATCCGCAGCATCCCCACCCTGATGATCTTTCAGGCCGGCGAGCGGAAGTGGCAGGGCATGGGGGTTCAGAACCTGGGCGTTCTGAAACAACAGCTGGAAAAACTGATAGAATAGCCCAACCCCTTGCCCTTTTCTCAATTTTACTATATTTGCCTTGCTTTGGTATTACCCGGAGGTATCCCAAAGGCGTTTTAACTACAAACCAATTGGTGCCAGGTGGCCGGCCCGCCCGGCATTGAGATAACAACACCCCCGGGCCTTCGTCTTTAACGAAAGGGACGGGCGAGCGCCAAACAAGCAGGCATCAGTATGACCAACCATTTGACACCCACACTTATCCTAGGAATCATAGCAGCTTACTTCCTGTTGCTGATCACCGTATCCTATTTTAGGGGACGTAAGGCCGGTAATGCCGAATTTTTCCTGGCGGGCAGAAAATCGCCCTGGCTGCTGGTCGCCATCGGTATGATCGGCGCCTCCCTCTCGGGGGTCACCTTCATCTCCATCCCCGGGGTAGTAGGGGCCAACGGCGCCAACCAGTCTTTTTCCTATATGCAAATGGTTTTTGGCTACCTGCTCGGCTACCTGGTCATCGCTCAGGTGCTGCTGCCCCTTTATTACCGCATGAACCTGACTTCCATTTACACTTTCCTGGAACATCGCCTGGGATATCATGCCTATAAGACCGGGGCGGCCTATTTTATGCTTTCCCGCGTGATCGGTTCGGCTTTCCGCCTCTATCTGGTGGCCATGGTCCTGCAGCAGTTCGTTCTGGGGCCCTTCGGCATCCCTTTCATTGCCACCGTAGCCGTAACCATCGTCCTGATCTGGATCTATACCTTCAAAGGAGGGATCAATACGATCGTATATACCGATACCCTACAGACGGTGGCCATGCTCTCGGCCGTGGTGCTCACCATCGTCTCCATCGGCAACACGATGGAAATGGACCTGGGCGGGATGGTGGCCATGGTGCAGGCCAGCGATTATTCTCAGATGTTCTTTTTCGAAGGAGGGTGGAATGACCCCAACAACTTCTTCAAGCAGTTCATCAGCGGAGCCCTGATCGCCATCGTAATGACAGGTATGGACCAGGACATGATGCAGAAAAACCTCAGCTGCCGCAACATCGGCGAGGCCCAGAAGAATGTCTACACCTTTAGCGTCATTCTGGTATTCGCCAATTTCCTGTTCCTCTCCCTTGGCGCGTTGCTCTATATTTATTCCGCCAGTATCGGCCTGGAAATTCCGGCGAAGACCGACGAGCTGTTCCCGATTGTCGCCCTGCGCCACCTTTCCCCGGCGGTCGGGGTGCTCTTTACCCTGGGGCTTATCGCCGCGGCCTATTCCAGTGCCGATTCTGCCCTGACAGCGCTGACGACTTCCTTCTGCGTGGATTTCCTCGGGTTTGAAAAAAGCGAGGCCGATGAAGAGTCCAAGCGGCGCACCCGCACCATCGTCCACGTCGGTATCTCCCTGTTGCTGCTCATCATTATCGTAGTTTTCAACGCTTTGAATAACGACGCGGTGATCAGCCAGCTCTTCATCGCCGCGGGGTATACCTACGGCCCCATTCTGGGGCTATTTGCCTTTGGGATGCTCACCCGCCGGACCGTACGGTCAACCTGGGTTATCCCCGTTTGTGTCGCCGCTCCGATCTTGTCTTATATCATCAATGGCAACTCGGCCTACTGGCTTTCCGGTTTTGAGTTTGGCTTCCTGATCATCGCCCTCAACGGATTGCTCACTTTCGCGGGCCTGTGGGCCATCTCCCGCCCGGGAGAGGAAGGGGCGGTTGATTTTTGATTTTTGATTTTTGATTTTTGATTTGCGATTTTTGATGTACCGTGAGAGGGGGCTGGCAGTATAGCCCTCCAAGGCCAATCAAACAACAAACATCAAACATTGCACATCAAACGTCAAACATCAAACGTCAAACATCAAACATCAAACATCAAACATCATCAATTCCCCTCTTCCTCCATTGTTCCCGAACCAGTAACCTGCCAAGCTGTACACCATTTCCCACATTTTTCCTACCTTGCGCTCGATTTTTTCGAAGGGTACTAATTTATGCCGTTATGACAAAGATCCGTGCAGCAATCACCGGAGTTCACGGCTATGTTCCGGACTATGTACTGACCAATGCCGAACTGGAGCAGATGGTCGATACCAATGACCAATGGATACGGGCCCGTACCGGAATACAGGAGCGCCGCATACTGAAAGGAGAAGGCAAGGGCACTTCCTCAATGGGCATTGAGGCGGTTCGGGGGCTGTTGGAGAAAACCGGCGCCGCTCCCGGAGAAGTGGACCTGATGATCTGCGCCACCGTCACTCCGGATATGCAGTTTCCGGACACGGCCAACCTCATTGCCGATGCTCTTGACATTCGCAACGGCTTCTGTTTTGACCTGCATGCCGCCTGCTCCGGTTTTCTCTACGCCCTGACAACGGCAAGCCGCTTCATCGAGAGCGGCGCCCATAAGAAAGTGGTCGTTGTCGGAGCCGACAAGATGTCGTCCATCGTCGATTATACCGACCGTTCGACCTGCATCCTGTTTGGAGATGCGGCGGCCGCGGTGATGCTGGAACCCAATACCGAAGGATACGGAATGATGGATTCCCTGCTGAAGAGCGACGGAGCGGGCCACGTCTATCTTTTTCAGAAAGCGGGCGGGTCCCGTTATCCGGCAAGCCCGGAAACGGTAGCCAACCGCGAACATTTCGTTTATCAGAACGGCGCGCCGGTCTTCAAGGCGGCCGTGTCAGGGATGGCGGACGTAGTGGGGCAGTCCATGCAGCGCAATGGCCTGTCCGTCGATGACGTCGACTGGGTCGTTCCCCATCAGGCCAACCGCCGCATCATCGAGCAGGTGGCCCGGATGGCGGACTTTCCCCTGGAAAAAATAATGATCAATATCCATAAATACGGCAATACCACCGCCGCCACGATCCCGCTTTGCCTGTGGGAGTGGGAGAGCCGGCTCAAGCCGGGGGACAACCTCATCCTGACGGCTTTCGGCGGAGGGTTCACCTGGGGCGCAATCTATGTGAAGTGGGCGTATTGAAGGGGCTTCGAAGCCCGGTGTTCGGAATTCGCCTCCAACCGAACAGGGAATGGCGAACAACCGAATAGCGAACGGGCCAATCACCGACAATTTTCCTATCTTTGCAGGGCTAAAAAATTCAGGCATATAAACTAGAGAAAATAAGTAATGGCAACAACTTCTGATATTCGCAAGGGGATGTGCATTGAATTCAATAACGACACCTTCGTTATCACTGAATTTCAACACGTCAAGCCAGGTAAGGGCAACGCCTTTGTGCGTACCAAGCTCAAGAGCCTGACCACCGGCCGGGTACTCGAGAACACCTTTCCTGCCGGGCATAAAGTTGATGAGGTGAGGGTGGAACGCCGCAAGTTCCAGTACCTGTACAATGACGATATGGGGTATCACTTTATGAACCAGGAGACTTTTGAACAAGTCGCTCTCCGGGAAGATTTTATTGAGAACCCGGGCCTGATGAAGGAAGGGCTGGAAGTTGACATTCTCTTTCATGCCGAGAAGGAGGTTCCGCTTACCCTGGAGATGCCCCAGTATGTGGTGCTGGAAATCACCTATACCGAGCCGGGCGTCAGAGGAGATACGGCGACCAATACCCTCAAGCCGGCTACCGTCGAAACCGGCGCTGAAGTGCGGGTCCCTCTGTTCATCAACCAGGGCGACCTGATCAAGATAGATACCTCAACGAACTCCTACATGGAACGCGTAAAACAATAACGCCTATGACTTTTAAGGAAATTCAGGAGTTGGTAAAACTGATCAACAAATCCAACCTCACCGAATTCAAGATTAAAGATGGCGAGTTCGAACTCGCTATCCGAACCAACAAATACGAAAAACGAAAAACGCAGCAACAAGCCGCGCCCTCCAACCCGGCCCCGGCCCAGCAGGCGCCCATCATTCAGATGCCGCCTGTACAGACGCCTTACCCGGCAGCGCCGCCCTCCTCTTCGGCTGCGCCTCAGGCAAAGCCTCAGCCGGAGCCGGAAGTGGAATCGCCCAGGGAAGAAAAGAAGGAGGACCGCAGCAAGTATGTTGAGGTCCGCTCCCCAATTGTCGGGACCTTCTACCGCTCCTCCTCACCGGAGAAGCCGCCTTATGTCAAGGTGGGAGATACCATCGAGGTAGGGCAGGTGGTTTGCATCGTCGAAGCCATGAAACTCTTCAATGAGATCGAATCCGAGATCGGAGGAAAGATCGTTAAAGTGATGGTCGAAGACGCCCAGCCGGTGGAGTACGACCAGGTCCTGTTTTTGGTAGAGCCGGCCTGACCCGAACCGGGAAAACAGGAAAATGCAACCGCCTGACTTTGGCCTGGCGAATAAAGGGCTTATGTTGCAGCACCTCTAATTGAAAAAGTATGTTCGAGAAAATACTCATTGCCAACCGTGGCGAAATTGCTCTGCGCATCATCCGCACCTGCCGGGAGATGGGGATCAAAACGGTGGCGGTTTATTCTACTGCTGACCGGGAGAGCCTCCACGTGCGCTTCGCCGACGAAGCTGTCTGTATCGGCCCGCCTTCTTCGGCCGAGTCTTACCTGAGCGTACCCCGCATTATGGCGGCTGTGGAAATCACCAATGCCGATGCGGTGCATCCCGGCTATGGCTTCCTGGCCGAAAATGCCGACTTTGCTGAGGTTTGCGCCGAGTACGGCATCAAATTCATCGGGCCGACGCCCGCCCAGATCCGCAAAATGGGCGATAAGATCACCGCGAAAGAGACCATGGTAAAGGCCGGCGTACCGGTAATCCCGGGCTCGGACGGCCTGGTGAAAGACCCGAAACACGGCAAAAAGATCGCCAGTGAGATCGGCTATCCCATTATTCTCAAAGCCACTGCCGGCGGCGGTGGCAAGGGCATGCGCATCGTCTGGGAAGAAAAGGATTTTGACAACAACTGGGACCGGGCCCGCCAGGAGGCCAAAGCTGCCTTTGGTAACGATGGCATCTACATCGAAAAATTCGTGGAGGAGCCCCGCCACATCGAGTTTCAGATCGCCGGCGACCAGAAAGGCAAGGTCGTCCACCTCTCCGAACGAGATTGCTCCATCCAGCGCCGGCACCAGAAGCTGATCGAAGAGTGCCCGTCGCCCTTCATGACCGACGAACTGCGCAAGGAAATGGGCGCGGCAGCTGTGCTGGCCGGCGAAGCCATCGACTACGAGGGCGTCGGCACCGTAGAATTCCTGGTCGACAAACACCGGAACTTCTACTTCATGGAAATGAATACCCGTATCCAGGTGGAGCATCCGGTGACCGAGGAAGTGATCGACCACGACCTCATCAAAGAACAGATCAAGATCGCTGCCGGAGACCTCATCACCGGGGGGAACTACTTCCCCAATGCCCACGCCATAGAATGCCGGATCAATGCAGAAGACCCCTTCAACGGCTTCCGCCCCAGCCCCGGAAAGATCACTTCCTTCCACAGCTCCAAAGGGCATGGCGTACGGGTAGACACCCACGTGTACGCCGGGTATAACATCCCGCCCTACTACGATTCCATGATCGCCAAGCTCATCTGCCGGGCGCCGACCCGCGAGGAATGCATCACCAAAATGGAACGGGCGCTGGACGAGTTCATCATCGAAGGAGTGAAGACTACCGTGCCTTTTCATCAGCGAATGATGAAGGACGAAAACTTCCGCAAAGGGGACTTCCACACCGGTTACCTGAACACTTTCAAGATGACGGATGATTGATCAGGGCCGGCAGATGATGGCTTTCTGGCCTTCCCCACGGCGCTGGGCTGGTAGGTGCTGCCAACAGGATCTAAAAAAATCCGAAAAAATGAAAAGCTCAATCTTTATCCTTTGCCTGTTCGCCATTGCATTCTGGAGCTGCTCCGGCAATGGCCGCCCATCCGAAGGCCAGGATAGCGCTTCCGCCGATTCTGCCGCCGCCCTGCCGACAGAAGAAAAACCCGCCCGCCCGCCTGTGCTGAGCGGCAAAAACCGGATGCCTTTCGAAAAAAAACTGGAAAGGGGAGGCATCACTTTCCACCTCTCTTCTCCCAACGTGCCGGAAGAGAATACGCTGGTCGTGGCGCCTTCCGGTTTTGAGTTGCGCAACGATACCTTTCAGATAGGCGTGGAAGGAATGGTCACCGATGCTCAGCTTGCCGACCTCGACCAGGATGGTTTTCAGGAAGTATATGCCTTCTCCAGGACTGTCGGCAGCGATTCGACGGCTCATGTCTATGGCTTCTCTTCTTTCCGAAATCGTTCTTACGGCCCCATCGGCGTGCAGCAACTGTCTGCGAAAAAAGATATGGCGGAGGGCTTCAACGGCCATGGCCGGTTCTATTTCGAAGATGGCACATTGAAGCGGTCTTTCCCCATCTTTGAAGGAGGTAAGGCCACCGGAAAAAACCGGATCATAACCTACGCCCTCCGGCAGGGCGAGGCTTCCTTCATCCTGGAGCCGGTTTCTGCCGAGATGGAATGAAAGAAAGTATGGTTAAATTGTTAAATGGCTTTATGGTTAGGCGGCCCGGAGGCTGTGAAACGATAAACCATCACACAATTCAACCATATAACCATTCAACAATCCAGCCATGAACACCTCCTTCTGGCGCCTGCTGGGCTACCTGCGCAACTACAAGGCCAACGTTTCCCTCAATGTTTTGAGCAATATCCTTACGGCCGTTTTTACGGCGGCCAGTATTCCCTTGCTGGTTCCCTTTCTGGAGATCCTCTTCGACCGGCGGGAGCCGGTACTGGACAAGCCGGCGGCCATTACCAATATCGACAGCCTGACAACGAGCTTCAACTATTACCTCAGCCAGATGGTAGTGCAGCAGGGCAAGGAAACGGCCCTGGCCTTCGTTTGTGTCACTATCCTCTCCGCCTTTTTCCTGAAAAACCTCTTCCGGTATTTGTCGCTGTTTTTTATGGCGCCGGTGCGCAACGGCATCATCCGGGATATCCGCGGGCAGTTGTTCGAAAAGGTGCTGATCCTGCCCTTGTCCTACTTTTCGGAGGAGCGCAAGGGCGACCTCATGTCTCGTATCACCGCCGATGTGCAGGAGGTGGAGTGGAGCATCCTGAACGTCCTGGAGGCCGTTTTCCGGGAGCCGCTGATCATTGTCGGCGCCCTGGGTTTTATGGTTTACGTCAGCCCTTCCCTGACGGCCTTCGTCTTTCTGCTTATGATCTTCACCGGGGTGGTGATCGGGGGCATCGGCCGCTCTCTTAAGCGCAGCTCTTCGGCGGTGCAGGAGCGGCTGGGCACTCTGGTTTCCATAGTGGAGGAAGCGCTGGGCGGCCTGCGCATCATCAAGGGCTTCAACGCTGAGGCCTATCAGCGGGATAAGTTTGCACAGGAAAACAATGCCTACCGCCGGGCCCTGACCCGCCTGCTGTGGCGGCGGGACCTTTCCTCCCCCTTGTCCGAGTTCCTGGGGATCGCCACCGTGGCCGTCCTGCTCTGGTACGGCTCCCGCCAGGTCTTCGGCGGGCAGCTGGCCGCCGAGACCTTCCTGACCTTCATCTTCGCCTTCTACAATGTGATCGACCCCGCCAAGTCGCTGTCCAAGGCCATTTACAACATACAGAAGGGCATTGCCGCAATGGAACGGGTGGAGCGCGTGCTGGACGCCGATGTGAGCATACGGGAAAAGCCCGGCGCCCTGCCGATAAGCAATTTCCGGGAAAAGATCGAATACCGAAACGTCAGTTTTACCTATCGCCGGGACGAAGGGCCGGTATTGCAGAACATAGCGCTGGAGATCCCCCGCGGGCAGGTGGTCGCCCTGGTGGGGGCCTCCGGCGCCGGCAAATCGACGCTGGCCGACCTGCTGCCCCGCTTCTACGATGTCACCGAAGGTGCCATCTTCCTCGACGGCCGCGATATCCGGGACTATAAGCTTCAGGGCCTGCGCAGCCTCATGGGCATCGTTTCCCAGGAGGCCATCCTGTTCAACGATACCATTTACAACAACATCGTTTTCGGCATGGAGGGCGTCAGTGATCAGGACGTGGAGCGCGCCGCCCGGGTGGCCAATGCCCACGAATTTATCATGGCCACCGAACATGGCTACCAGACCAACATCGGCGACCGGGGCGGCAAGCTGAGCGGCGGCCAGCGCCAGCGCCTGACCATCGCCCGCGCCATACTGAAGAACCCTCCCATCCTCATCCTGGATGAAGCCACTTCCGCTCTGGATTCCGAATCGGAGAAACTGGTGCAACAATCCTTGGTGGAGCTGATGAAAAACCGAACCTCCATCGTGATCGCCCACCGCCTGTCTACCATTCAGCACGCCGACGAGATCGTCGTCATGAAGGATGGCCACATCATCGAGCGCGGCACGCACGAGGCGCTGCTGCAAAAGGCGGGGGAGTATAAGAAGCTGGTGGGGTTGCAGGCATTTTGAGCGATCGGCTATTCGCTTTTCGGAATTCGGTTTTCGCCTGCCTCCGAACTACCGAACAGCGAATAGCGAACTCCGGCCGGCGCCGGGCCCTTACTCATGAAAAACCAGCAGCGGCACCTTGCTGTGGAAGGCCATTTGTTTGGTAAAGCTGGAGTGGAAGAGGCGCTCCCACAGGCGGCGGTTGGGGATGAACAGCGCCAGGATATCAATACTTTTCTCTTTGACGAACTGTTCGAGCCCGTCGCTGACGGAGCGGCTCCCCACCACGGAGAAATCGGTAAAGGGGAAGGGGTAGTTTTCCACCATGACGTAGTCTTCCACATTACCCGCTATGGCCTTGGTATCGATATGGACGAAGTGGATGGCGCCGCTCAGTTTGCCGGCGAACTCCATGAGTTGTTCTACGGCGTGTTCGTCGCTGGGCTCGAAATCGGTGGCGTAGGCGATGTGTTCAATGGGGCTGAACTCGGCTCCCTCCGGAATGGCCAGCACCGGGCAGGGAGCGTGCATCATGGTATGGGTAGTCACACTGCCCATCATCTTTTCCAGGGGGTTGCGTTCGCCCTTTGTGCCCATCACGATAAGGCCATAGCCGCCGTCCTCTGCCAGGTCGATGACTTCCTGATAGACGAAAATGCCGTACTCCGCCTTCAGCTCTCCCAGATGAGAAGAAGGCAAACCGCTGACGAAGTCCCGAAGATGCTGCTCGACGCTTAGTTTTTTCTCGTTGAGCATCTGTTCGATGTAGTCGGGGGGCACTCGCCCGGCATCGTTGAGGGGCAGGTGGTAGATGTTTGTCACATCGACTTTGGTATCGAGGGCTTCGGCCAGTTGGATGGCGTAGGCATAGGCGTTGCGGGCGGCTTTGGAGAAATCGGTAGGGAAAAGTATCTTTTTCATGGGCTTTTTCTTTTGACTATTTTAGTTTGGAACAGGCGGGTTTAAACCAGTGTTCGGCTCAGGAAACAGCCTCTGTCGCTTTTTCGTAGTCTATGCTCAGGACGGGAATGCTGGAATGGTTGACCAGCGCCTCCACATTGCTGCCGATCAGCATCCGCTTCAGCGGGTGCCGGTGGTGGTTGGAGATGCCGATCAGTTTGGCCCCTATTTCCTCTGCAAAGGTGCGGATCCCCCTTTCTACATTGAAATTGCGGTGTATATGGGTTTCACAGCGGAAGGGGGCGCACAGGCTGCGGAACTCTTCCATGGCCTTGTGGCTCAGGAAATAGGGAGGGTCGAGCAGGGAAGAGGTATGCACTTCCACCAGGTGGATCTCGGGAACGAAGTGCTTGACGAAGTCCTTGAATTTCAGGAATGGCTCCCGTTCATTTTCCAGGAAGCTGGAAGCGAAAACAACTTTGTCGAAATTGGCCTCCTCGAGCGGCTCTTTGACCACCAGGGCCGGGCAGTGCACTTCCCGGACGACTTTCTGGGTGTTGGACCCTACGAAGTATTCATTCTTGCCACTGCTGCCGTGAGAGCCCATAACGATAAAATCGATGGCATGGCGCTTGACATATTCCCGTACTTCTGCCGCCAGTTTACCGCCGCAATAGGCCGTTTTGACATCGATATCGGAAAAGCGGTTGCGCAGGTCGTTGAAGAGGACTTCGGTGTTGTAGATCCGTTGCTGCGCCTCGGGCATCTGGGCTTTTTCCCGGGCGGATAGGCGGCTCCAGTTTTTGGGGAGGGGCAGGCAAGTCATTAAATGGAGGGACGCGCCAAAGCGGCGGGCCAGCTTAGCGGCGGCTTCCGTTGCCTGAAAAGCGCAGGCGGAAAAATCGGTGGGGGCGAGGATGCTCTTCATGAATAGATCTTTTGATTCGTTCACCTCTTCCTATTCAATTTATACGAGCCGCAGAATTTGCGGCATGATGTTTATCATGCCGCCGGGCTGACTTTCATCAGTGGCAATAAAAAAAGGGCAACCATCAATGTTTTGATGATCGCCCCTCGTCCTAGTCGCAAAAGCCAATTTTAACTATGTTTCTTTTTGTTTTTGGCTCAGGATGGCCCCTTCATGCTCCTGCCAGATAGCGGATCAGGTCCCGGCTGGTGACAATACCAACCACTTTTTCCCCTTCCACTACGGGCAGGGATTGGATGTTGTTGGTAGACAGCAGCCGAGCCGCCTCCTTCAAAGTGGTATCAGGAGGCACGCTGACCGGGTCCGGTGTCATCAGGTCAAAAATGGTAATGTTTTCGTTCAGCATGGCTTCATCGGCGCGCTGCAGTGTTGGCACCTTGCGGCCATAGGCTTTCAGTACGTCGTTGGTGCTCAGTATGCCAATGAGCTTGCCTTTATCGTCGGCCACCGGCATGTGGTGAATGTCCATCTCGAAAAAGAGGCGGCACAACTGTGTGAAACTCTGGTTCGTATGAGCAAAAAGAACGTTCCTGCTCATGATATCAGCAACGGTTGCGATGGCCGTGATCATGTCCTGTATTTTTCTTTGTAATGTAATTCGGAAGACCCTCCCTTACGGTTTTGCTCGGACAGCGTCCAGTGGTCCGTGGAGGTGGTTTGCATCCACAGGTTGCCGGATTTGCGGAAGACCTGCACATTGAGGCCGAACTTGTCGTGAAAGGCCTGTTCGAAATCGCTTACTTTCACGTCTCCCGTCACCTCGATATTTCCTTCATTGTGTATCTGGCGGGCATGCTTCAACAGCTGCTCGGGGTCGAGGCGTTCCTGAATGGGAGACCCTTCTCCTTCCCCATGCCGGGAAGAATAAAATTCCAGCTTTAAGTATGGGAACTTACCGTTGAATTCTTTCTGGATGTCTCTGAATGTCTTATCGTCAGAAATTACCATGGATCTTTGGCTTTTTACGAGGAGAGAACGGTTTTGAGCCGCCTCCGATTGAAGCTTAGGCTCCTGCGCTCTCCCCTTAGTGGATTAAGGGTACAAGCTTCAGCATTTCAATGTCCGTTTTCTCTGTGCCTTTCAAAGCTAATGTTTTGCTGGCCTGCCCCGGCTGACAACGGTCAGCCCACAGGTTGATTTTTATCACTGGAAAAAAAGGGCCGTCAAAGATCACTTTGACGGCCTCCCGAAAAACTAACCTCACTAAATAGAAAAAAATTCACCAAGCTATGATTCTTCAGTTCGGGGCCGCCTCTGCGGTTGTTCCTCATTTAACGATCAAGGTGGGGATGAACTCATTGGTGGCCAGCAGTTTTTCCGTAACGCTGCCCATGAGAAGCAATTCAACCTGTGAGTGCCCTTTGGCGCCCATCACGATGAGGTCGGCCTTGTTGTTTTCGGCATATTCCATGATGTACTGGGCAATGCCGGGCCCTTCGCGGCAGATCAGTTCTATTTTGATCTGGTCCTTGTATTCGGGTATGTGTGTGTTCAGGAAAGCATCGAAAGCACCCCTGTGGTCCTTTTCGAGCATTTCTCTGAACTGTTCCTTGGTCTTCTGAATTTTGTATACGCTCAGGTTGGGGATCTCGTAAATGTTCAGGCAGGTAATCTCGGCCGGCTCGAACAGCTCCATGTTCAGTGCTACTGCCGTGCGCAATGCTTTTATGGAGTGCTCGGAAAAGTCGACCGGAACCAGTATCTTTTGGATCCGGGCTTTAGCCTTGTTCGGAATGATCAGGGCGTTGCACTGCGCTTTGCGGGCCAGGTTCTTGGCCAGGATGCCATGCTGGGTCACTCCGCTCTCCTGCCCGATGACTACCAGGTCGGCTTTAACATCGTTCGTATCTTCCAGTAATTCTTCCAGCGGGTTGCCTTCTTTCACGTCAAACTCGATGTGTATCGTCTGGTCATCGGTCAGGCGGGAACGTATCTTTCTCTCCATGCGGGTAATGACCTCGTCATTGATCTCGTAATTGCTGATCAATGCCTGAGCCTCCCGCTCCATCATGGTGTTGAGCAGGTCAAATTTCGGCAGTACATGCAGGAAGTAGGCTGCGCCCGTGGGAATCTCCCTGGTGAAGAAATCGAGATATTCCAGGATCTTCTCGTCAGCCGGCCCGAGCTTGAGCGCGACCATCGCCTGGCGGACCTGGAAAGGCTGAAGAGCAGACGGCGGCTTTGTCATAGATGTTTGGCTTAATGACATCATTATACGAACGATTGTTAGCTACCTCACTACGCCAAATATAATCCTCGCCATTGCAGGGCTAAATGATAATTATCAGAAAAAGGAATGATTTTTATCAGGTAACTAGACTTTGGACGTGCAGCCATTTTAAGTCGGAAGTGGGACCGTCTGGTCAGCCGGTTAAAAAGTCGGAAGTCGGAATTTGGGCCAGAATGGGCGCTCAACGCCTTTTTTTCCGCCTTCCGCCTT
>JAGFJE010000642.1 GCA_024103175.1 Phaeodactylibacter sp.
ATTGTATCGAATGGGACGGCAGGGACGACTTCGGGGGGCGGCTGGCGCGGGGCGTCTATTTGTATAAGGTGAAGGTGCGGGCCTCCAATACCGGCAATACGGTGCTGAGCGGGGAGAGCGAGTTTGAAAAACTGGTCATCCTAAAATAAGAACCCGATTTTTTCGTATTGAATATGTGGCAGGAAATTTGCAGTCCTAAAGGGAGTAGCGGTTTTTTGCCTTCTAAAGTCTACCAGGCGGCAGAAGGAATCGCCGAAATTCCGCCAACAAATACTATATTTGCAAAACTTTTTTGTTAAACAGTGAGGATCTCATGAAGAATTTACTACAACATTCTCTTCTCATATTGCTCGCGATCACTGCCTTGTCTACTCAGGCAACAGCACAATGCTATGAGGAAAATGGGAAATACTACAACCTGGACGGCACGCCGTGCACCAATACGGTCGTTTCCGCCGTCCCCTTTCTGCGCATCGTAGCCGATGCGCGTTCCGGCGCTATGGGCGATGCCGGCATTGGCATTTCGCCCGACCCGAACGCCATGCACTTCAACCCTTCCAAGATCGTTTTCGCCGAGGAAGGGCTGGCCGTCTCCGCTACCTATACGCCATGGTTGCGGGCGCTGGGGCTCAATGATGTTTATCTGGCTTACCTGTCGGGGTACTACAAGCTGGATGACCTTCAGGCGCTGGGCTTCGGCCTGCGCTATTTCTCTCTGGGAAGTATTCAGTTTACCGACCAGAACGGAGAGCCGTTGGCCATCGGGCGGCCCAACGAGTTTGAGATTACCGCCGCCTATGCCCGTAAGCTCTCCGAAAAGTTCGCCGCATCGCTGAGCGCCAAGTTCATCTATTCGAACCTGGCCGCCGGCCAGCAGGTAGAAGGCGGGGAGACCATCGAGCCCGGCATCGCCGGCGCCGCCGACGTATCCTTTACCTACCGCACCCCCATCGAGCTGGAAAATGCCGAGTCGGAACTGACCGTGGGCCTGGCGCTGACCAATATCGGCTCCAAGATCACCTACACCAACTCCCTTTTCCGCGACTACCTGCCCGCCAACTTCGGCCTGGGCGCCGCCTGGGAGATCGACCTCGATGAATACAACACCATCACCTTCGCCACCGACATCAACAAGCTGATGGTGCCTACCCCCTGCCAGGACAATACCTGCGAGGACCTCGACGGCAACGGCGTCTTCGACTACCGCGAACAATCCGGCATCAGCGGCATCTTCTCCTCCTTCAGCGACGCCCCCGAGGGCTTCAGCGAAGAACTCAGGGAGCTCATGTATTCGTTCGGGGTGGAATACTGGTACGATAAGCAGTTTGCCGTCCGCGCCGGCTACTTCAACGAGCACCTGCAGAAGGGCGGCCGTAAGTTCTTTACGGTAGGCCTGGGCCTGAAGTACAACATCTTCGGCCTCAACTTCTCCTACCTCATCCCAACTACGAACCAACGCAACCCGCTGGACAATACCCTGCGCTTCTCCCTGTTGTTCGACTTCAGCGCTTTCGACGCGGAAGAGTAGGTTTTATGCTGCATTTTTGATTTCCCACGCTGGCTTTCCCGGGTGGGAAATCAAAAATGCAGCATGCAAAAGCAAAACGGGGGCGGCATTTTTTCAAATGCCGCCCCCATTTTGCTTTAAAAAAAACTGCTGCGGGCCTGTAAGCCGGATCCTGTACCCTGAGGAAGAGCTTGCGCTCTTGTCAGGGCCTCTATCATTTATCTAGCCCCGACGTCACCGTCGGGGTCTATCTGCCTACCCCCCACGACTGTTGCCAGGCAGGCGAGCAACCCGCCTCCTCCCCTGAAGCGGAGCAAAGGCCGCATCAGGATCGGGATCGTGGTGTACGTGGCATTTCAACCCACGAGGTTTACCCCTCCGCCGTATTGCTACGGCCGAGCGTGCGCTCTTACCGCACGTTTTCACCTTTACCCGCCTTCGCTAAAGCTTCGGCGGACAAGGCCCGCTTCCACTCCTTGCAAAGGCGTCGGCAGTCTAGCTTTCTGTGGCACTTTCTATCCCCGACGATAAATGTCGGGGCCCACCCGTTAGGTGGCGTGGCGCTCTACGTTGTCCGGACTTTCCTCATCCCTGACGGTTGACGTCAGGGCCGCGATAGAGCAGCCCGCAACAGGGGAGAAAGATAGGTCTTTCTTCCGGATTGCCCAACGTTGGATCAGGCATAATAGTTTCGGGAATCTTTTTCCTCCTTAAAAACAGGTAACTTTACGCCTCAACTGTACGTAAAGGAAAGGTATGAAATGGGGCCAGTTAAACCAGAGAGCTGCGGGAGCAGGCCTGTTTGTCGTTGGAACAGGGCTACAATGGTGGGCGGTTCAGCTGCCTTCTGCCCTTACTTTCGGCGCCGGCTTTCTGTTGATGGCGGCAGGCCTGGCTGGAGTGGGCCGTATTGCCCGGCAACTGGACAGGGCCCTTCATCCGGCGGCGGGCTGGGGGCTGGCCGTCACGATAGTGGCCTTGCTCAATATCTATTACAGCATTCTTCCCGCCGAGGGCGACGCGTACCTTGCCGGCCTCTTCCACGCCCCGGTGTCGGGGGGCAGGCTGGGGCGCCTCCTGCTCAACAGCCTGCTGGCATTCTGGCTGCTCAGCTACGCGCAACGCTCCCTCCGGTGGCAGGCATACCGGGATCGGGGGGGCCGCACAAAGGCAGCCCTGGCATTCCTCTCCTATTTTTTCATCTCGCTGGCCCTGATGTTGATTCTGCTCCTCATCCGCAGCCTGGTACTGGATTCCGGATTGCAATTCGACTTCAGAAACATATTCAACCTGGGCCCGCTTAGCCTCACCGGCATGGCCGGCATCGTTTCCCTCCTTTTAGCCCTCCTGTTGCTGAGCCTGTGGTCCGGGCGGGAGCTGGTGCAACTGGGGCTCCGCCGGGAGCGGCGTTTCCAGGCTATCGCCGCCTCTCTGCTGTTCAGCATTCCCCTGATGGTGATATTCCCGTTGGACATCAGTGTGCTCACCGGTTCCCTGATCCTGCTCCTGTATCTTTTCCTGCTGGACCTCTTCGTCGAACTGGATGGGGGGAGCCCGGCCTGGCTGATCATCTGGCTGGGCCTTCTCGCCGGTGTGGGCGCCGGTTTTTTCTTCAAGTACAAACTGGATAAAGGGAGCCGGGAACATTTGGAATTTGCGAGGTTGCTGGCCAGCCCGCGCGACAGCCTGGCGGAGGCGGATCTCGCCGCCCTGATAAGCGCCGACAGGCAACTGCCCGCCCTGGCAACCGACAGCACTGCCCGCGAAGAGGCCCTCGCGCTGTACCTGCTGGGGGCCTATCCCTATCTGGGAAAAAACTACCATCTGACATGGGAGGCCGCCCCGGGCGCTCCGGAGGGGCGGCAGTTATCTCCGGGGTTGTGGGCACTGTCGCCCAATGATTCCTACTATAGTTACGCCCTCGGCCCTTACCCTTCGGAAGGGAAGCAGAAGGAATGGTTGTTCTTTCGCCCTGCCGTCCGCCCGGCAGAACGCGTATTTCAGGAACTGGTTCCCGACAATCCGGCGCGGCGGTCCAATTACGATTTTTTGGTGGCGTTCCAGGAAAAGCCGGCCATCCGCCGCGGAGCCATCCCGGAAGAGCAACCCGCCCCCGGGTGGCCGGCGCCGGGAACATGGAAGGAGAAAGTCGACAGCCGCTACGCAGCCCTGTATTATCACGCCCCCGAAGGCTATCAGATAACCGTCGGCGAAACACTGGGCGGCTACCTCAAACCACTGTCGCTGTTTTCCTATTTGTTTGCCATACTGCTTCTGCTGGCGCTGCTCCTCTTCGGCCTGAGCCGGTATCTCAATATTTTCCCGGCGACGCCACCGGAACTGCTGGCGGGAGAGCCCTCCCTTCGCCACCGCATACAGCTGTCTGTTATCGTAATGGCACTGGCCGCCTTTGCTTTTATCGGGTTGGTAACGATCGCCTACTTCCGGGGAGCCACCATTCAATATCATCAGGAACGGCTCCTGGAGACCGTCAATGTGCTGGTGCGTAGAATTGGCCAGTTGGACGCACCCTCGGACGACGCCCTTAGCCTTTACCGCTTGGCCGACACCCATAAGGTAGACCTCAGCCTTTACCGCCGGGACGGCAGCCTTGCCGCTTCCTCGGCGCCGTTCCTGTTCGCCAACAAATGGAAAGAGAAGCGGATATCGCAGGCAGCCCTTTCGGAAATGGAAAAAAGAGGATTTCGCCCTGTAGTACTCGACGAATCGGTAAACGGGCTGGCCTACAAGGCCGCCTATGTCGCATTGCCGGATGAGGAAGGCGCCCCCGCCTTTTTTCTGCAGATCCCCTATACGGCTGCCAACCAGGCCATGCAGGACAATGTGGTCGAATTCATGGGGGCGCTGTTCAACCTCTACGTTTTCCTGCTGCTCATGGGCGGCGCCACCGCCATTGCCCTGGCCAACTCCATTACCCGCCCCCTGGCCGCCATCGGGGAAAAGCTGCGCAGCTTCAGCCTCGGCCGCAACGAACCCCTGGAATGGGACAGCCCCGACGAGATCGGCAGCCTGGTGGAAGCCTACAACCAAATGGCTACCAAGCTGGAAGAAAGCGCCGAAAAGCTGCGCCGGTCGGAACGCGAAGGCGCCTGGAGGGAAATGGCCAAACAGGTAGCCCACGAGATCAAAAACCCGCTCACTCCCATGAAGCTAAGCATCCAGTACCTGCAGCACGCCCGCCAGGCCGACCCCGAACGGGCGGCAGAACTGATCGGGCGGGTATCCAAAACACTGATCGAACAGATCGACGGGCTGGCGCACATCGCTACCGAGTTTTCCAATTTCGCTAAAATGCCCCAGCCACAAAACGAGGACCTGGCCCTGAATGAAGTGGCCACCTCCGTTTACAACCTGTTCACCGAACACCAGGAACCGGAAGAAGACATCGAACTGATCCTGCCCGAACAACCTATCCGGGCATTCGCCGATAAAGGCCAACTCATCCGGGTGCTGACCAACCTGGTCAAAAATGCCCAACAGGCCATCCCGGAAGGCCGAAAAGGGTACATCACAGTCCAACTCTATCAACAGAACGGCGCTTCCGTCATTAAGGTGTCCGACAACGGCGCCGGCATACCGGAAGAGATACAACCCAAAGTGTTCCAACCCAACTTCACCACCAAGTCCTCCGGCATGGGGTTGGGGCTGGCCATGTGCAAGGGCATGGTCGAAGCCGCCGGCGGAAAGCTTTACTTCAAAACCGAGGCCGATGTGGGGACGGAATTTTTTGTGGAATTGCCGGGGGTGGAGGAAGGGAGTGAGGGGGAGACGGGGTGAGGGGGAGACGGGGTGAGGAGAGCGGATAGCCGTGTATCAGGGTATCCGCTCAAAACATAGTGGAGAATTGGAGTGGTGGAGCAACAGCAATTCCACCCCTCAATTTTGAGGGGATACTTCTATCAGGTATGGGCCGCTGATTCGGGGGCATTTCACCGCAACAGGATGACATCTCCGCTGCGGGCTTCCTCCTGGCCGTCGCGGAAGACGATCTCGGCGAAGTATAGGTAGACGCCAGGGTTCATGCGGCGGCCTTTAAAGGCGCCGTCCCACCCGTTCTGCGGGTCGTTGGGCATGATGTTGGTGCGGAGGAAGAGCTGGTTGCCCCAGCGGTCGAAGATGGCGAAAGTCTTTATGATTTCCACATCGCCGCCGTGGTAGAGGTGGAAGCGGTCGTTCCGGCCGTCGTCATTGGGAGAAAAAGCATTGGGAATGAATACCTCGCGGCAGCTTTCGATATCGACCCGGATGGCGTCGCTTACCGTTCCGCATTCGTTCGAAACGGTGAGTTCGTACAGGCCGGAACGGCGCACCCGGAAGGTATCGGAGGTGGAGCCATCCTGCCAGAACTGCTCGCCTCCCTCGAAGGTGGAACGCAGCAGGAGGCTCTGGCCTTCACAGAGCATGGTGTCTGTCCCCAGGCCCACTTTCGGAAGGGGGATAAGGCCGACGTCGATGTAATCTTCGGCCACGCAAACGGTATCCGTTTTGGTCACGGTGACGGCATACTGCCCGGCCTGGGCAACCGAGAGCTGGGGGCCGGTTTGGCCGGTGTTCCATTCATAGGTGGCATTGGAGCTGGAAGCATCCAGCAGTAGGCGTTCCCCCTCGCAGAGAGTGGTGTCGGGCCCCAGGCCGAAGAAGACAGGGTTGCCCGCCACTTCTACGGTAACTTCATCGTAGATGGGAATACCGCAAGCGTCTCTCATTTCAACCGTATAGGTAGTTGTCTGCGCCGGAGAAGCGATGGGGTTGGCCACATTGGGGTTGCTGAGGCCTTCGGCAGGCGTCCAGGAGTAAGAACGGCCGCCGGTGGCCCGCAGTTGCACCTGCCCGCCCGGGCACATTACCACATCGGGGATTTGGTCGAGAAAGGAAGTGTAGTTGAAGCAAACCTGGTGCAGGTTGTTGGCGGCGCCGGTGGCGGAGGTGAAGCCCCAGAACACTTCGGGGTCGCCGCCAAAGACGATATCGACGATATCCAATTCCAGTGCGATGCGGAGCTGACAGTCAAAGTATACGGACAGGAGCTGGCCCTCTGCGTCCCAGCTGACCCGCAGGCTGTGGAAGCTGCAGTCCTCGATATTGGGGTTGTCGGCGCTGGCCTGTACCGGCCCGGCCAGCGTAGTGGGCGACTGATGATTGAGGTTGCCTTCCTTGATGATGGCGATGTGGTCGTACTCCGGGTCGGAAAGGTTGAAATTCTGCCAGGTGTCGAACTCGATGCCGAGGGAAGGAGTAATGCCCTGAAAGCCGATACCCTCTCCTACCGCGCCGATGGAAGTGCTGACCGGCTGAAAGCCAAAGACGATGCCGTCGGCCCCGTCCTCATCTTTACATCCCAGGTAAATGTCCATGACCACTTCGAAGGATTCGTTCAGGTTGATCTTATCGGGGTTCCAGATGGAGCCGGCGGTTGCGTTCACCGGGCTGGTAAGGCGGTAGCAGGAGTTACCGGTTTGAACGGCTTCGCCATTGAGGATAAACTGGCCCTGGAGGGGGGTGGTGAAGAACAACAGCAGGAAGAATGATGAACGGAGCATGAAGCAGCAACTTTTTCTCTAAATAACGCAATTCAGCAACAGGGCTCTTATATTTGCCCTCATCTTAACAAAATGATAATTCGCCGAACTGAAAAATATAACAAAACGCATGTCTAAAAGAATTGAAACGGTCATTTTTGACCTGGGTGGAGTATTAATAGACTGGAATCCGGAATACGTCTTCCGCGAGTTTTTTGAGGAAGAGGAAGAAATGCACTACTTTTTCCGGGAGGTGTGCACGCCGGAGTGGAATGCCCGGCAGGACGCCGGCCGTTCTCTGGATGAAGCCACCGAAGAAAAAGTGAGGGAGTTTCCGGAATATGAGCATGCCATTCGCGCTTATTACGGCGACTGGGAGCAGATGCTGGGCGGGCCCATAATGGCCAGCGTGGCCCTTCTGGAGCAGCTCCACAGCCGGGGCAGCCACCGCCTTCTAGCCCTGACCAACTGGAGCCACGAGACCTTTCCCGTCGCCCTGGAGCGCTTCGGCTTTCTGGAGCTGTTCGAGGGTATTGTCGTGTCCGGACAGGAACGGCTCATCAAACCGGACCTGCGAATTTACCAGACGCTGCTTCAGCGCTACCGGGTGGCGGCGCCAACGGCTGTCTTTATAGATGACAGCGCCCCGAACGTCGAAGCTGCCCGGCAGATGGGAATAGCGGGCATTCACTTTCAGGGAGCGGAGCGGCTGGAGGAAGAATTGAAGGCGTTAGGGGTACTGGAGTAAGATCTCCTCACTTCCCTGAAAACCAAACCATTGCCGCAACCTTTACCCCCGCCTTCCGTACAACTCCAGGAAATGACATCGGTGGAGGTACCGAAGGGGTTGTGATTTTCATATCCCCGCCGGCACGTGGCCATAAATTGTAGGATTAATGCTATCTTTAAGGCCACAAACACTATTGTGAAAAAAGAGACAATAGCAGCCTTCTACAGCGGCCTATGTTTCTGACACAAATCATACTAGAAGTGAGAAAACTATCTACGGGAAAGCGTGCCTTCACCCCCCACAGGTTTCATATCATAAAATCTAAAGGGATGAGAGATCTAATCCTATGGGTGGCACTGCTTTTATTGGCTCTTCCTTCCGGCGCCCAGCCTTCGAATGCGATCGACGAAGCCCTCTTTCAGGATATGCAATGGCGCAATATCGGCCCCTTCCGGGGAGGCCGCTGTGCGGCCGTTGCCGGGTTGCCACATGACCCTCTGGTTTATTACATGGGCGCCACGGGTGGCGGCCTGTGGAAAACCGAAGATGGCGGCCAGTCCTGGTTCAATATTTCCGACGGCCATTTCAGCACCGGCTCCGTAGGCGCTATCGCCATTGCCCCTTCAGACCCCAATGTGGTGTACGTCGGCATGGGCGAGCATCCGGTCCGGGGAGTGATGACCCATCATGGGGATGGGGCCTACCGTTCGGTCAATGGCGGCAAAGACTGGCAGTACCTGGGGCTTCCCGGATCCCGCCATATTGCCGCCATTCAGGTCCACCCCCACAACCCCGATATCGTTTATGTGGCCGTCCAGGGCGCACTGTACGGGCCCAGCCGGGAACGCGGTGTCTACTACAGCAATAACGGTGGGCAGTCCTGGCAGCAATTGCTGTTCGTAAATGAAACTACCGGCGCCTGCGACCTGAGCATGGACCCCACCAACCCGCGCATTCTCTATGCCGGCATGTGGGACCATCAGCGCACGCCCTGGCAGGTCCGCAGCGGGGGGCCGGGGTCTGGGCTGTACCGGTCGGCGGACGGAGGGCTCAACTGGGAAAAGCTCACCAACGGGTTGCCCGCCGCTATGGGCAAAGTGGGGGTATGTGTATCTCCTGCCAACCCGGAGCGCATATATGCCAACATTGAGGCTGAGGAAGGCGGCGTTTTTCGTTCAAACGACAGCGGGCAAAGCTGGGAGCAGGTGAACAACAACCGCAGCACCGTCGCCCGCGCCTGGTATTACATTGAGATCGTAGCCGACCCGCAGGATGAAGAAACGGTTTATGTGCTGAACGCCCCCTTGCTGAAGTCTGTTGACGGCGGCACAACCTTTACCGGCATCGACAACCCCCATTCCGACCAGCACGCTCTCTGGATCAACCCGAACAACCCGGACATCATGATCCTCGGCAATGACGGCGGCGCTACCGTCACCTTCAACGGCGGGAAATCGTGGTCGACGCAGCACAACCAGCCTACCGGGCAGTTCTATCGCGTCATTGCCGACAACCGGTTTCCCTATTACCTCTACGGCGGGCAACAGGACAACTCCACCGTTGCCATCCCCAGCCGGGCCCACAAAGCAGGGATCACCGCACAGGACTGGTACTCCGTCGCCGGGGGAGAAAGCGCCTTTATTGCCTTCGACCCGGACGACCCGGCGCTGGTCTACGGGGGAAGCTACCAGGGGCAACTTACCGTTTATGACCACCGCACCGGCCGGAAGAAAGACATCATGGCCTACCCTACCCTGGGCCTGAGCAAGCTGCCCCGCGAGATGAAATACCGTTTTAACTGGAATGCTCCGCTGGTGGCCCAACCGCAAAACCCCGGCATCCTGTATCACGGCGCCAACGTAGTGCTGCGCACCGAAGACGGCGGCAGAAGCTGGCGGGCGATCAGCCCCGACCTGACCCGCAACGAGCCCGAAAAACAGGGCCGGGGCGGAGTACCCTATACCAATGAGGGGGCCGGCGGGGAAAATTACAATACCATCAGCTACCTCGCCTGTTCTCCGCACGAGGCGGGAACCATCTGGGCCGGCAGCGATGACGGGCGGCTCCACCTTACCCGCAATGAGGGGCGGGATTGGCGGGAGGCCACCCCTCCCCGCCTGGGCGAAGCCCTGATCAACTGCATTGAAGTTTCTCCGCACAACCCTGCCGCCGCTTTTGTGGTGGCCACGAAATACAAATTCAATGACCTGCGCCCGCTGGCTTTTTACACTACGGATTATGGACAAAGCTGGACGGAGATCACCGGAGGCATCGCGAAGGAAGACTTTCTGAGGGTGATCCGGGAAGACCCCGTACGGCCCGGATTACTTTATGGAGGGTCGGAGGCCGGCCTGTATATTTCCTTTGACTATGGCAGGCAATGGCAGCGTTTTCAGCTCAACCTGCCGGTTGTTCCCGTCAACGACCTGGTGGTCAAGGACAACAGCCTGGTGGCCGCTACTTCCGGGCGCGCCTTCTGGATACTGGACGGGCTGGAACCGCTGCGCCAGCGGGAAAAGGTTGCCGGCGGCCAGGCCCACCTCTTCCCGCCTGCGCCGACAGTCCGCTTCTCCAGTGAAACGCCGGATGAGGCGCCCGCCGGCCTGGGGCAAAACCCGCCGGATGGCGCCCTGATCTACTATTTCCTTCCCGAAAAAATAGACAGCACCGGCTTCCAGCTCGATATCCTCGACGGCGGTGGCAACCTCGTCCGGTCTTACAGCAACCTGCCGGATGAAGATTTCCGGAAATACGAAGGCGGCCCCAAACCCGAACTTCTCCTGCCCGCCAAGCGGGGGGTAAACCGTTTCTACTGGGACCTTCGTAGAGAGCCGCTCCCCGGGGTGCCGGGCATTTTCATTCTGGGTAGTTATGAGGCGGGGATGGTGGCTCCCGGCGAATACCGGCTGCAATTGAAAATGCCGGGGCAGATTCGGGAACAGCCTCTCGTCGTCCTGCCAGACCCCAGGGTAAATGCCTGCCCTAAGGACTACCTCGAGCAACAGGAGCTTCTGCTTTCCATCGAACAGGCCGTACGCGATATTCACCGCAGCGTTCAGCAAATGCAGGAGGTCAGACAGCAGGTGGAAAGCCTTCATTCCAGCCTCAAAAAGATCAAGTGCACTCAGGAATTGCTGGACGCCAGCCAGAGCATCGTCAACAACATCAAGAAATGGGAGGAAAAACTGGTGCAGCCCAAACAACAAACCTTCCAGGACGTGATCAACTTCCCCAACCAGCTCAGCGCCGAGCTGCTCAGCCTGAAACAAAAAGTGGATGCCCATAACCCCGTTGTCACCGAAGGAGCCCGGATTCGGCTGAGCGAATTGCTGGCCGAATGGTCGCAGTTCAAAGGCCAGATGCAACGGATCATCAATGAGGATATCGCTTCTTTCAACCGGCTGTACAGGGAATATCAGGTGCCGGCGGTGATCCTGCCGCTGGGGGCGGAATGAAAGGTTTTTCCACAGGACGGGAATTCTGGTGTGAAAATCCGCATACTTGTTTTCAGGAGCTGTAAAAATCCCTATATTTAAACGCTGTTTATCCGGCATTCATCCCAGTGATACGACATCTCGCTCCTTTTTAAAATCCAAATTTGCACAATTCGATCTCCGGGCATCAGAAATGATGTCGCGGAAATACCAGAAAAGGCCCGGCGCGGTTTTTGCCGGTGACAGGGGCCGTAAGTATGTTGGAATGCACCTGAAAAAAAGGCACGGCATTTGTTACGACAAACCATCAGACCATGAATCACCGTCTTTTTCAATACAGAAAGGAATACCCCCTTAGCCCGGGTATCGGTTATCCGGAAACGCAAAAGATCTTTGTATCGGAGATCATATTCGGTTCTCCCAGGAAAAACTGTGCGGGTTCTGGTATATGCAAGGTCAACTCACCAGTATCACACCATAGTGGCCATTTAAATTGCCTGAACTGCACCCGGGCGGTAGCTTTGATCAGCAGGGAAGGGCCCGAAACCGTGGTTTTCCGCTTTGTCTGCCGATCGATGGGCAAGGAAGTTGTCCAAAAGTATTTCGGAGAGGACATTTTCGTGGTGGAGGCGCCCTTTAAGTTCTCGAAAAACTTCTGGCAAGAAACGGGGGCGGCCACCATAATGCCGGGAATATATCCGGTGGAACGGTCCGGGGAATATCTGGCCGTGCGGTTCAGAACGGGAAATGGGGTTGCGAAATAGGGGTTGGCCGCCTACCTGGGCACCGCGAAGAACACCTTAAAATTAAAGTACGGATCCACCTTTTGCCCGAAGCTGTGCACCTGCTCCCAGCGCCGCTCCTGGCGGTAGAGGCCGGACTGCAGCGGAATAGTCGCGCCCGCTTCGACACCGATACCCACCAGAGGAGTAATGAGCCTTTCATACCCTACAATGGCATTGGCATTCAGGCGGCGGTAGTTCAGGCCGTTGAGGTTGTCCATGGCCATGCCGGAGAGGAAGTAATTGCCCGTACTGCCCTTTACGCCCATGAGGA
>JAGFJE010000645.1 GCA_024103175.1 Phaeodactylibacter sp.
AGCATGGCGCTGATGCAGCAGCTGGGGGCAGCGCCGGGTGGGCCGGCATGAGCGAAAGAAAAACGATAAAGAGCCCCCCGCTATTATTCGATCATAAAAACCAAGATCCATGAAAAACGCACTCTTACCCTTATTGGCCATTTTACTGCTGGCAGGCTGTCAGAAAGAAGCGGCTGCGCCCGAAGCTGCTGCATCAGGACAGGCTGCGGAATTCCGCGCCGGCAAAGGAAAAATTGATGTCTGCCACTACTCCGAAGATGACGACAGCTGGCATCTTATCCGTATTTCAGTCAATGCCTGGCCGGCGCATGCCGCCCACGGTGACGTTCGCCTGGACGACCAGGATCACGACGGGTTCGTGCCCTATAATGAATGCGGTTTGGGAAATATGGGGGATTGTGATGATGGTGAGGCCAGCATTAACCCTGATGCCGAGGAGGCCTGTGATGATGGGATTGATAATAACTGCGATGGATTAACGGACGGGGAGGATACAGATGCCTGCCCACCACCGCTCGAGATAGGGGATAACCACGCCGGGGGCATTATTATTTATCTGGCGGACCCTCCTATCGACCTAAACGGTGATGGAACCCCGGACCAAGGCCTCGTAGCGGCCACCGAAGATCAAGCCACAGAGGCCCCCTGGGGCTGCTCCGGCCAACTTATTAATGGCGCCGATGATAGGGCTGTTGGCGCTGGTGCGCAAAATACCGCCGACATTTTAGCAGAATGTGGAGAGGGCGGCATAGCTGCGGAATTGGCCGCAGGTTACAGAGGCGGCGGCTATTCTGACTGGTTCCTGCCATCAGCAGATGAACTGAATTTGATGATGGAAAACCTGGCGGGTTCATTTGACTACCGTACGGATTATTGGAATTCGACGGAAATCGACGATAATTACGCCTATATGCAGAATACCTACTTATACCTTTTCGAGGATTACCTCGTGGGCCTAAAGTCCAACAGCAAACGTGTCCGGGCTGTTCGGGCTTTTTAGCCTGTTGAAGTTAAGACTTGACAAGTTTCCCCCTCAGCTATTGCCTGAGCAAAACTTGTCAAGTCTTCACCATCATCAAAACCAATCATTATGAACCTGAAAAAAAACCTTTCCATCCTTCTCACCGCCGGCCTCTTACTGGCCAGCCTGCCCGCCCTCGCCCAGAAAAAGGCAGACATGCGGGCAAAACAGGGCGAAGACGTCTGGCTCATCATCAACTATGTCAAGGATGAGGCCAAAGCCGATTACGAGGCCTTTATGGCCGATACGTTTTTTGCCCTGCTACAGAAATCCAAGAACGAAAAGACCCGGCAGCAGTACCAACAAACGCGGTATCTAAAGCCCGCCCGGCAGAATGAGGATGGTACATGGACGTACATTTTCCTGATGGACCCCGTCGTGGAGGACGGCAATTACGACATTCCGGAGCTTTTCATGGAGGTTCATTCCGAGGAAGAGGCTCAGAAACTCATGGAGCAATATGAAAGTTTCATGGCCCGGCCGGCGGAGTTTCACGGCCTACTACAGTCAGAACACTAAACAAATTTTTTATGAAAAACATACCCCTTATTCTTTTAACGGGATTGCTCCTGGCCAGTTTTTCCCAACCGGCCTTCTCCCAGAAACTGGCCACCCTCAAGGTCGAGGCACAGCTGTCCAACGAAGCTGGCCGCTCCATCATTAAGGCCCGCGATCACCATCTGGTCATCGATGCGCCCTCGCCTCTGGGCGGCCCCAATGAGGCCATCAACCCCATTGAGATCCTGCTCTCCGCCCTGGCGAGCTGCGCCGTGCTGGTCTCCGAACGGGCGGCCCACGAGATGGACATTACCCTAACCTACGCTTCCGCCAGTGTAGAAGGCGGCCTCGACCCGCGCGGGGTGAAAGGCGAGGATGTCAACCCCCGCCTGCAGGCCTTTCGGGTGGAGCTCCAACTGGCCGGCCCAACGGAAAAGCAGGCCCAGCAACTGAAAGTTGCTATTCAGAAGCGCTGCCCGGTGTATACCACTTTGGAACGAGCGGCGCCCATTGAATTGGAAGTGCGGATTAAGTAAAGACTTGACAAGTCTCAACGACAGGGGAGCCAAAGGTAGACTTGTCAAGTCTAATTCTCCCCGAAAAAAACACCTATAACAATGAAGTTCTT
>JAGFJE010000717.1 GCA_024103175.1 Phaeodactylibacter sp.
CAGGCCCTGGAGGTTATTCCCCGCCGGAAACCCGATCTGGTGTTCCTGGATATCAAGATGCCTTTCATGGACGGGTTTCAGCTGCTGGAAGCCTTGCCAGTTCTCGATTTCAGCCTCGTTTTTACCACCGCTTTCGATGAGTTTGCCATCCGGGCCTTTGAGGCCAGCGCCCTGCATTACCTGCTCAAGCCCATCCAGGAAGAAGGGTTGAAAGAAGCTGTGAGGCGGGTGCGGAAACAGCGGCTAAGCCATGACCCGGCCGAGCAGTACCAGCTATTGCTGGCACAGGCCCGCGCGCTCCAGGATGGAAAGCTTGAGAAGGTGGCTTTTCCTACATTTTCAGGGATGGAAGTGGCCAGTATCCGGGATATTGTCTATTGCCAGGCCGACAGCAATTATTCTGTTGTCTATCTGCGGGGAGGGGCGAAACTTTGCGTTTCCCGTACCCTCAAGGCCCTGGAAGATACCCTTCAGCCCCAGGGGTTTATGCGGGTCCACAATTCTTACCTGGTCAACCTGGCCGAGATCAGCAGTTTTCAAAAGCAGGACGGAGGCGCTCTTATTATGAGTAACGGCCATGAGGTCAAGGTGTCCCGGTCGAGAAGAGATGGCCTTTTGGATTATCTGAGCGGCCTGAGTATATGAAAAACCTGATCATTCTTTGCTGGCTACCTTTTTGCCTTTCTCTGTTTTCCCAGGAGGGATATCTGTATATTGAGCATCTCCACCGCGGACAGGGGCTGCCGGCCGAGCACATCAACGCCTTGCTGGGAAGTGATGACGGATACCTGTGGCTGGCTACCCGGCAGGGCCTGTACCGCTACGATGGGTATGATTTTCAGGCGGTAAGGCTGCGGCAGGATTCGGTGGCGCTGCCGCATTATTCCGTTACGCAGATCGAAGATGCCGGCCAGGGCAACTTTTTCCTGGCCCTGGGTAGCCATGGTTTCGGTATCTATGACCCGGCCATCGAGCAGTTCCGGCTTTACCAGTCTGAAGAGGGCAACCAGCAGGGGCTTCCCTCAGGCCAGGTCGACTTTATCCTCGATGACGGCGATCATGCCTGGCTCTTGCTGGAGGCCAACGGCTTATGCCGGTTTGATAAGTGCACCGGAGTTTTCCGGCATTACCTGCCCTCGAAATTGCTGGACAGCCCTCCGGCAAGGGCCAACGAACTCGTTTCCCTGGCTCATGACCCGCTGCATCCGGGCCGGCTGTGGATCTCTTCCGTATACGGGTTGCTGTCGTTCGATAAAGAAAAGGCGGAAATGCAGTTGTACCCCCGTTATGGAAAGGAGGGCGATGCTTTTACCATCATGGGGATACTGGTGGATGAGCAGGGGCTTTTATACGCCACCACCTGGCATGAGGGGGTGCTTTGTTTTGATACCCGGACAAAACAATGGCTGGGGCCGGTTCCCGGAAATGAGGAAGCGGGGCTTACCAGTGTACATTTCATCCGGCAAAAGCAAAAAGGCCAGATATGGATCGGGGATGTGTACAAGGGGTTGTTCCTTTACGATGCCGGGCGGAAGGCCCTGGAACTGGCCATCCCCCATCATTCCGTACCCGGCCCGGTGCGGTCTGAAAATTATTTGTTGGCGGGTACCGTAATGGATATGGCCAAAGATGCCCTTGGCGCCTGGTGGATCGTTGAACAAACCAAGGGGCTGGCGGCAATTTTCCCCAAGAAGCAATTGTTCACCCGGTACCACCTTCCGGCGGGCAGCCAGTGCCTGGCTCGACAAAAAGGGACGCCTTTTCTGTTTTCAACCACGAACTCCCGGGCAGTTTACCGGGTCGATGGATCTTCCGGGCAGATAGATACCATACCGGTAAAGTACAGAAGGCGTGACCAGTTCCTTTTCCGTTCCTGCTGGTGCGACGAACAGGGCCGGTTTTTCATGCTGGGCAATGAAGCTTTATATCAATACCACCCCGGCAAAAATATTATGGAGCCGGTAGACATTCCAGAACTGGAGCGGGTACTCCTGGATGAGAATATCTGGGCTTCCTCCATCCTGCGGGATAGCCGCGGGCAACTGTGGGTAGGCACCAACCGGGAGGTCCTGCGGTTCAACTCCGCCTTACAACTTCAGGACAGTTACTCCTTCGCCGATACCGTCAACGGGACTGTTATGCGCTGGAACGGGTTTGCCGGCCTGCTGGAAGCGCCCGGCCACCGGATCTGGTTTATTTCGGACCGGGGCTTTGGGTTTACGGACGATAACGGGCAACGTTTCACCCTTTATCGCCATACGAGCGCCCGCTCCCAGGCCGTTGGGCTCACCGGCTTGTTGGGGCTGGCCCTCGACGGCCAGGGGCGCATCTGGGTGGGCAGCAAGGATAAAGGCCTGGGTTTTGTTTATGACACCCTGCCCCACCCGCAGGAGATACAGGTTCTGACCGTGGAAGACGGCCTGGTAAATGATCAGGTGAGGAGTATGGCCAGCGGGCCCGGCGGCAGCCTTTGGCTGTTAACGGTGGGTGGGCTCATCCATATTCCGGCTGCCGGTATACAGCCTCGAAATTTCGGTACGGGCTATCAGCAGGAACTCACCAATTGCTACGATATCACTTCCCTGGAGGACGGGCGGCTGGCCCTCGGCCATTTATCGGGCTTTTTACTGGCCGAACCGGAGGCGCTTACGCCTGATACGGCCTTCCTGCCGGTTTCCATTCAAAGTTTAAGTGTCTTTGGGCAACCTTACCTGAAGGAAGAAGCATTGCTCCCCGAGAAAAACATAAAACTGAGTTACAAACAAAATTTCTTCACGATTGCCTTCGCTTCTCCCCGGGCGGGGTCTCCGGAGCCTGTCTTGTATCAATACAAACTCGAAGGCTGGGACGAGGAATGGCGGCAGGCCGGCCTCAACCGCTATGCTTCATTTACAAATGTGAGAGAAGGCCGCTATACTTTTAAAGTCCGTTCCTCCACTGTTCCCGGGGTATGGAGCAGGAAAAATATTCGTAGCCTGTCTATCGTGGTAACGCCACCGTACTGGAGGACGCTTTGGTTCCGTGTATTGGTTTTACTGCTTATAGCAACCTCCATATCGTTGTTTATCCGGTACAGGATCCGGCGTGTCAAGCGGGAGGAAGCCCTCAAATCGGCTTTCAACAAAAAGGTTGCGGAGCTGGAAATGCAGGCCCTCAAAGCGCAGATGAACCCCCACTTCCTGTTCAACAGCCTGCAATCCATCAAGTGGCACCTGATCAATAACAAACCGGAGGTTTCTGTGCAATACATCGACCGCTTCGCTTTTCTGATTCGGAAAGTACTGAATAATTCGAAGTCCAGCCTGGTGCGCCTTTCCGAAGAACTGGAAGCGCTGGAGCTTTATATACAGATCGAGCAATCCCGCTTTCCGGAGCGTTTCGATTATGAGATCCGGGTAGGCCCGGAAATCCCGGCCGATTTTGTGCAGATACCTCCATTATTGCTGCAGCCCTTCGTGGAAAATGCCATCTGGCATGGGTTGATGCATAAAAAAAATGGCGGTGGCAAACTGCTGGTCTGTGTCCGTAAAGCGGGCCAGGACCTGGAAATGGAAGTGGAAGACAATGGGGTCGGCAGGGAAATAGCCCGGCAGCTGAAAGCTAACGGCCACTCCCGCCACCCCTCGATGGGCATCAAACTGACGCGGGAACGGCTTGAAGTCTTTGAAAAGCTATTTGGCCTGAAGGCGGAGATGAAGGTGGCCGACCTGAAAAGCGACAGGGGCCATGCCCTGGGCACCCGTGTGTTTATCCGGCTGCCGGAATGGCTCGATTAGGCTTGGGGTAACCGGAGCTTTGCACCAACAGATAGCCAATCAGCCGCCGATGGCTCAACCAACTCTGCCAATTACACCATCCAGCCGTTAAGGGCTCATTCTTTCCTTTGTTCGTAAACATATTACTTAACTTTATTGCCAGAAGGTTGCATTTTGTTATAATGCCCTGAGACAAACACTTTGAACCCTTTGTATGACCATGGAAAACTATGAAAACAATTGCCTGGAACAGATGATGTGAGATCACTTCCATTCCAGGCAACAATTGTAAAGGCAGTATCCGGGGCAT
>JAGFJE010000720.1 GCA_024103175.1 Phaeodactylibacter sp.
TGTTAGAAACAGGTAAGCCCAAGCAGCCTCCCGCGGTTGCGAACAGCGCCCGTCCTCTCCCGATAGTTGTCGGGATTGGCCGGGTAAAAATACCGAACTGCGAACTCGTCCAGCCCTAGAATGTTAGGCGGAGAAGTTATTCTTCGCCTAGCCCTTAGGCTGAAGAGTGGGCACAATACCACCTAAAGAGGTTGGGAATGGAACGCGGATTATTGCGGTTTTGGCGGATTGCGCGGATTAAGAGTTTGTTCAAAATTCAATCAATGGGCTCCAAGCGGCAAATTTTGTTTCTGGCGCCTGCGAACTGCCGAACACCGAATTCCGAACAGCGCCAAAATACGAGGGGGTATCGCCCCAAACCCGCGTGATTCGCCTGATCGGCGCAGATCCGCGTTCTATTCTCCCCGAGCCTTAGCTGGAAATTCCCGTTCCTCGAACAAATAGTTGCCAAAACGCTACCCCGCCTCCTTCACCCGTTCCAACCCCTCCTGCGCATCCTCATAATTCGGCGCCATCTGCAGGGCCTGTTCGTAATCCGCTTTGGCGGCTTCGGCATTGCCCAGCATTTCCTGAGCGAGGCCCCGAAAGTAATAGGCCCGGATGTGGGTAGGAGAAGTCTTGACAGCGAGGTCGAACTGCTGCCTGGCCTGCTCCACGGAGTCCATATCCAGGTAAATGAGGCCGGAATTGAAATAGGCGTCTTCGTACTGCTGGTCCACCCGTACGATGCGGCGGTACATCTCGATGGCTTCCGGCAGCTGGCCGATATCGCTGAGGTAGTCGGCCCGGGCGTGCAGGGCGGTGATGTTGTCCGGCGCCACCCGGATGGCGTTATCGAAATACCGCATGGCCAGGGGGTCGCCGATAGCGGCATAGAGCTGGCCGAGGTTGATCCAGCCGTCGAGGAGTTCCGAATCGAGCTCCACGGCCTTCTGGAAGCTGTTGATGGAACGCACGGTATCGCCCAGCTCTTTGAAATTCATGCCGAACATAAAATAAGCCTCCGCGTTCTGCGGGTCGAGCTTCAGAATGCGGTCGATGGTCTTCATCGACTCCTCATACTGCCGGAGGATCATCTGGAATTCGCTCAGCTTGAGCAGGGTGGGGATGCGCTCGGGGTACAGCTCGGCGGCGCGCTCCATCGTCTTCAGGGCCTGGCGCGACTTGAAATAATCGAGATATACATCCGCCAGCAGGTGCAGGTAGTCCACATTGGTAGAATCGAGGCTGAGAGCCTTGTTCATGTCGCGTATCGCCTCGTCATACCCGTTGTTTTCATAGAACATACGGCCCCGCTCGGCGTACAGCTCTGCGTCGTTGGGGTTCTGGGCAATTTCCGCCGACAGGCCGTCAATAGCGGGGTTGCCGGTCGTCATAACGGCCTCGTCGCCGCCTTCCTGCCCTTCCTGGCTGTTTCCGCCACAGCCAAAGGCGATTAAAGCCAGGGCGAGCGCCAACCCTATGGTTTTGATCTTGGTTTTCATAACGTGAGAACTATTTTTTCATCAGACTTGACAAGTTTGCCCGGTGGTACGCGCAGGAAACTTGTCAAGTCTCAGAAATAAGTGACATTTGTAACTGAAATTGTGCGCGAAGATACGGATTTTGATCCTCTTTAGGCTTGACAAGTTTACCCGGCGTTATGCCACCTGACAAACTTGTCAAGCCTAACAACACTAACGTCTGACATTATGAAAAGATTGAGGAGTACGCTGTGGGTTATCATTTTGATCCTTCCAATGGCGCTCGGCGCCCAGTCCTGGTCGTGGGTGGCGCCGATTGACGGCAGCGGTGGCGAAAGCTGCCTGGCCCTGGAATCCCTGGAAAGCGGCGGGGTGGTGGCCGGGGGCGCCTTCAGCGGCAGCCTGGAAGTGCAGGGGTGGGAAGCCGAAGGCCAGGGCGGCGACGACCTCTACCTGTTGCGCCTGAACGCCGATCAGGAGCTGGAATGGGCCCTGGCCGCGGGCAGCCCGCAGGATGACGAAACTACCGCCCTGACGGAACTCCCGGACGGCGACATCGCTTTTGCCGGCGCCTTCTGGTTCGAGCTGCAGCTCGGCGACACCCTCCTGAGCAGCGGCAGCAACCCGCGGGGCCTCTTCGTGGCCCGCCTCAGCCCACAGGGGCAGCTGCGCTGGGCCAGAAGCATCCCCGGCGAAGGGCTGAAGAACATCACCGGCCTGGCAGCACGCCCCGACGGCAGCCTCGCCCTGGCCGGCTATTTCGAGCAAAACCTCAACCTCAGCCCTTCCTTTCTGGATTCGGGGAGGGACGACGGCAGCACCTTCGCTTTCCTCGCCACACTCGATGGAAGCGGGAACACCCGCTGGGCGCAACAGGCCGGCCAGAGCAACGACACCCGCGCCTACGCCCTGGCCCTGCTTCCGGACGGCGGCCTGGCCATCGGCGGCTTCTTCAACGACACCACCCGCTTCGAGGACACCCAATTCACCGCCAACACCTTCGACCCCGACGCCTTCCTCGCCTGCTACGCCCCCGACGGCAGCTTCCGCTGGGCCCGCAAAGCGGGCGGCGTGATCGACGACGAGATCAACGCCCTGGCCGCCGGCCCCGACGGGGCCCTCTACGCCACCGGCGCCATGATCGGCGTGATGGCCGTCAGCGATGACATCGTACTGCAGACCATCTCGGGCAACCCCAACTTCTTCCTGCTCAAATACGACGCCGACGGCACGCCCCTCTTCGGCCGCACTTTCGGAAATACCCAGATCCAGCAGGGGCTCGACATCGGCGTGCAGGAAGGCCTGGTGGCCATCAGCGGCGCCTTTGCCGGCGAGCTGGAAGTGGACGGCCTGTCGGCCAACAGCGGCGGAGCGACACATGGCTTCGTAGTCGGCTTCAACACGGCGGGCGAGGGGCGCTGGCTGGTTCCCATCCCGGCCGATCAGGCCCTGGTGGCCAGCCGCCTCGACATCGGCCCGGAAGGCAGGGTGGCCGTCGGCGGCAGCTACTTCCCCTCGGCCACCTTCGACGCGGAAGCGCTCACCTGCCTGGGCGGAACGGGCGCCTTCACCGCCCAGCTGAACCCGGCGCTGACGCCGGCCGCGGAGCCGCCGGCCCCGGAGCTGGAAGTTACCGTCTTTCCCAATCCCGGGAACGGCCGTTTTTTCCTGCGCCCAGGGGGGCTGCCCTACGACGTTCAGGTGTATGACGGGCTGGGACGGCTGGTGAAGCAGTGGGAGGGGGTGGATGAGGTGGAGCTACCGGGGGCGGGAGAGTATACCCTGGTGGTAATCCTGGGAGAAAAGCGAAGGATACTGCGGGTGCTGGCCAGGTGATGGGCCCCGGCAGGTGCGGCCGGGAGGGGCAAACGTTGGTTGAGGGTGTTGATTAACATAAAATTAGTTATAGGAAAAGTGGAACCCTTATGAATAAAGGCTTTCAGCCCGATTCTCAAAAAATTATGTTAAATAGAAGCGCCATCGCCTCACCTCCCATATCTTTTACCGCTCTATCGGAAACAACCCCCGCTCCGCAACCATTCACCCACTTCCTCT
>JAGFJE010000721.1 GCA_024103175.1 Phaeodactylibacter sp.
TAGGCTATAGTGGTATAGGCTAAAGTCCAGTGTCAGCGAAAGATGTCACCTGGCGGGGCATTGCACACCTTCTAACCTGGAGCCGCCTGCCGGTTTTGCTGCGCAACCGGTGACAATTTTGATGAATTTCTAACAAAATGCTTGGGGGTTAACTGAACAGCCTAGGTGACATCTTTTTGGCCCGTTTTCCTATCCACAAGAGTTATTCCTGCCGATCAAGGGGCAAAAAGGTGTAATCTCACCTCGCCAGATTACACCTTTCGCCATTGAACTGCAGTGATATAAGCTAAAGTCCGGGATAAAGGCGAAAGATATCACCTGGCTGAGCGCTAAAAACATACCCGAAATTTGGAAGATCTAATGCAATAACAATGAGCCATTCATTTTCCTGCACCGTCGAACGCCGGATACCCACCGTCGAAGAATACCAAACCCTTAGAAACTCCACCGGATGGGATGAGCTGGCTGATGCCGCGGTGGAAAAGGGTTTGTCCAACAGCATTTTCTGTGCCTGCGCCATACATCAGGGCGCTATTATCGGCATGGGGCGGCTGGTCGGCGACAACGCCGTTTATTTTTACGTGCAGGATGTCATCGTCCTTCCCGAATTCCAGGGGCGGGGTGTCGGGAAGGCCATAATGCAGGAAATTGAACGTTATCTGGAAAAAAATGCCCCGAGAAATGCTTTCATTGGGTTGATGGCAGCCGCGGGGATAAAGAAGTTCTATCGGCAGTTCGGGTATGTGGAAAGAGGGGAGGATCGGCCGGGGATGTATAAAATTCAGAATGCAACCAAAGGGCCGAGATCCAATCTTTATAATCAATCGTAAGTATCAAAAAACTCATGATGCGACAACTACTCCCGGCACTGTTCTGCTTGTTCACCCTTTCTATCTGCGCACAAGAAATCAAGATCAACAACGGCCTGGAGGGCTACTGGACGGGCGCCTTCATTCGCAACGGCAACAGCGTGCAAAGCCTCACTGTGGATTTTTATATAGAAGACGATACCCTCCGGGCGGCCGCCGCTATTCCGGACTGGGCCTATTATCCGCCGAGAACCTCGGCAGTGCAACAGGAAGGCAGAGTGGTAAAGTTCGACACTTACTACGGCGAAGTAACCCTGGTGCAGGACTCCACTTACGCCGAAATGACGGGCGAGTGCAACTTCGCCCAGGTGCACCTGAAGAAAGGCCTGCGCCCGCCCCGCCGTAAGCTGGAGCAACTGGATCTCACCGTCGACTTCGGAGATATACAGTCGGAAGCCACCATCACCAAACCGGCCGGGCCGGGCCCCTGGCCGACAGCCATCCTCGTGCACGGGCGTGGTTGTGGCTCCAAGGACAGGTGGGGCCGCCGGCCCGAGGTGCTGGCACAATATGGTATGGCAGTGGCCACCTTCGACAAGCGCGGCTACGAACGCACCGGCTTCCCCTGCGAAGAGACGACAATGGACATGCACTCGGCCGACCTGGCCCGCCTCACTGAACAGGTGGCAAAACTGCCTTACGTCTCCTCGGTAGGCTACATTTCCTACAGCGCCGGCGGCTGGGTGGCGCCAAAAGCCGCGGCGGAAACGCAGGCCGAAGTGGCTTTCATCGCTTCGGTAGTGGGCCCCTCCACCAGCGTCAAGCAGCAGCAACTGGACTGTTGCGTCTACTACGTCCGCGATCAGCTGGGGTTGGGTGAAACCGCCATTAAAGAAGCCCTGGCCTACACTGAGCTGGAGTACGAGGAAGGTAATCCCGAAGAAACCTACGGCAAGCTCATGGCCTTGCTGGACTCAGCCGAGGTAAATGGATGGAAAGACGTCCTGGCGGAAGACGACATCCCCTCCTCTCCCGAAGCGCTGGACGATCTCTGGGTGCGCCGCAACCGTTACGACCCGGCGGAGGACCTGCAGGCCTTTAAAGGCCCCTTTTTGTCCATCCTGGGCGGCGATGATTACGTCGTACCCTACCGGGAAAACAGCGCCCGTTTTCAGGAGCTGTTCGATGCAGTGGGAAAAACAAATTACCGCATTTCCATCATTCCGGGCGCTGGCCACGGCATGGAGCACGGTCACCAGGTGCGCGACCTGGGCTACGAGAAAAGCATCCGGAAGTGGCCCACGTACTTCAAGTTCGACCGGGTGGCGCCGGGAGCGGTGGATGAGATCGTGGCTTTTTTGAGGGAGTATGGGTTTATAGATTAACCCTTCTTCTCCTCCACCCCCACCTGCCTCAGATGCAGCTCATCCAACTGCTCCTTATGTACCGGCGAGGGCGCGTCGATCATCATATCCCGGCCCATGTTGTTTTTGGGGAAGGCGATGAAATCGCGGATGGAGTTCTGGCCGTTCATCACGGCGCAGAGGCGGTCGAAGCCGAAGGCGATGCCGCCGTGGGGCGGCGCGCCGTACTCGAAGGCGCCCATGAGGAAGCCGAACTGCGCTTCCGCCTCTTCGGGGGTGAAGCCCAGCAGCTTGAAGTTGCGCTCCTGCAGGGCGCGGTCGTGGATACGGATGGAGCCCCCGCCGATCTCGACGCCGTTGATGACCAGGTCGTAGGCGTCGGCGCGCAGGCTTTTCATGGTTTCATGATCCCCATCTAACATACGAGAAACATCGTCCTTCTTAGGAGAAGTGAAGGGGTGGTGCATGGCGTAGAAGCGCTCGGTGTCCTCGTCCCATTCCAGGAGGGGGAAGTCGACCACCCAGAGCGGCTTGAAGTCGCCCGGTTTCATCAGGCCGAGGCGGCGGCCCATTTCCAGGCGCAGCTCGTTGAGCTGTTTGCGCGTTTTCTCTTCCTCGCCGGCCAGCACCAGCATCAGATCACCCGGCTTGGCGCCCATCTTTTCCGCCCAGGAGTTGAGATCGCTCTGGGAGAAGAACTTATCTACGGAAGACTTGAAACTGCCGTCGGCATTGTATTTGACGTAAACCAGCCCTTTGGCGCCGATCTGTGGGCGCTGGACGAACTCCGTCAGCTCGTCGATCTGCTTGCGGGAGTACTCTCCGGCGCCGGATGCGTTGATGCCGACTACCAGCTCGACACTGTCAAATACCTTGAAGCCCTTATTTTGCGCTACGTCATTCAGCTCGGTGAACTCCATGCCGAAGCGCAGGTCGGGCTTATCGGAGCCGAAGCGGCGCACGGCCTCATCGTAGGTCATGAGCGGGAAATCCGGGAGGTTGATGTTTTTGATGGCCTTGAACAGGTGTTTGGTAAGCCCTTCAAAGGTAGCCAGCACCTCTTCCTGGGTGACGAAGGCCATTTCGCAGTCGATCTGGGTAAATTCCGGCTGGCGGTCGGCGCGCAGGTCCTCATCGCGGAAGCACTTCACAATCTGGAAGTACTTGTCCATACCGGCCACCATCAGGATCTGCTTGAAGGTCTGCGGGCTCTGGGGCAGGGCGTAGAACTGGCCCGGGTTCATGCGGGAGGGCACGATGAAGTCGCGGGCCCCCTCCGGAGTGCTCTTGATGAGGAAGGGCGTTTCGATCTCCAGGAAGTCTTTGCCCGCCAGGTACTTGCGGGTCTCGATGGCCAGCTTGCTGCGGAAGATGATGTTCTGCTGGACCGTATTGCGGCGCAGGTCGAGATAGCGGTACTTCATGCGCAGGTCGTCGCCCCCGTCCGTGTCGTCTTCGATGGTGAAAGGCGGCACTTTGGAAGCGTTGAGGATAGTGAGTTCTTTTACCTCGATCTCTATGTCTCCGGTAGGGATCTTGTCGTTTTTGGAAATGCGTTCAATGACAACGCCTTTGGCCTGGATGACGTACTCCCGTCCTACGGTGCGGGCCGCCTTAAACAATTCGGGCGTAGATATTTCCTCATTGAAGAGCAGTTGGGTAACCCCATAGCGGTCGCGCAGGTCGATCCACATCATAAAGCCTTTGTCTCTGATGGTTTGGGCCCATCCGGAGAGTGTCACTTCCTTGCCAACATCGGAGATGCGGAGCTCGCCGCAGTTGTGTGTACGGTACATAGGATTCTTATTTCATGGTTTCACCGTTTCACGAATACACGAATACACGGATACACGCTTCCCGAAACGAGGCACAAAAATAGGGAATTCCGGTTCCCCTTCCTAGAAAAATGTAAAATGGGTATATACGATGATCAGAAAGTAAGGTACTAATCTTTTCTGGTGGAAAACCAGCAGGGAGTGGACGGAAAAACTGTTTTACTTTAGAATAATTCTTAACTTTCCCGTCCTGGTAAATCAAACCCTGATATGGACGCATTGCAGCCCGTTCGGAAATTTGGTACTGCTCCGGTATTTTTCACCGCCATTTCCACCATTCTCGGTGCGGTGATGTTCCTGCGGTTTGGGTTTGCTGTGGGGCAGGTCGGGATGGTGGGTACTTTTATTATAATCCTGATCGGCCATGCCGTGACCATTCCTACGGCCATGGCCATTGCGGAGATCGCCACCAACCAGAAAGTGGAAGGCGGGGGAGAGTATTACATCATTTCCCGCTCTTTCGGCCTGGTCATCGGCTCATCGATCGGCATTGCCCTGTACTTTTCCCAGGCCATCAGCGTAGCCTTTTACATTATAGCCTTTTCGGAAGCCTTCACTACCCTCTTTGATTACCTTCTCCAGAACTATCACCTTCACCCGGCTGTGGAGTGGTTGCTCACCAAGAAACAAACGGTGAGCATTCCCGCCCTGTTTGCCCTCACGGCCATTGTGCTGACCAAGGGCGCCGACCTGGGGGTGAAGACCCTGTATGTGGTCGTCGCCACCCTTTTCCTGTCTCTGGTAGCTTTCTTTATCGGCAGGACCGATTATGCCCAGGATTATGAGCTGGACCTCTTCGAGGATGTTGCCGATTATAAGCGGCCGGGGCAGCGGCCGGCCGATACGGCTACCCTGGAGTTGCAACCGGAGGATACCCTCACGGAAGACGAATATCCCAATCCCAATGTTCCGAAACTGGAGCCGGCGGGACCGAACCGCCCTTCCACCCCGGCTCAGCCTCCGGTGGAAGTGTACAGTTTCTTCACTGTTTTTGCCATCATTTTTCCCGCCTTTACCGGGATGACGGCCGGGGTGGGGCTTTCCGGCGACCTCAGGAACCCCAGCCGCTCAATTCCTATGGGAACGCTGGCGGGTACCCTGACCGGCATGGTCGTCTACTTTTTCATCACCTACAAGCTGGCGATGTCGGCCAGCCCGGTAGCCCTGGCGGACACCAGCCGCCTGATCATGGCGGAGATCGCCTGGCAGGGGTGGTGGCTGATTCCGGTGGGGCTGGCGGCGGCCACCATCTCCTCGGCCATCGGGTCTATCCTGGTGGCGCCCCGCACGCTGCAGGCCATTGCCCGCGACCGCCTGATGCCGTCGCGGGGCATCAACTACTGGCTGTCGCGCGGGCGAGGCAGAAACGACGAGCCTTTCAATGCCACGGTCGTAACGGTAGTGCTGGCCTTCGTGTTTGTCCTCATGGGCGAACTGAATGCGGTGGCCAAGATCATATCCATGTTCTTCATGGTCACTTACGGTTCGCTCTGCCTGATCTCCTTCCTGCAGCACTTCGCCGCCGACCCTTCCTACCGGCCGACCTTCCGTTCGCGCTGGTATATTTCGCTCTTTGGAGCTATTGCCTGTTTCGGGCTCATGTTCTTTATGAATCCCGGATATGCCTTTTTCTCTCTGGCTTTGATGGTGGTCTTCTACCTGCTGGTGAGCCGTTACAATCCGGAAAAGAAGAACCTGGCCGTGATCTTCCAGGGGGTAATCTTTCAGATCAGCCGCCAGCTGCAGGTCTTCCTTCAGAAGACGGAAAAGGAGCAGACCGGAAGCTGGCGCCCTTCCGCCGTCTGTATTTCCGAACACTCTTTCGACCGCCTGTCGGCCTTCGATATGCTGCGGTGGATCTCACAGCGGTATGGTTTCGGCACCTACATCCATAAGATCAGCGGTTACCTCTCAAAGGCCACGCATCAGGAAGCCAAAAAATCAAAAGACCGCCTGATCAAAATGGCGGAAGCCAGCGACAGCAATATCTACATCGATACCCTGATCAGCCCGTCGTATACCTCCGCCGTAGCTCAGGTCATACAGCTGCCCGGCATTTCCGGCACGGAAAACAACCTGTTGCTGACGGAATTTTCCAAGATGAAACCCGATAACCTGGACGACATCGTCGATAATTTCAAGCTCATCAAATCTGTCGATTTCGACCTCGTTATCCTGGGCACTACCGAGCGCGGTTACGGCCTCAAACAAAGCATACACATCTGGATCACCTCCAACGACTACGAAAATGCCAACCTGATGATCCTCCTGGCCTATATCATCCTCGGCCACCGCGAATGGAAACACGGGCACATCAAAATCTTCGCCATCTACCCGGAGGAAACTGCCGATGAAGAACGCCAGCGGCTGTACAGCCTCATCGAGGCCGGCCAGTTGCCTATTGCCCCGCATAACATCGAGATCATCCCCCGCAAACCGGAGATCGACCCCCGGGAAATTATCGCTGAAAAGTCAAGAGACGCCGACCTGACCATCATCGGTTTCCGGGAAGAGGTGGCCCGCCATGAAGGCGCCGCCGTGTTCAAAGGCTATGAAGGCATCGGAAATACCCTTTTCGTCAATGCCGCGGAGCAGATAAAGATCAAGTAAAAAGCTTGGGCGCCTCCTTGTTTATATTTTTTTACAAAGGCATGACAATGCAGCCCTTATCATGAGGCGTAGTGGCAGCAGGTGTTAATTTAACATTATTTTTAATATTCAAAATTCTGTTTTTTAATACCTTAAAGTAAGTTTAGTTTGTGATTTATCTCCCGATGTGGCGTGATATTTATCACAAAATAGTAAAATATCACCTCCTCAAGTGATATTTGTCATCTAGCCTCCACCACCTCGATAATAGTTTTGTTTAACCTTGTTGCAGTCTCATGACACTAGGTGTGTAACGGGGATTTATTTTTGCATATTAAACCTGGAACTATAGATTGGGCATTATGTTGGCGAATTACAAAATACTCACCGTAACACACAAGCACACCAAACTCAGGGAGATTGGTGATTTTGTCATTAAGGCAGCGGATAACAGCGCGCTCCGGGAGCGCCTGGAAGCGCTTAAGGCCGGGTTTCAGCTCGATGAGTTGCTGTACCTTCCTACCTGCAACCGGGTGATGTATTTCTTTACTACTGCCCGGCCTTTAGATGCACAATTTGTTTCCGGCTTTTTCCAATCCGTCAACCCTGAGTTGCCTGCCACAACCCTGAACCAGGCCGAAGATGTCGTACAGTGCCTGGAAGGGGAAGCCGCTCTTGAGCACCTTCTTGAAGTTTCCGCATCGATCGACTCTTTGGTTATCGGCGAGCGCCAGATCCTTCGCCAGCTCCGGGAAGCATTTGACCAATGCTGGGAATGGGGCCTTGCCGGCAATTTTATCCGGCTTGCTTATCAGCAGGCGGTTGTCGCCGCCAAAGCGGTGTATTCCAATACCCGGATCGGTGAGAAACCGGTCTCCGTCGTTTCGCTTGCCGTACAGAAGCTATTAAACTCCGGCCTGAACAAAGATGCCCGTATCCTGATCATCGGCGCCGGGCAGACCAACCAGCTGGTGGGAAAGTTCCTCGTCAAACACGCGTTCACCAACATAACCGTTTTCAACCGCACCCTCGCCAAAGCCGAACAGCTGGCCGACATGCTGGACGGTAAGGCGCTTTCGCTGGATGCTCTTCCCGCCTTCACGGAAGGCTTCGATTGCCTGATCGTCTGCACCGGCGCCACCCGTGCGGTGGTCACGCCAGAATTGTACACCCAACTGCTTCAGGGCGAAACGGGACGCAAAGTAGTGATCGACCTGTCGGTCCCCCACAACGTTTCGGAAGAGGTTGTGGAAAATAACGATATTAATTACATCGAGATAGAAGGCCTGCGCCACCTGGCAAAGGCCAACCATGCTTTTCGCGAGCAGGAGATCGAGGAAGCCAAAAATATTCTCAGGGAATACCTTCAGGAATTTCCCGCCCTGCTGAAGCAGCGCCAGCTGGAAATTGCCATGCGGCGCGTTCCCACCGAAATAAAAGCCGTCCGCCACAAAGCCGTAAACGAAGTCTTCCGCAAAGAGGTGGAAATGCTCGACGGGCAGACCCGCGAGCTGATGGAGAGGATGCTGGCATACATGGAGAAAAAGTGCATTGGCATCCCGATGAAGGCGGCGCGGGAGGCGGTGATGACGCGGAAGTAGGAAGGAAACCGCGGCACGTTTTTCCTGGAAAGCCATAGCGCGCAGGCGCCCGCCTGGCCGGCTGGCCCATCCCCAAAAAAAAATCACATCTTACATTGTCGTTAAGCGAGGGCTTGCTTAAATTGCGGTATCGTGTTCATGATTAGTGGAATTTTTACGAATATCCTCTTTTCCGTGCAGTTTGTTATCTGGCCGGGGCGCTTAACTTAATAGGAAAAAAGGCTGAAATGCCCTACAACAACCCCTCCAGATAATGAAACCCTATCCCATACGTTTTCTTGATCGCCTCTACCTGCCCCAGCGCCTCCTCATTCTTCTTCCCCTTGGCACCTACGATCATCAGGTTCTTCGCCGTATGTTCGGTGGAGATGAACTCGAATACCTTGGTTTGGTAGCCGTGAGCTTCCAGCAGCAGAGACCGGATGCCGTCGGTGATCAGCTCGGCCTGCCGTTCTTCGAGGATGCCGTGCCGCAGGATGGCCTGCATGTCCGTCTGGCAGGCCATTTGTTTGCGCACCTGCTTGTGGCAGCAGGGCGCCACGATGATGATCTCCGCTCCGGAATGGATGCCTTTGGCGATGGCGATATCGGTGGCCACATCGCAGGCGTGCAGGGCGATGAGCATGTCGATGCGCTCCGGCCGGAAGTCGTTTATATCCTGGGCGAGGAAGGAAAGGTTGGCGTAGCCGGATTCCTTTGCCAGTTCATTACAGAAGTCCACCAGTTTCTGGCGCAGTTCAATCCCGGTTATGGTAGGGGCTAAGCCCAGGTTGTTGGTTAAGTGGTTATAAAGGGCAAAGGTGAGGTAGCCTTTGCCGGACCCCATATCCACAATGCGCGGATCTTTCGGCAGGGGGTGTTGCTGCAGCAGGCTGTCGATGATCTCGATGTATTTGTTGATCTGCCGGTATTTGGCCTGGCGGGCCGGCAGTATGTTGCCGCTGGCGCTGCTGATGCCCATGGGGTGGAGGTAGGGGTTGTCCTTTGCTTCTATGAGGTACTGCTTCTGGCGGTTGTGTTTTTTGGAAGGCGTCTCCTGATGGCTGGGCGGGCGGAAAAACAGGCGTGGTTTTCGTTTCCTGCTGAACTGTATGGATACGTCCTCTGCCAGGGTGAAGAGGTCGCCGTTGAGGAAATCTTCTCCCAGCCAGAGGGCAACGATCGTTAGGGCCTCCGGGACGGGGTGGTTCCTCACTTCATCCCGGGTGGCGTA
>JAGFJE010000136.1 GCA_024103175.1 Phaeodactylibacter sp.
TTCTGCCAGGGCTACACCAACTGGATAACCGGAGACACTGCTGACGTTCAACCGGACAACTTCCTGCCCGGCATCGTCCTGGCGGGGGGCGGCGGCGACAACGACCAGGCCATGCAGTGGATGCTCAGCCGGGCCGGCGGGGGCGACGTGGTCGTCATCCGCGCCAGCGGGTCGGACGGGTACAACCTGTATTTCTACCTCGACCTGGGCGTTGATGTCAACTCCGTTGAGACTATCCGCTTCGATTCCGGCGAAGCCGCCAACGACCCCTATGTGGTCAACCGCATCCGCAACGCCGAGTGCCTCTTCATCGCCGGCGGCGACCAGTTCGACTACTACTCCTACTGGAAAGATACGCCGGTAGAGGAGGCCATCAATTACCTGATCAACGAGAAGGGCGCCACTGTGGGGGGCGCCAGCGCCGGCATGGCCATTCTGGGGCAGTGCTACTACACCCCCTCCGGCTCTTCCCTGGATGCGGAAGAGGCGCTTAGCAACCCCTACCATCCGGATTATGAGATCCTGGGGTGTAATGACTTCCTGGACGTCCCCTACACCCAATACCTCGTCACCGACACCCACTACGAACAGCGGGAGCGCCCGGGGCGCCACATAGGCATGCTGGCGCGCATCGCGCAGGAGTACAATACGCGTTCTTTCGGCATCGCCGCCAATGAATACACCGCCGTGGCCATCGACGAGTTCGGCCTGGCGCGCGCCTTCGGAGAATTCCCTGAATATCCCGAAGACCTCGTGTATTTCCTGCAGGCCAACTGCCAGGAGGAGTTCCTGCCGGAAACCATGGAGGCGGGAACGCCCCTCACCTGGGACCGAGGCCACAGCGCCGTCAAAGTGTACGCCTTGCCCGCCACCACCATCGGCGACGGCGCCTTCGACCTCAACGACTGGCAAACCGGCAGCGGCGGGGAGTGGCAGAACTGGTACGTACTGGACGGAGAGCTGATGAAGGCTTTCGATACCGGGCCGAATTGCGCGGCCGTGCTGAACACTACCGCGGAGCCGCTCCCGGCCAATCTGGCGGTTTTCCCCAACCCCGCCGTAGAACGGCTTTTCCTGAAATGGGCGGGTGAATACCGGATGGAAGGGCTGGAGCTGCGCAATGCCTACGGGCAGGTGCTACGCCGGGAAGCCGGGGACATGCAGGAGCTCAGCCTGGAAGGGCTGGCGGCCGGCGTGTATTTCTTAGAGGTGAAAGTAGGGGGAAGAATTCTGGTCAGGAAGTTTGTGAAAGGGTAACAGAAGGTGGGCGCTGTTCGGAATTTTTACCCGGACTTCGGCGTGAGACTTCGGCGTGAGTTCAGTCGAACGCTGAGGAATTTATCCGGCTGCGATAACAGACGTGGCGAGGACGGGCGGTGTTTTTACCCGGCCGGGATGCGAGGACGGGCGCTATTTTTACCCGGCTGCAGGGACGGGCGCCAGGACACTGAAAATAGAGGTTTTTTTTCTTTTAAAGGGCTATCCGTCTAAGGTTGGACCCTATTAGCAACAGGTAGGCCCAAGCAGCCTGCCACTGTTGCGAACAGCGAACACCGAACTCGTCCAGCCATAGAATGCTAGCGTTTTAAAGACACACATTTCTAAACAGCCTCAGAAGGTATTTCGCGTTCTACTTCTCCGCGATCCGCAGTTCCTCCAGCGGAAGCTCCATGCCGGGCATCACGTCCTCTCCCGTCAGTTTTTTGCCCTCAAAGCCGGTTATGGTTTCCACCTCCCCGCTGGAGCGGTAGATGTAGGCCTTCTCCTCGTAGGGGTCGATCAGCCAGGCCAGGCGCACGCCGTTCTTCATCCAGGTGTTCTTCATTTTCTTTTTCAGCTTGGCCAGGCGGTCGGTTTTGGAGCGCACTTCAACAACGAGGTCTGGAATTACGCCCAAGAAGTCATTTTCCTGTTCTTCTAATGTAAGCTTAGCTAAATTTCCAGGGCTGACCCAGGCACAATCCGGACTTTTAATCGCTCCACCGGGGATTTCAAAACCTGTGGCCGAGCTATAGGTTTTTCCCTTTCGATGGTTGAACCACCATAGGGTTAGGAAAAAAATGACAATAGATTCTCGGTTGCCTGAACCTCCTTTTACAGGTGACATAATCGTGATTTTTCCACTCTTCTCCCGTTCCATCCGTAAATCGGGATATCGGGAGGAAAGCGCAATGAACTCTTCCCTGGATAAAGCTTTATCCAGGATCAAGGGCCCAAACTCAGCTATTTCCCGGATTGGGCTCATCACTTTGGTTTCTGTCTCTGCACTGGATGCCATACGGCTATTTTTTCTACAAGATAAACATAATTGAAGACAATTTCCCGGAAAGGGAAGTTCGCCGGCCGCCAGCCAAATCTGGTTGCCCGGGCCTACTTCTAGTGCCTCCGAAACGAAGTTCCGGGGCAGTTATTAGTCCCGCTGCAAGCCGCGGGTGGTTGTTGGTTCCCTTCGGCCCGGCTCAGGGTAGAATTGCTGACAACCACGGGGTTAGGCTCCAGGCGATTACAATAACCAGCAACTGATAACTGCGGGGGTTGTGAAAAAAGGGCCGTTCCAAAAAACAGTCCCAAACTTTGTTCTATTGCTGGCCGCGTTGTCGGGGCGCAATTTACTATTGCGCTCGGACTTTAAGCGGACTTTACAACCCACTTTGTCAAGAATTTCCCCAAAACTCCCTATGTTTGGACAAACCAACGACGAACACCACCTATGAGGCTCTTCAAGAAATTCCCGGACAGCATCGTCATCATCATGGCCATCATGCTGGCCTTCATCATCCTGACCTGGATCATTCCTGCCGGCGAGTTCAGCCGCACCACGGTTGACGGCCGGGAGGTTATCGTCCCGGGCTCCTATCAAAAGGTAGAACCCAGCCCACAGGGAATCGGCGACTTCTTCATGGGGCCCATCCGGGGGTTCATCTCGGCGGCGCAGATCATCGGCTTCGTCTTTCTGGTGGGCGGCGCCTTCAACATCCTTACCCGCACCGGGGCGGTCGATGCCGGCCTGCGCGACATCATCCGGCTGAGCGAGCAGAAGCCGGGATACAAAAAGTGGATCATCCCGCTGATCATCACCTTGTTTTCCCTGGCGGGCGCCACTTTCGGCATGTGTGAGGAAGTGCTGGTGTTTGTGCTGATCACCATTCCGCTGAGCCTGGCGCTGGGGTACGATTCCATCGTAGGGCTGGCCATCTCCTTTGTGGGGGCGGGCGTAGGCTTCGCCGGGGCCTTCATCAACCCCTTCACCATTGGCGTGGCGCAGGGCATCGCCGAGCTGGCGCCCGCCAGCGGCATGGGCTACCGGCTGATCGTGTGGGTGATCGTGACCATCATTGCCATTGTGTACATCATGCGCTACGCCAACCGGGTGGAAAAGGACAAAACCATCAGCCCCATGTACGAGATCGATGAAGAGCGGGATATTTCCCACCTCGACGAGGATGCGGGCGAAGGGTTTACCACCCGCCACAAGCTGGTCTTGTTCATCCTGGCTGCGGCCCTGGCCCTGCTCGTGGCCGGTGTCAGCAGCTGGCACTGGTACATCAACGAGATCTCCGCCCTGTTCATCGCTATGGGCGTGGCCGCCGCCATCGTCGGCAAGCTCGACCTGGACGGGGCCGTCAAGGCTTTCAAAGACGGCGCCGGAGATATGATCACCGCCGCGCTGGTCATCGGCCTGGCCAAAGGCCTGATCGTCATCGCCGAAGACGGCCGCATCATCGACACCATCCTCAACAGCATTGCCTCCGCCTCGGAAGGGCTGCCCACCGCCATCACCGTGGAGATCATGTTCATCTTTCAGACCTTCCTCAACTTCTTCGTGCCCTCCGGTTCCGGGCAGGCGGCGCTCACCATGCCCATCATGGCGCCGCTGAGCGACCTGCTGGGCGTCAGCCGCCAGACGGCGGTGCTGGCCTTCCAGTTTGGCGACGGCCTCATCAATATGATCATCCCCACCAGCGGAGTGACGATGGGGATACTGGCGGTGGCCAAGGTGCCGTACAATATATGGGTGAAGTGGTTTACGCCTCTGCTGCTCATTCTCATCGCAGCTTGTATGCTGTTGTTGCTGCCGCCGCTGTTTTTGTTTTCCTGGTAATTTTTTCCCGCTAGTGGCCGGTATCCGGTTATGCCGTCATTTACGGCGCAGGTCAACTATTGCCTGCTGCCGATCCGGATAACCACTTTTACACAACATGATTAACAAGATCAATTCTTTCCTTTTTTGGGCTGCCTGTACGGCCTTCTCTGCCTGTGCTCCCAGAGTACAGTCCACTCTCCTCCATCAGCGCCCGGCACTGCCCTCCCATGAAAACGTCGTTCTGCTGGAAAAAGGAGCCGCTTTTAACCCTGCCGGCCTGGAAAAAGTAAGTACCATCGCTATCGGCGAAGGTGGCTTTACGCTCAATTGTGAATATTTCTTCATTGCCGCCCTGGCGAAAGAACAAGCCCGCAAAGCCGGCGGCAATCTCGTTCACGTCACTGAACACAAAAAGCCGGACGCCTGGAGCAGTTGCCACCGCCTCAGGGCCGATGTGTATTACAGCCCCGACATCTCGGATTACGAGTCCGAGATCGGCTGGCGGCAAGAGGGCAAACTGCAGGCAAAAGATTTTAAAGGCCCCACGGACAACCACCCCTTCACCGCAGTCACCTTTAGCGGGATAAAGGTGGAAGCAGCCACCCTGGCCGGGCTTCCCCCCCGCCTCCAGGTTAGTATCGAATCGGTTTTCGACTGCCGAAAATCCTATATCGCCGATACGAGCGGCCTGCAATTTACCCTCGAACATGAACAATTGCATTTTGACATCACGGAATGGCATGCCCGGAAGCTCCGCCAAAGGGTGCAGGAAAAGGCTATCAGCCTGGGGGAATGGAACAACAGAATGGAACATCTGTTCCAGGAGGCCAATGAAGAACTCTACCGCATGCAGGACCAGTATGATTCGGAAGTGTATACCAATCCCGACAGGCAGGAAGCCTGGAAGCTGAAAGTACAAGCCGAACTATATGCCCTGGAGGCCTTTAAACACCCCAGCTTTGTCCTCTCCAGGTAGAAAGATTGAAATCATCGCTTCCGCCGCTTGTGGAACTTCAAATCCAGCGATTCCAAAGCGAACTCCCACAAGTCCTCATACGGGATGACCTCGATGCCATGCGTCTGGTTGGCCACCTCCAGCGGAATGGCTCTGAGCTGCTCATAATACGGTTCGGCCCGGCGCAGGACAGCGGCTTTGTGGAAATTGCTCAGCGGGATCTGCAACAGCATTTTGACGAAGAGGTTGCTGCGCTTGAGGGCCTTGTCCCGGACCAGGTAGCGCGTGCGGTACTTGTCGATGGCGTCGATCCGGTTGATGGCGTCGCTGTACCGCTTTTTGACGATGAGAAAGAGAGTTTGAATGATGAGGATGGCCACATTCATGCCCTGTTTATCGCGGGAGAAAACCGGCACCTCATTCAGGAAACGCGCCAGGCGGAACTTTCTGAGCCGGCCGTTATCCGCTTCAAGGGAGGCCTTGCCGGTTTCCAGAAGGAAGTGGATGTAGGCGCCGTTGATCCGCCATTGTTCCTTGTCGATGGCGCGCAATTTTGAGAACCGGGGGTGGCTGATGGCTTCCAGGTACACCTCGGCGGCCTGCTGGTACCGCCGGGTGTGCAACGAAAGGATCATCAGCATCTCCATATTGATGAACCAGTTGACGGAGCCTCCGGGGATGAGCTTTGCCGCTTTTCGGGCAGTGCAGTTGCCTTCTTCAAATTGCCTCAGTTGAATATGGGCCAGGATCTGCTGGTGCAGAAAAGTGTAGATCGGGGTTTTCACCTCGTAATCTTTTGCCTCGAAGGCGCGGATGGCCTCCTCACAGGCCTCCACCGTCATTTGGTAGTCATTGACCGAGCGAAAGGCAATGATGCGGATCAGGTGCCCCAGAAAAAGAAGGCGATAGGTTGGAAATTCCGCCATGGCGCCCTTCAGGCGCTCGTAATATTCCATCGCCAGGCGGCTGGCCCCCGCCTTTACCGAACGCTCCTTGATGTAATCGGCGACCAGCAGGGCATAATACTCTTCGGCAAGGGATTCGTGCCGCCAGGCTTCCAGGTACCGCTTATGAAGCTGGCCATACGCTTTCATTTTCTTCATATCCCCGGTGCGGGCGCCGTAGTGAAAGCGAAGCACCTGGCTGGCCTGCACGACAATTTCGGTCAGGTCGAAACGCCGCGCTTCCCGGAGGGTTTTCTCCGCCAGCTTAATGGCCAGGGGCCGCCCTCCCCGCCGCAGTAATACCTTGACCACCGCCCAGTCTTTCTGGCATTGGTAATAGGCTTTTTCCTGTTCGTTCAGAGAAGGGTCGGACAGGTGAATGAAGAGCAGGCTGTTCAGCAACCGCTTCTTCAGTCCGGATTTTAGGTTGCGAAAGGTAGATGGCTTTCGTTTGACGCCATACAAATACCGCTGAGCTTCCTCATCCGTTTCCACCTTCCCGGTACAGAGGGCGTCATAAAGTTTCATCAATTTTTTGTTGTTCTCTGCCTCAATGGAGAGCACTTCGACGCGCCGAAGCTTACTTTTTGTGGCGATGCGGGCCAGTTCCAGGAGCGTTTTCATCCAACCAAAGTTTTCATTTTGCTTAGCCCACAGACAACACAATGCACTGCCTTTCAGGGCTTTAAATAATTTTTTTCTGAAAACACCTCGCTTTTTGCCGATGAAAAAGTGCGGTTGGCTGTCCTGGACTGGATGGAATTAATGCCCTAATTTTGGGCAACAAGCTCATTTAAAAACCCAAAACACCTACTGCCATGGTCCTTTTTACACTATACCCAGCTATCCCGATACCATTCCGCCGCTGCCGGGCCCGATCAGGCCCTTTGCCTCATTCCGTCCGGACGGGCGAGATCATACAGGAAGACCTCGACCTGTGAGGGCAGAACGGGCTGCAGGACGACGGACGCTGGCCGGCACTTTGGCCAACGGCGGCATACCGGCAGCCCAGCCCTCTGGCGGCACATTTCTACCGGTACGGGCGGCATCCTGTGGCGACACAGGCCGCCGCACCAGCATACATCAGCAAAAAAAGTGGTTGGTTTTTTAAATTCAGCGCAGCTATAAAATACTAAGGATCAGGTTTTTACCCGAGTTTAAAGTTGATTTTGAAGAAAATTACCCCTAGCGCAGACGGGACGAACTGTCCTTTTATTGGAGCTTAAATATCTATAATTTTGACCAAGGAAACAAAAAATGACCAGGAAAATAAACACCCTCCTGCCGGGCCAGGCCGGCCGGAGTGCATTAAAATTACTGGTAGAAGTGGAGTTTGGTGTACCGAGCCGGCAGTGTGTCAATTACGGCATTTGCCGGATCGAGATCGCCCGGGCCCGGGGCCGCCCGAAAAACAGCGGATGCCGGAAATGCGGCGGCCTGGCCCTGGCTTTCACCCCCGGAGCGGGCCTGCTGGAACTGGCATTCCTGTCGGCCAGCCTCAGCGAACAAACACGGCGTCAACACTTCGGCCAGGGGCACTTCCTGGTGGAGGAGGCCTATCCCCTGCCCGGATTTCTGTACGGCTCCCTGGGGCTTCCGGCAGCGGCTATCCACCGCGGCCGGTACAGCATACTTGATAGCGAGCATTTTCTGGCGGTACGGTTTTTAATCTGATAATGGATCACTGAAAAACAGATGTTGCTGTCGCAACAAGTATAACAGAGTAAATCCTGAATCAATGCATTGTTCAGATGGTGAGGTATTTCCCGAAAAGCACCTAAAATTAGAGTAGGGGTCATTCAAAAAAAATGTGCCATGAAAAAGTTTTTATTTTTATCCCTCCTGCTGGTATTATTTTCCTGCAACGAAACCGTAGATGAAAACATACCGAAGGGAAAAGAAAGCGAAGCCTTAACCACCGGATTGGACCAGCTTTACATGAATCTGAAAAACGACAAGAACTTTATCCGCCTCATCGAAGACCTCAAATACAGGAGCACCCTTTTCGTAGAGAACGTGAAGGCTTTTGAAGACAAAGAGTATCTGGACCGGCTCGATGAAAAGATCAGTTCAGGCAATGAACTGACCGAAAAGGAATACCTCCAGGTGCTGAGCCTCTATGGGTTCCAATCTGAAGAAGCCGCGCTTGCCTACGGCAAAGCCCAAAGCAGCTTAGTTGACAGCCTGGCCCACGCCTACCCGGCCCTTGAAGACCTGGAACAGGTTCAGTTCTACAGCATTATCAACAGCCTGTTTGAGAACTCCATTATTAGCAGAACCCCTCCGCCATGCCATATAGTATGTGGAGAATGCTACGACGACATCGTTTGGGATTGCCTGGTCGACGTTGGCTGGAACACCCTAAGCGGCGTAGGAACAGGAGCAGGTTTCGGAATTTATGGGGGCGCTTTTACCACGACTTTGGGTGGAATACTCGGAGGCCTTACAGGATATGGATACGGCCTGTACAGGTGCTACAGGTCGATCAGGGATTGCGACCGGTATGTACCCCCGGGATGCACCACCCCCTGCGGCGAAATGTAACCAAACTTTACAACCATGTCTATAAAAAACGCTCTTCTCATTTTGGCGGCAGTCAGCCTCATCCTGTTCGTTGTTCAGGTGTTGAATGAGGCGGCTTACACCGGTACATTATCTGTAATCCACAAGGTTGTGGTAACAGTATTGATAGTTCTATTACTTGCAAACCCAACAACCAGAAAATCCACAGTCTGGCTTTTCCTGGGTTTCGGCCTGCTGATACTCCTGACTATTGGGATCCTTTTCCTTTAAGGATAGGAATTTGGTTTCTCTTTATTTGCGCCGATTAACAGGCTAGTGCCGGAAGTACTTGCCTGCAGAGCCTTGTCCTTCGGGGAAGGCTCTTTTTTTGCATTCTGAAAAAAAGGAAGGCGGCCGCTAAAAGAGGAAAAGGCATGAATATCGTGCGCATGATCCAGAATATTGTACGGGCCGGTGAAAATGGAGGTGGTTTTGTAGCCCTTTCCTTTTCCGGTGACGGGCATCACCTCTAAATACCCCGATTACTGTTATCTTCACAAGAGGAAGGCCGGTGCGGCCCCCGGCCGTTTGACTGCCCAAAAGGAAATTTTATACCTTGTGAGGATGCAGCATGCCAACGATATACAAAAAAACTGGAGAGCCCTGCGAGAGAACGGCGACCCTGCTGCATTGAAGTTCCTCTTTGATCATTTTTACAGCCCGTTGTTTGCGTATGCCGTAAAGCTGCTGCAAAGGGAGGCCCTGGCGAAAGACGCCCTGCAAAACACTTTTGCCGACCTGTGGCAGTACCGCCGCCGGCTGTCTTCCGATGTGGTAGTGCGGGCCTACCTGTTCCGGGCGGTGCGCAACCATTGTTGCCGGCTGCTCCGGAAACAAGACTCGTTCGTCGAAATTGACCGTCTCGGCCAGCAACTGGCCTTCGAACCGGAGGAACTGCAACTGAAAGACGCTCATCTACGGCAAAAACAAATGGTGGCCCGCGCCCTGAACAACCTGTCGCCCCGCCAACGGGAGATCATCTTTCTCAAATATTACGAAAACCTGAGCTATCAGGAAATCGCGGAAGTCATAGACATCAACTACCAGTCGGTCATCAATCACGCCCACAAGGCCATCCTGAAACTGCGGGAAAGGAATGACCTGAATTTTTTTTAAAAAAAGTTCCTCCTCATAGAGTATAACTTTCCTCCTGCCCTCCTTTTACAGAAAAGGCCAAGCGCCAAACGATCATCTTTACAACAGCAGAACTCAATGAAATTGGAGCAATTTCTTGCTGACCCCAGCTTTGAGAACTGGGCAAAACGAAGCAACGAAGCAGACTACCTGAGATGGGAAGCCTGGCGAACGGAAAACCCGGCATACGCTACTTTGATGGACGAAGCGAAACTGATGCTTACCGGCATAGCATTCCGGAAAATTGAAGTCCCCGAACAAAAGAAACAAGAGGAATGGCAGGCGCTTATGCAGCAGCTCGGCCTGGAGGGCCGGGAGGCTACCGTACGGCCACTCCACCGGCGCCGTTGGTGGGCAGGAGCTGCCGCCGCCATCATGGTGCTGCTGGCCGCCGGATGGTGGCTGTTCTTGCGCCCTGTGGAGCCGGTATGGACAACGGCGGCCACCGGCTTCGGGCAACTGCGCACCCTGGAATTGCCCGATGGTTCGGCCGCCACCCTGAATGCCAACTCCGAACTGCGCTATCCTGAAACCTGGAAAAGCGGGCAAACACTCCGGCTCGAACTGGAGGGCGAAGCATTCTTTGACGTCAGGCACAAAAAAAGCGGAGAAGCTTTTATCGTCTCCGCCGCCGGTGTGGAAACCGAGGTGCTGGGCACCCGGTTCAACGTCTTTGCCCGCCGGAACCACCCCGTGGTTGGCCTTTTGGAAGGCAGCGTCCGCCTGACGGAAACCCAAACCGGCGCCACTGCCCTGCTGGAACCGGGCCAGTCCGCTCAATTTGACGGCGAAAAAAACACCTTCCGCATCGCTTCGGACAGGGCGACAGAGCAGGCAAGCTGGAAAAACCACCGCTGGCTGTTCGACAATACGCCGCTTTCCGAAGTGCTGCAACGCATAGAAGACGAATTCGGCCTGCCTTCCAGGGTGGGCAAAGAAAGTTTACTGGATCGAAGAGTCTCCGGACAAGTATCAACCGAAAAGTTGGCCGTACTGCTGCAAGCACTGGAAATACTATTGGATGTGAAGATACAGGAAGAAGGCGGAGTGTTGAAGATCGAAGGCAGGTAAGCGCCTCTGCCGCCTTTCCGATGGCTTAAAGCTCACAATCAAAAAACATTAGATCCATGTCCAGAAACTTTACACTTACTTTAAAAAGCCTGGCCCTGGCCCTGGCATTCACTACTGCGAATGGCTTTGCCGCGGCCCAGACACTGGCCCAGGCCGAGCCGGGCAAGCAGCGCCAGAACCGGCACGAGAAACAAAGCCTCACCGGCCTGCTGGAGCAAGTGGCAACGGAAAAAGGGGTCTTCTTTCTCTACGAGCCCTCCCTTCTGGAAGGGGCAACTGCCTCTGCTGAGGTAGACCTCCGGAAAGATACCCGGCAGTTGCTCAATGAAATACTGCCTGCGGCCAACCTCCGCTACCAGCAGGTCGACAAGCAGAATTTTGTTATCAAAAAGGCCAAAAAGCCGAAGGGCAGCCTCTCCTCAACGAAGAAAGCCCCGGCGCCGGCCCCGACTCCTCCCCCCCTGCCTGTCGTTCCCGACCGCCTCGTTACCGGCGTGGTTTCCAACTTCCGCACGGGCGAACCCCTCATCGGCGTTACTGTAGTGGTGAAGGGCAGAGAATCCACAGGCACGGTGACGGATATCGACGGGAAGTACTCCCTTCGGGTGCCGGAGGAGTTCAATACGCTCGTCTTCAGCTATATCGGGTTCGAACCTCAGGAAGTGGAAATCAATAACCGGGAGGTGGTCAACGTCTGGCTGAATGAGGCGGCCACCCAATTGGATGAGGTTGTCATTACCGCTGTGGGCATCGAGGCCAACCGGCGCAGCCTCGGCTATTCGGTAGAAGAGGTCAGCAGCCAGGAGATCGAGAACGCCAACGAGGCCAACATCGTCAGCGCCCTGAGCGGCAAGACTGCCGGCGTGTTCGTCACAACGGCCTCGGGAGCGCCGGGGGCGGGGGCCAATATCCGGATCCGGGGCAACAAGTCCATCAACGGCAGCAACAAACCCCTGTTCATCGTAGATGGCGTGCCCATCGACAATTCCTCCTCCGGCAATGCCGCCGCCGGCGTCGACGTCTCCAACCGTGCCATAGACATCAACCCCAATGATATCGAGAGCATCAGCATCCTGAAGGGGCCGGCGGCGACCGCCCTATACGGAATCCGCGCCGCCAATGGAGCGGTGGTCATCACCACCAAGCGCGGCAAGGCGGGCAAGCCCCGCATCACGATCAAATCGGCCTACGGGCTGAGCCAGGCCAATAAGCTTCCCGCCCGCCAATACACCTACGCTCAGGGCACCTTCACCGGCGGCGAAGCCGTCTACCGCGGCCCGGAAACGGCGGAAGCCAACAGCTACGGCCCACCCATGGACCAGCTGGAATACGACGGCGACGATAATTACCCCTACGACCGCAACGGCCGCCTCGTACCCCTGGGGCAGGGCAACGGCCAGCCCGCCAACATCTACCGCCCGGAGGAAGACTTCTTCGATAACGGCCATACCTTCGACAACAACGTCTCCGTGGCCGGCGGCTCCGAACGGCTGGCCTACTACCTCTCCGCCGGCCAGTTCTACCAGCAAGGCATCGTGCCCCGGTCCGACTGGGGCCGGTACTCCTTCAAGGGCAACTTCGATGTGCAACTCAGCGAACGCCTCTCGGCCGGCTCCAACACCACCGTCGTCCGCTCCGGCGGAGACCGCAAGAACCGCGGCAATGCCCTCTCCGGCGTCAGCATCGGCCTGTACCGGACACCGGTCAGCTTTGACAACGGCGACGGCAAAACCGGCAGGGAGGCCGCCAGCGACCCCAGCACGTATATATTTCCCGACGGCGAACAACGCGCCTACCGGGGCAGCGACCGCTACGACAACCCCTACTGGTCGGTCAACCGCGTGCCCTTCACCGATGAGGTCAACCGCGTCATTCAGAGCCTGAGCCTCCGATACGAGATCACGCCCTGGATGGCCGCCTCCTACAAACTGGGCCTCGACCACTACTCCGACAAACGGGAAGCCGCATGGGACATCCACTCCGGGTCGGAGGTCAACGGCCGCATCGACCTGCAAACCCGGCTTTCCACCGACCTCAATTCGGACTTCCTCCTGCTCATCGATAAAGACCTGGGCGAGGACTTCCGGCTGGACGCCACCTTCTGCCACAACTTCTTCGACTCCGAATTCACAGCCCGGACCGTCAGCGGCAATGAAATGACTAAGCAGGGCTTCTTCCACATCAGTAACGCCGCCAATATCGAGACCAACGAGTCCATCTCCCGCCGCCGCTTGTACGGCGTTTTTGGCGACATCCGACTGAACTGGCGCAACATCGCCTTCCTCAACCTCACCGGCCGCAACGACTGGTCTTCCACGCTGCCAAAGGAGAACAACTCCTTTTTCTACCCGACGGTGAGCGCCGGGCTGGAGTTCACCGAACTGCTGGGCCTGACCGACAACAAGATCCTGTCGTACGGAAAGATCCGGGCCTCTTACGGCGAAGTGGGTAATGATGCAGGGCTCTACCTCACCGCCAACTACTTCCAGCGGGCCGCCGCCGACGGCGACAACCTGCTGCCCGCCAACGAGTTTCCCGCCTTTGGCGCCAATGCCTTCGAGCGCGCCGGCACGCTCGGCAACGCCAACCTCAAGGCGGAAACCACGGCCACCTTCGAGGCCGGCGCCGACCTCAAGTTCTTCCTGGGGCGCTCAATGTAGATTTCACCTATTACAAGGCCACCACCACCGACCTCATCGTGGAAGCGGAGGTCTCCGCCCCTTCCGGCTTCATCGTCGCTCCCGTCAATGCCGGCGAGATCGTCAATGAGGGCATTGAATTGATGGTGGGTATCAACCCGGTGCGCACCACCAATTTCCGCTGGGACATCGACGCCAATTTTACCCAGTTTGAAAATACGGTCACCGAACTGCCCGAAGGCATCGAGCAGCTCAGCCTGGCCACCTTTTCCGCCCTGTCCTCCCTCATCGTGGAGGGCGAGCCCTACGGCGTACTAGTCGGCACGGCCTACCAGCGCAATGAGCAGGGGCAGCTCATCATCGGCGCCGACGGATGGCCCCTCATCAATACCGAACAGATCAAGGTGGGCGACCCCAACCCCGACTGGATCGCCGGCATCCGCAATTCCTTCACCTTTAAAGGCCTGCGCCTCTCCGGCCTGATCGACATCCGGCAGGGCGGCGACATCTGGAACGGCACCAAAGGGGTGATGGACGGCCTGGGTGTAGGTGAAGAAAGCGGGCGCGACCGGGAGGTGACGGGCTTTGTGTACGAAGGGGTCACCGAATCGGGAGAGGTGAATACCACCCCCGTAGATTTCGCCAACCCGGCCAACGGCGCTTCGGGCATCAAATGGAAACGCAATGGTTTCCTGGGGCTGGCCGAAGACAACATCGAAGACGGCAGCTGGGTGCGCCTGCGGGAGCTCACTTTATCCTGGACGATGCCCAAACTCTGGTTCAACAACGTCTTCCTGCAGGGCGCTACCGTCACGTTCAGCGGGCGCAACCTATGGCTGGATACGGACTACTCCGGCGTAGACCCTGAGACCAACCTGCGCGGCGACACGAATGACACCGGCTGGGATTATTTCAACCTGCCGAATACCAGGAGCTATACTTTCTCCCTGAACCTGAATTTTTAAACCCTCAGCGTAGAAAATCATGAAAAAAATATACCTCCTCCCGATCATTATGCTGCTGGCTGCTCTGCCGGCCTGCGATTTCGGAAGCATCAACGTCGACCCCACCCGGCAGTCGGATGCCAACCCGAATGAGATCCTGCCGTCGGCCATCGCCCAGTCCGCCCGGAATATACTGTCTATCGGCGGCCGCGTGGCCGGCACTGTGGTGCAGCATTTTACCGGCATCGAGGCTCAGCCGCTGAGCTACACCACTTACCTCATCGATGAACAGACCCTGTCTGTGTTCTGGGAAACGGGGTTATACGTCGGCGCCATGAAAGACTGCGCCCTGCTCATCGAAAAAGCCGAGGCGGAGAACCAGCCCTACTACGAAGGTATTGCCAAGGTGCTCATGGCCTTCAACCTGGGAATAGCCACCAGCTACTGGGGCGACGTGCCGTACTCGCAGGCCCTCCAGGGCACGGCCAGCCTGAAATCGCCCTATGACACCCAGGAATCGGTGTATCAGAGCATTCAGGGCCTGCTCGATGAGGCCATTGCCGCCTTTGGAGCGGAGCCGGTCATCGGCGGCCCGGCCGGCGACGACCTCATCTTCGGGGGCGATCCCGGGCGCTGGCAGGCGACGGCCTATGCGCTGAAAGCCCGTTACCTGATGCACCTCACCCGGCGCAACCCCGGTGCGGCCGCCGAGGCGCTGATGATGATGGAGAATGCCTTCCAGACGGCGGCGGAGCAGCCCACCTTCTTTTTCGGCAATATCGACAATGAGAGCAACCCCCTGGCCCTCTTCGGCAAGGAACGCCCCCAGCAGATGGTCGTCGGCGACTTCCTGGCCAACCTGATGATCTCCAGGAACGACCCCCGCCGTAGTAAGTACTGGTTCGTAGAAAGCGGCCGGCGGGAGTTCTTCAGCCTTACCAATACCGAGCTCGTATGGGGGCAGCGGAGTTCTCCCCTGGCGCTCATCACCTTCACCGAGCTCCAATTCCTCAAAGCAGAGGCCCTGCTGCGCACCGGCGAAGAGGGCAAGGCCTCCCAAACCTATACGATGGCGCTCATCCACAGCATGGAAGAGAACGGCATCCCCTCTTCACAGTACAACGCTTACCTGGCGTTCAACGCGGGGTTCAGCGGGCTGTCCACTTTTGAAGAAAAACTGGAACGCATCATCACGCAAAAGTACGTTGCCCTCTACGGGCAGAACCCCACCGAAGCGTGGGCCGATTACCGGCGCACCGGCTTCCCGAAGCTGGAAGTGCCGCCCAATGCCACATCGAGTTTCAACCCATCGCTCGTCATCCCCGAACGCTTCCTCTATCCCATCAGCGAACGAACCACCAACAAGGAAAACTACGAGGCGGCTATACAAAGGCAGGGCGGGCACCTGATGGATGTGAAGCTGTGGGCATTTGAATGAAAAAGATTTTCAATTCATCATTGTAAAAACCAGGCCTTATGAAAAATTTATTACTGAAACAGCTGTTTCTCCTTTGCCTCTTTCTCCCTCTGGGCGCATCCGCCCAGCTTTCCGACCTCATCATTTCGGAGTACGGGGAAGGTTCAGGCAACAACAAGTACATGGAGATCTACAACGGCACGGGCCAGGCAGTAGACCTGTCCAACTACGTGATGTGGAAGATCATCAACGAAGGCAACTGGTGGGAAAGGGACTTCCCCATGGGCGGCATCCTGGAAGACGGGGAAACCTACCTGATGGTCAACCCCGATGCGGACCCCGCCCTGCTGGAGCAGGCGGATACGGTTGGGCCGGTCTCTCCCACGTTCTTCCTTTTTAACGGCAATGAGGCTTTTGCGCTCTGCAAGATCTTAGCGCCCGGCGATACGGTCATCATTGATGTCATCGGCGTGGAAAGCGGGGATGTCGTGCCCGAAAACTGGGATGTAGCGGGTGTCGTGGGCGCCGGCACCGAGCATACCTGGGTGCGCAAGCCCACCGTCTGCGATCCTAACCCGGTATGGGCATCCAGCGCCGGCGCCAATGCCGAAGACAGCGAGTGGATCGTCTATGAGCAGGACTACTGGGAGAATGTCGGCCAGCATAGCCACACCTGCAGCGGCGGCCTGGCCGAGGACCTGTTTATCTGCGAGTACGGGGAAGGGTCCAGCAACAATAAATACATGGAGATCTACAACGGCACCGGCGAAGACGTCGACCTGTCCAACTACGTAATGTGGAAGATCATCAACGAGGGCAACTGGTGGGAAAGGGATTTCCCCATGAGCGGCACCCTGCCGAACGGCGAAACTTATTTAATGGTCAACCCTGATGCCGACCCCGTGCTGTTGGAGCAGGCGGATACGGTCGGCCCGGTTTCTCCCACCTTCTTCCTGTTCAACGGCAACGAGGCCTTTGCCTTGTGCAAGATCATGGGGCCCGGAGACACGGTCATTATTGACGTGATCGGAGTAGAAAGCGGAGATATGGTGCCGGAGAACTGGGACGTAGCGGGCGTCATCGGCGCCGGCGCCGAGCACACCTGGGTGCGCAAGCCCAATGTCTGCAAACCCAACCCGGCCTGGCCCGCCAGCGCCGGCACCAATGCCGAAGACAGCGAATGGATCGTCTACGATCAGGATTATTGGGAGGATGTCGGCCAGCACACCATGGATTGCGATCAGGTAATAACGCCAACCGTCAATGTCACCTTCCGGGTGGATATGAGCCAGGAAACCGTGGCGCCCGAGGGGGTCCACCTGGCCGGCAGCTTCCAGAACTGGATGCCCGGCGACACTCCCATGGCGGATGACGACGGTGATGGCGTCTGGGAACTTACCCTGATGCTGGAGGTCAACCAAACCTACGAGTTCAAATACGTCAACGGCGACCAGTGGGGCGATGACGAGTCGGTGCCCCCCGCCTGCGCCCTGAACCAGAACCGCTTTGTGGAAGTGGCCGAAGAGGCCATCGTGCTCGATGTCGTTTGTTTCAGTTCCTGCAGCTCTTGTTCCGGGTTGTATAATGTTACCTTCCGGGTGGACATGAGTGAGCAGGACGTATCGCCGGACGGCGTGCACATCGCCGGCAACTTCCAGGGGTGGGTGCCCGACGCCACGCCCATGGCGGATGACGATGGGGACGGCGTCTGGGAGTACACCACTCAACTGGGAGGTAATACCTCTTACCAGTACAAGTTTATCAACGGCAAGAACTGGGGCTTCGACGAGGCCGTACCCGCCGGATGCGCGCAGGACAACAACCGCGTCATCGAGGTCGGTACTTCCGATATTACCACCACCGCCTTCTGCTTTGGCAGTTGCGTGGAATGTGAGGGCAATGCCGTTATTGACTTCCAGTTGATGAGTTCCCTCCTCGTCTATCCCAACCCGAATGACGGGCGCTTCACGGCCTCATTCGACCTGCCGGAGCACCGGGAGATAACGATCAACGTATACAATCCGATGGGGCAATTGCTGACAACCCAAAGCCAGGCCTTCCACACCGGCCACCATACGGTGGCCCTGGAAGTGGAGGCCAAAGGCCTGTTGTTTGTTGAGTTTGCCGGCAGCCGGGGTAAAGCGTACCGGAGGGTGGTGGTTCAGTAAAAGGATTGCACGCTGCTACCGGTATGTTTTTATGGGGCGTGGACGGCCCCTTGCCGCCCACGCCCCCTTGCTCCAATACCGTGAGAAATAAGTAGTCGGACAGTATTAATTTACGTTTAATTTTCTTGGCCCGGGAACCTCAATCGGAGAAGGCTATCTCCCCCTGGGGG